>JAVXNW010000045.1:0-21807 GCA_036645575.1 Clostridia bacterium | reverse complement strand
TGTCGTCAAGGCTTCAAGCCTTGCGGGAGCCGGCGGCGGCGCCGGTCGCTTGTCGCAACAAGCGAAATCCTTCGAACTTCGAACTTCGAACCTCGAACCTCGCGCCCTCGTTCCTGCGCCTCCCCGAACCTCGTCCCAAAAAACTCAACTCGCCCATCGGCAAAGTCCCTCGAACCTCGTAGCCGATGGGCGAGTAAACCGTCCGCCTTGCCGCAGCAAGGCGCAGGAATGCTCGCAGCGCTAGAACATTGTCACTAACTCAAGAGATCGCCCGACCGAACTCGGGCTATCTCGCGTTTTTCCTCGCGTTTTTCCTCGCGTTCTCTCTCGCGGTCTTCCTCGCGGTCTTTAGCCCCCCGCCCTTCCGTCCCCTGCGGGTGCCCCCTCCCCTCAAAAGTCTCGTCTCAGAATAGCGGCAACCGCCATTGGGGGGACGGCTAGGCGGGGAGGAAGGTTAATGTTTTGCGCAAGCGGGGAAAAAACGCAAAAGTTAACGCAATATGGGGCGTGGGGTATTGCAATTCAGTAGGGCAATTTGGTATAATCCAAATGTTGCGCGTATAGCGCGAGCGCAGATACCGGTCTGCGTGAGCCCTTATGGCGATTGATCAGCGCGGAAGGGTTCGAGGGATGAAGCGATAGATTGCGAAGCCCGGCTTCGGTAACTTTCGTGGACCAGTCCGTCAATCGGGCGACGAGGCTCATGCCACGTCGTCGCATGTCCCGGAGACGGGACGTGCGAAAAAAACAAGGACACGCCCGGTAGCGTGTGCATGAGTTTTTAACAAGGAGGAGACAACATGGCCAATCAGAAGATTCGCATCAAACTGAAAGCCTACGAGCACGGCGTCATCGACCAGAGCGCCGCACGCATCGTGGAGACCGCCAAGCGCACGGGTTCGCGCGTATCGGGTCCCATTCCGCTCCCGACCGAGAAGGAGATCGTTACGATTCTCCGCTCCCCGCACAAGCACAAGGATTCACGTGAGCAGTTTGAAATGCGCACACACAAGCGCTTGATCGACATCCTGAATCCTACTTCCAAGACGGTGGACGCGCTGACCAAGCTCGACCTGCCGGCGGGTGTCGAGATCGAGATTAAGTTGTAAACTTTGGAGGTGGAGATAGATGGAAAAGGCAATTCTCGGTAAGAAGATTGGCATGACACAGATCTTCCTCGCGGATGGTCGCCTCATGCCGGTCACCGTCCTTGAGGCGGGTCCGTGTCCTGTAACGCAGGTCAAGACCGTCAAAACCGACGGATATGAGTCTGTTCAGGTCGGTTTCGGTGAGCTCGCTGAAACGCGCGCGAAGAAACTGAAGAACAAGCCCGAGCTCGGCCATTTCGCGAAGGCGGGTGTATCCGCGACCCGGTTCCTGCGCGAATTCAGACTTGACGATGTCACCCCTTATAAGGCAGGCGATGTGATCAAGTGCGACGTGTTCAAAGAGGGCGACCATGTAGACGTGTCCGGTATCAGCAAGGGCCACGGTTTCACCGGTGTCATTCAGCGCTGGAACCAGCATACGGGACCCATGAAGCATGGTTCAAAGTACCACAGGGGCGTAGGCTCCATGGGCGCGAACTCCTCGCCGTCGCGTGTATTCAAGAACAAGCACATGTCCGGCCAGTACGGCTCAGAGCGTGTGACGGTTCAGAACCTTGAGATCATCCGTGTGGACGCGGAGCGCAACCTGCTCATGATCAAGGGCGCGGTTCCGGGCGCCAATGGCGCGCTAATCATCGTCCGCAGCTCGATTAAAGCCTAATAAGGGTTGAAAGGAGGACGAAACAATGCCTAAAGTAGCCATGCTAAATATGCAGGGTCAGACAGTTGGCGAGATTGAACTCTCAGACAACACGTTTGGCGCTGAAATCCATGAAACCGCACTGCACATGGTCGTGCGTCAGCAGCTCAACGCAAAGCGTCAGGGGACGCAGTCGGCGCTGACCCGCACCGAGGTTCGCGGCGGTGGCCGGAAGATCTACCGCCAGAAGGGCACCGGCAACGCGCGCCATCACGGCCGCAGAGCGCCCCAGTTCACCCACGGCGGCGTGGTGTTCGCGCCCAAGCCGCGCGACTACAGCTTTTCGATCCCGCGCAAGGTGCGCAGGCTCGCGATGAAGAGCGCCCTCACCTCGAAAGTCGTGGATGGCGACATCATCGTGCTTGACAAGCTGGTATTGAGCGAAGCAAAGACCAAGATCATCGTCAAGATGCTCAAGGATCTGGGTGCGACGCGCAAGGCACTCCTGGTGATTCCGGGCCGCGACGAGTCAATCGTGCGCGCAGCCCGCAACATCGAAGGCCTCAAAACCACGTATGTGGGAACCCTCAACGTGGTAGACATTCTGGGTTACGATAAGTTCATCGTGACGCAGGAGGCCGCAAGACTGGTCGAGGAGGTATATGACTGATGAAAAGTCCTTATGACATCATCCTCCGCCCGGTGCTTACTGAGAAAAGTTACGACGCCATGAACGAGAAGAAATATACGTTCGAAGTGGCGATCGACGCCGGCAAGACCGAGATCAAGCAGGCGGTTGAGACCGTCTTTGGCGTCAAGGTTGAGTCGGTCAACACCATGCGTACAGAAGGTAAGATCAAGCGCCAGGGCAAAACGTCGGGTCGTCGTCCCGAAAGGAAGAAAGCCATTGTCAAACTGACCGAGGCCTCCAAGGGCATCGAGTTCTTCGAAGGCATGGCGCAATAAGAGGAGGGGAAAGCAAGTATGGCCATTAGAGTGTACAAGCCGACCTCGCCTGCAAGGCGTTTTATGTCGGTTCTTTCGTTCGCTGAGCTGACCAAAAAGGCTCCCGAGCGTTCGCTCACCACAGATCTGCGCCACAAGGCTGGCCGCAACAAGTCCGGCAAGATCACCGTTCGCCATCAGGGCGGCGGCGCGCGTCGGAAATACCGCATCATCGACTTCCGTCGCACGAAGGACGGAATCCCCGCGAAGGTCGTCGCCCTTGAGTACGACCCGAACCGCACCTGCTTTATCGCCCTTCTGTGCTACGCAGACGGCGAGAAGCGCTACATCCTGGCGCCCCTTGGTCTTAAGACCGGCGACACCGTGATGAGCGGCGCAGAGGCGGACATCAAGCCCGGCAACTGCCTGCCGATCATCGACATCCCGCTGGGCACGCTCATCCACAACCTGGAGATCAAGCCCGGCCACGGCGGCCAGATGGTCCGCTCCGCGGGCACGTCCGCGCAGCTGATCGCCAAGGAGGGCACGCTGGCTCAGGTCAGACTGCCTTCGGGCGAGGTTCGCAAAGTTTCGGTCAACGCTCGCGCGACGATCGGACAGGTCGGCAACACCGATCACATGAACGTGCGCATCGGCAAGGCCGGTCGCCAGCGCCACTTGGGCATTCGGCCCTCCGTCCGCGGCGTCGTCATGAACCCGTGTGATCACCCGCACGGCGGCGGCGAAGGCCGCTCCCCGGTGGGTATGCCCGCCCCGATGTCCCCGTGGGGCAAGAAGACGCAGGGCGTCATCACCCGCAAGCACCGCAAGTATTCCAACAAGATGATTGTGAAGAAAGCCGGCAAGAAGTAATTTCGCCAACGGAAGGAGGCTGCTTTCAGAATGAGCAGATCAATCAAAAAAGGCCCTTTCATTCAGCCCGTACTGCTTAAGCGCGTAGAGGCCATGAATGCCAGCGGCGAAAAGAAGGTCATTAAGACCTGGTCGCGCGCTTCCACCATCTTCCCGGACTTTGTAGGACACACGATTGCCGTACATGATGGCCGCAAGCATGTGCCGGTCTACGTGACGGAGGACATGGTCGGACATAAGTTCGGCGAGTTCGCCCCCACCCGTACTTTCCGGGGACACGCCGGAGAAAAGGCGTCCGTCCGCAAGTAAGACGGCCCTTTCGCCGATGTGACGGCTCAAGAAAATTAATAGCGTCCCCGCAAAGAAGGGAAAGGAGTGAAGATTAATGGCAACCCGAGTAAGAGAAAAGGCCGCGCAGCGCAAAGCCAATGCCGACAGGAGGCCGCGCGCCGTTGCCAAGTATATTCGCATCTCTCAGCGCAAGGTAAAGGTCGTCATCGACCTGATCCGTGGCAAGCAGGTTGATCAGGCGCTCGCAATCCTGATGTATACCCCTAAGGCTGCGGCACCCGTCGTCGAGAAGCTGCTCAATTCGGCCATCGCCAATGCCGAGAACAATCTGGGCATGGACCGCGAGAGCCTGCATGTGGCGGAGGTATTCGCCAATGAAGGCCCGACGCTCAAGCGCTTCTGGGCGCGTTCGCACGGTCGTGCGGACACGATCCTCAAACGCACCAGCAACATTACGGTAGTGCTGGATCAGAAGCAGTAACGCAGCTTCAGTGAGAAGCGGCCCCCGAAATTAGGCCGCGAGGCAACAGGAGGGAATTAAATGGGCCAGAAGGTTAATCCCCACGGCGCGCGCGTCGGTGTCATCCTGGACTGGAGCACCAAGTGGTACGCGGGGAAAAAGGATTTCTCCAACAACCTCATCGAGGATTACAAACTCCGGGAAATGCTCAAGGAAAAGCTCAATCAGGCGGGCATCTCCCACATTGATATCGAGCGTTCGGCCGACAAGATTTCGGTCAGCGTCTTTACCGCCAAGCCGGGCATTGTGATCGGCCGCGGCGGCGCGGGCGTCGAAGCGCTCAAAAAGCAGATCGAAGCGTTCACCGGCGGCAAGCAAGTCAACCTGAACATTCTTGAGATCAAGAATCCCGAGGTTGAGGCGCAGCTGGTTGCCGAGAACATCGCTCAGCAGCTCGAGAAGCGCGTGTCGTTTAGGCGCGCGATGAAGCAGAGCCTCGGCCGCGCGATGAAGGGCGGCGCCAAGGGCATCAAGACCCAGGTGGCCGGACGCTTAGGCGGCGCGGATATCGCGCGCAGCGAGGGCTATCACGAGGGTTCGATCCCGCTGCAGACGCTTCGCGCGAACATCGACTACGGCTTCTGCGAAGCCAAGACCACCTATGGGCGCATCGGCGTCAAGGTGTGGATTTACAAAGGACAGGTACTGCCCAGGGCCAAGAAGGCGCCGGCGATATCGGTTCGTAAGACGGAAGGAGGAAATGGTCATGCTGATGCCTAAAAGAGTCAAGCACCGCAAAGTAATGCGCGGTCGCATGAAGGGCAGGGCAATGCGCGGCAATTTCCTTGCCTATGGCGACTACGGCCTGGTGGCGCTTGAGCCCGGTTGGGTGACTTCGAACCAGATCGAAGCCTCTCGTCAGGCGATGACCCGCTACACCAAGCGTGGCGGCCAGGTCTGGATCAAGATTTTCCCCGACAAGCCCGTCACGGCCAAGCCCGCGGAAACGCGCATGGGCTCCGGCAAGGGCGCGCCCGAGTACTGGGTGGCAGTGGTCAAGCCCGACCGCGTGCTGTTCGAAATGAACGGCGTACCGGAGGAGACCGCCCGCGAGGCGCTCCGCCTGGCGGCCCACAAACTGCCCATCAAAACGAAGTTCATCAAGCGGGAGACCGCCCAGGGAGGTGCTGAGCAGTGAAGTCCAAGGAACTGAAAGAGCTGATGGAGAAGTCCAATGCTGAGCTCGACACCACGCTTAAGGATAAGAAGGCTGAACTGTTCAACCTCAGATTCCAGCTGGCCACCGGGCAGCTTCAGAACACCATGACGATTTCCGAATGCAGGAAGGACATCGCTCGTGTCAAGACCATCATCCGCCAGCGCGAGATGCAGGCGTGAGAAGCATGCGAAAGGAGGCTGCCCCCACAATGTCTGAAGTAAGAGGCATTCGCAAAACCCGTACCGGCATCGTCGTTTCCGACAAGATGGACAAGACGATTGTCGTTGAAATCCGCACGCGTGTGAAGCATCCGCTGTACGGAAAGATCATGAATCGCACCGAGAAATTTAAGGCGCATGACGAAAACAACGAGTGTGGCATTGGCGACACCGTTCGCGTGATGGAAACTCGCCCGTTGTCCAAGGATAAGCGCTGGCGCCTGGTCGAGGTTGTCGAGAAGGCCAAGTAATACCAATCATATTGGTAAGACGCGCCTTCGCAAGTCACCCCGATCCAGTAAGCTGACAAGGAGGAAGTAGCACAATGATTCAGCCGCAAACCCGGTTAAAAGTAGCCGATAATTCCGGCGCTAAGGAAATCATGTGTTTTCGCGTGCTGGGTGGCTCGTTCCGTCGCTCCGGCGGCATCGGTGACGTCATCGTCGCCGCAGTAAAGAGCGCCACCGCAGGTGGTACCGTCAAAAAGGGCGATGTGGTCAAGGCCGTCATCGTTCGCACGCGCAAGCAGTACAGGCGTCCCGACGGAAGCTACATTCGTTTCGACGATAATGCAGCCGTCATCATCAACGACCAGAAGCAGCCCCGCGGAACCCGCATCTTCGGGCCTGTTGCACGCGAGCTCCGCGAGAAGGATTACATGAAAATCGTCTCGCTGGCGCCCGAAGTGCTGTAAGGGAGGCAGCTAAAGTGTCAATGAATAAAATGAACATCAAATCCGGAGATACCGTTGTGGTGATCTCCGGCGCCAACAAGGGAAAGAGCGGCAAGATCCAAAAGGCCTTTCCGAAGACCCGCAAGGTGATTGTCGAAGGCGTTGCCATGGTGAAGCGTCACCAGAAACCCCGTGGACAGGGCATGCCCGGTGGGATCATCGAGAAGGAAGCCGCCATCCCGGCCTCTAACGTGATGCTCCTGTGCCCAAGCTGCAAGAAGGCGACGCGTGTCGCGCACAAGGTTCTCGAGGATGGATCGAAGGAACGCAAGGTACGCGCCTGCAAGAAGTGCGGCGCAACCTTCGACAATTAATCGAGAAGGAGGAAATGCGAAGTGGCACGTTTAAAAGATAAGTATCGCAGTGAGGTCATTGCAGGCCTCACCCAGAAGTTCGGTTACAAGAACGTGATGGAGGTCCCGAAGCTCGAGAAAGTAGTTCTCAACATGGGCTTGGGCGATTGCAAAGACAACGCCAAGGCGATGGAGGTTGCCATTGCCGAGTTGACCACCATCTCGGGCCAGAAGCCGATGGTCACCAAGGCCAAAAAGTCGATTGCAAACTTTAAGCTGCGCGCCGGCATGAATGTTGGCGCAAAGGTTACGCTGCGCGGTGATCGCATGTATGAGTTCACCGACAAGCTGATTTCCATCGTATTGCCCCGCGTGCGCGACTTCCGCGGCGTATCCGCCAATGCCTTTGACGGCCGTGGCAATTACGCGCTGGGTGTTCGCGAACAGTTGATCTTCCCCGAGATCGAGTACGATAAGGTTGACAAAATTCGCGGCATGGAGATGATCTTCGTCACCACCGCCAAGACCGACGAAGAAGCGAAGGAACTGCTGCGCTTGTTGGGCATGCCGTTTCAGCAAGTGTAATAAAGGAGGAAATGAAGCGTGGCCAAGACAAGCATGAAGGTAAGGCAGGCGAGAACGCCTAAGTTCTCCACCCGCGCCTACACCCGCTGCCGCATTTGCGGTCGTCCGCATTCGGTGCTCAGCAAGTATGGCGTTTGCCGTATTTGTTTCCGTGAGCTGGCTTACAAGGGCCAGATTCCCGGTGTGAGAAAGGCCAGCTGGTAAGGCATTAACGGAAGGAGGTTACACAATGATCATGAACGATCCCATCGCGGATATGCTGACACGAATCCGCAATTCCCAGGTGGCAAGGCATGATGCCGTGTCGATGCCTGCTTCCAACATGAAAAAGGCGATCGCCAAGATCCTGTTGGAGGAAGGCTATATCAAGTCGTTTGATTGCCTGGATGACGGCGTACAAGGCCAGATTAAGGTTCAGCTCAAGTACGCGCAGAGCAAGCAGCCGGTTATCAGGGGCCTCAAGCGCATCTCCAAGCCGGGACTTCGCGTTTATGCCAAGTCCGATGAACTGCCCAAAGTGCTCGGAGGGCTCGGCATTGCGGTCATTTCGACGTCCAGGGGCGTTATGTCTGACAAGCAGGCTCGCCTAGCTGGCGTTGGTGGCGAAGTACTGGCGTACATCTGGTGATGAACGCACCGGGCGGTGTAAACGCCGCGCGGCGCTCTTGAATCTCAGTTTGGAGGTGCAATATTCATGTCTCGAATCGGAAGACTTCCGATTGACGTCCCGGCAGGGGTGACCGTGACAATTGACCCGAGCAATCAGGTCACTGTCAAAGGCCCTAAGGGCACGTTGACGTTAAAGGTCCATAAGGATATCGAAGTCAAGCAGGAAGGCGCGGTCTTGACCGTGAACCGCCCGTCTGACACGAAGGCGCATCGTTCGATGCATGGGCTATATCGCGCGCTGATCCATAACATGGTGACCGGCGTGACGACTGGCTTTTCCAAGACGCTGGTCATGGAAGGCGTGGGCTACCGCGCGACGGCTGAAGCTGGCAAAAAGCTGACTTTGGCGGTTGGGTACAGCCATCCGGTCATTTTTGACGCGCCCGACACGATCTCGTTTGAGACCCCCGCTGCCAACAAAATTGTCGTTCGCGGCATTGACAAGCAGCAGGTTGGCGCACTGGCCGCGGACATCCGCGAGGTGCGCAAGCCCGAGCCATACCTTGGCAAGGGCATTCGCTATGAAGACGAAACGATCCGCCGCAAGGAAGGCAAGTCCGGCAAGAAGTAGGAGAGGGGGAACCGTACATGTTCAAAAAGCGGGATCGCAATGAGATCCGCATTATTCGCCACGAGCGCGTCCGCAAGAAGATCAGCGGGACGCCCGCTCGTCCGAGGCTTTCGGTCTACCGCAGCCTCAACCACATCTACGCCCAGATCATCGACGACAGCGTGGGAACCACACTGGTTGCCGCGTCGAGCGTTGAAAAGGAAATTGCCGCACAGTTGGGCGAGCTTGACAAAAAGGGTCAGTCCAAACTGATTGGCAAGGTGATCGCCCAGCGCGCCGCCGAAAAGAACATCAAAGAAGTGGTGTTTGATCGCGGTGGATACATCTACACCGGCCGTGTGGCCGAATTGGCAGCCGGCGCTCGTGAGGGCGGACTGGACTTCTAGTGGGAGGAGAATTATCGCATGCAGCGCAGAGAGAGAGAACAGGAGAGCGAATTCAACGAGAAGCTCGTATATGTCAACCGCGTTGCCAAGGTTGTCAAGGGCGGTAAGAACTTCCGGTTCACCGCATTGATGGTTGTTGGCGACGGCGCAGGCCGCATTAGCTGCGGCATGGGCAAGGCAGCCGAAATTCCCGAAGCGATTCGCAAGGGCGTCGAGGATGCCAAGAAGCAGATGGTGCACATCTCCATGAGGGAAACGACCATTCCCCATCAGGTCACCGGCGTCTTTGGCAGCGGCAAGGTGCTGATGATTCCCGCCCCGGAAGGAACCGGCGTCATCGCCGGCGGCCCCGTCCGTGCGGTTATCGAGGCAGCGGGCATCAAGGACATTCGCACCAAGTCCATCGGCTCCAATAACCCCATCAACATGGTTAAGGCGACGATCGATGGCCTGAAGCAGCTTCGCACCGCGGAAGAGGTAGCCAAACTCCGTGGCAAGACCGTCGAAGAGATGATGGGCTAAGGAGGACAATGAAATGAAGCTGAAAATCACCCAGACAAAGTCCACCATCGCCTGCCTGAAAAAGCAGATTGCGACGATTGAGGCGCTGGGCCTGCACAGGATCGGCCAAGAGGTCATCCATGAGGACAGCGACGCGACCCGCGGCATGATCTTTCGGGTACGGCACATGGTGAAGGTTGAGGAAATTAACGACTAAGGAGGTCCGACGATATGAAACTTCACGAACTGCAGCCCGCGTTCGGATCGACGACGGCACCCAAGCGCCTAGGCCGCGGCGTCGGTTCAGGTCTGGGCAAGACCTCCGGCAAAGGTCATAAGGGCGCCAAGGCCCGTTCGGGCGGCGGCAAGCGGCCGGGTTTTGAAGGCGGTCAGATGCCTTTGACCCGTCGTCTGCCGAAGCGCGGCTTTTTCAATCCTTTCCGCACCGAGTACGTCGCCATCAACGTCGACCGGCTCGAGGTCTTCGAGGACGGCGCGACGGTTACGCCCGTGGAATTGATCCAGTACGGCATCATCAAGAAGATTGACGATGGCGTCAAGATCATGGGCAACGGTGAATTGACGAAGAAACTCACGGTGCAGGCAAACAAATTCACTGCAACCGCGAAGGAGAAAATCGAAGCGGCTGGCGGGAAAGCCGAGGTGATCTGACCATGTGGACCACGCTCAAAAACGCATGGAAAATCGCTGACCTGCGCAAGAAGATCCTCTACACGCTCCTGATGCTGCTGGTATACCGGCTGTTGTGCTTTGTGCCGACGCCCGGCATCAACCTAGCGGCGGTGCAGTCCAAGGTGGCGGGTCTTGACCTTTTGAACTTCATCAACATGATGACCGGCTCATCAATGGCTGAGTTTAATATCATGGCGATGGGCATCACGCCCTACATCAACGCCTCGATCATTATGCAGCTTCTGTGCGTGGCAATTCCGAAGCTCGAAGAGCTTCAGAAGCAG
Organism: Clostridia bacterium; assembly: GCA_036645575.1. GTDB lineage: Bacteria > Bacillota > Clostridia > Christensenellales > Aristaeellaceae > JAVXNW01. The sequence goes on along the minus strand of JAVXNW010000045.1, from coordinate 11,337 downwards.
GGTCAGGAAGGCCAGAAGAAGATTGCGCAGTACACTCGTTACGTCACCGTCGGCCTGGGCTTTGTGCAGGCGGTCGCGCTCTCCATGGGCTTGGGCGCGTCGGGTGACGGTTCGGTTCTGAGCTATTTGACGATTGGTTTCTGCTTGGCAGCCGGCACGGCACTGGCCATGTGGATTGGCGAACGCATCACGGAAAAGGGCATCGGAAACGGCGTCTCGCTCCTGATCTTCGCCGGAATCATCTCGAACATTGCGCGTTATGTCGCTTCAGCGGTCATGAGCCTGTTCAACAGCGAGGCGCTCGCGGGCGGCTTGGTCAACCCCTGGGCGTACCTGGCGGTGGTTGTGCTGGCGGTGGTGATGACGGTTGCGATCGTGTTTGTCGATCGTGGCGAGCGTCGGATCCCGGTTCAGTATGCCAAGCGCATGGTGGGCCGCAAGATGTACGGTGGCCAGTCCACCCACATCCCGCTGCGCATTAACTCGAGCGGCGTGCTCCCGCTGATCTTCGCATCGGCGATCATGCAGTTCCCCTCCACGATTCTGTCGTTCTTCCCGCAGAGCTCCGCGAACATGTGGTGGACGGCGAACGTGAATTACACGAGTGTTTTGTACCAGCTGATCTTTGCGCTGATGATCCTCGGATTCACCTTCTTCTATTCGTCGATCACCTTTAACCCCGCCGAGATCTCCAAGAACATTCAAGGCAACGGCGGCATGATCCCCGGCATTCGCCAGGGCAAGCCGACCACCGAGTTTATTGCCAAGAGCTCGCACAGGATCACCCTCTTTGGCGCAATCTTCCTGGCGCTTCTGGCAACCATCCCGACGCTGATCTCCGGCATTGCCAAGATGAACATGCCCTTTGCGGCAAGCTCGCTCTTGATCGCCGTAAGCGTCGCGCTGGAAACCACGCGTCAGTTGGAAAGCCAGATGACCATGCGTCATTACAAGGGCTTCCTCAAGTAATCGGGGGATGCACATGAAGCTAGTATTCTTGGGCCCTCCTGGTGCAGGCAAGGGAACGCAAGCCGGCAGCGTGTCGCGGGCACTTTCGATACCGCACATCTCAACCGGCGACATGTTCCGCGCGGCCATTGGCCAACAGACGCCTGTCGGCCTAAAGGCGAAGGCCTTTATCGACGCGGGCAAGCTGGTACCCGATTCGGTCGTCATTGAAATGGTGGAAGAGCGCCTTGCTCAAAGCGACTGCGCAGGCGGCTATCTGCTGGATGGCTTCCCGCGCACCGTTTCGCAGGCGGAGGCACTTGCGCTGATTTCGGAGCCCGACGCGGTGGTGAACATCGTGGTGGAGGACGAAAAGTTGCTGGACAGGTTGTCGGGCAGGCGCGTGTGTTTATCCTGCAAAGGCACGTTTCATATTTCCCGACTGGAAGACGAAAAGGTTTGCCCCGATTGCGGAAGCGAACTGATTCACCGGGCGGACGACCGGCAGGAAACGATAAAAGAGCGACTGAGCGTCTATCACACGCAGACCAGTCCGCTCACGAGCTATTATCAGGACAAGGGAATCCTGCGCACGGTGGACGGCGCGCTTGCGCCCGACAAAGTGCACCACCTGATCTTGAAGGCGCTGGAGCGAGAGGTATGATTACACTTAAAAATTCCCAGCAGCTAGAGAAGATGCGCAAGGCAGGCGCGCTGCTTCACCAGGTATTGGAAGCCTTACGGGCACAGATTGCGCCGGGGATCACGACGCTTGAACTGGACCGACTTGCGGAGAAGATGATCACAGACGCAGGCGCGATTCCGTCGTTCAAGGGATTTGAGGGGTTTCCGGCCTCCATTTGCGCATCCCCCGACGAGATGGTGGTGCATGGTTTTCCAGACGCCAAACCGCTTCGGGAAGGGCAGATTCTATCGGTGGATTGCGGCGTGATCCTGAACGGCTGGCAGTCGGATTCTGCGTTTACCTCGCCGGTTGGCCATGCGAGCGATGAAGCGATGAAGCTCATAGAGGTTACCGAGGCGTGCTTTTACCTGGGCGCTGCTCAGGCAAGAGAGGGCGCGCGGCTGGGCGATATCTCCTGCGCCATTCAGACGTATGCGGAATCGCACGGCTACGGGGTCATTCGGGATCTGTGCGGCCACGGGATCGGAACGGATATGCACGAAGATCCGAGCATCCCGAACTTTGGTCACGCCGGGCACGGCGTTCGCCTTCGGGCGGGCATGACATTGGCCATTGAACCCATGATTGCCATGGGGAATTGGCCGGTTGCGGTCAAGGCGGACGGATGGGGCGTCTTTACCAAGGACATGAGCTTGTGTTCCCATTACGAGCACACGATTGCTGTCACGACCGGGGATCCGGAAATCCTGTCGCTGCCGGGCGGGCCGCGCGGGGGGGATCGCCCATGAACAGAATTCCGCTCGCAAGGGGCCGGATTGCGTACTCCATAGCCGGACGAGACGAAGGCAGGCGCTTTATCGTAATTGATGAATTGGACGCAGACTATGTGCTGATCGCCGACGGCGAACTGCACAAGGTGGATCGCCCGAAGAAAAAGAAGCGCAAGCATCTGAGAGCCATGCAGGAATCAATTGAGTGCATACCGGGCCGTGAGCTGACTGATCAACTGATCAAGCGCGCACTGGTCCCGACGCCCGAAAAGGAGGGGTAAAGGATTGTCCAAGTCCGATGTCATTGAAGTTGAAGGCGTTGTAACCGAATCTTATCCCAACGCCATGTTCGAAGTAGAATTGCAAAATGGGCATAAGATCCTGGCGCATGTCTCCGGCAAGATGCGGATGCACTACATCCGAATCTACCCGGGCGACAAGGTCACCATCGAGCTGTCACCCTATGATCTGACCCGGGGACGCATTACCTGGCGCAGCAAGGGTTAGCAATAGTTTTCATTTAGGAGGCGCAACAGCATGAAAGTCAGACCTTCCGTAAAGCCGATCTGCGAAAAGTGCAAGATCATTCGGCGCAAGGGGCATGTCATGGTCATTTGCGAGAATCCGAAGCACAAGCAGAGGCAGGGCTAATACCAATTCGTTGGTATAAGAACACATTGCCCGGTCGGTGAAGCCATCGCGCAAGGGCGCGCGTTTCGCAGACCCGACATATGCTCCCTGAGAGGGGAGCCAGTCAAGAATTTGGAGGTGCTTAAGACAGATGGCACGTATCGCAGGTGTCGACCTTCCCAGGGAAAAGCGAGTAGAGATCGCCCTGACGTATATCTATGGCATTGGCCGCAACATCGCTGACCAGATCTTCAAAGCGACAGGCGTCAATCCGGATACCCGCGTCAAGGACTTGACCGAGCAGGACGTCAGTCTCCTGCGCGACTACATTGACCACAACGTCAAGGTCGAAGGCGACCTTCGCCGTGAGGTTTCCATGAACATCAAGCGCTTGATGGAGATCGGCTGCTACCGCGGCCTGCGCCATCGTCGTGGCTTGCCGGTTCGTGGACAGAACACCAAGCAGAATGCCCGCACCCGCAAAGGCCCCAAAAAGCAGGTTGCCGGCAAGAAGAAAGCGGCGAAGTAATCTCGTTGCGTGATGAGAGGATGTCGCCCAGCCTGTCAAGCCGCCTTTTAGGAGGCGGTGTGGGCGGGAAGATGGGGAAGATGGCTCTGCTGGATGGCGCAATGCGCCGGAGGGTGAGTCGAAAAGTCATTCGCATGGATCAGAGTCCATGCGCGAGGATGAGGAGGAATAAACACCATGGCCAAGCCGAAGCTTAAAAGAGTGACGCGCAAACGCCGCGAGAAAAAACTCGTCGAGCGTGGAGCCGCGCATATCCGCTCTTCGTTTAACAATACGATCGTCACGATCACAGACACCGCAGGGAACGCGCTTAGCTGGGCGAGCGCCGGCGGACTGGGGTTCCGCGGGAGCAAGAAGTCCACGCCCTTTGCCGCGCAGACGGCAGCCGAGACCGCCGCAAAGGCTGCGATGGAGTACGGCCTTAAGTCGGTTGAGGTTTTTGTCAAGGGGCCGGGTTCCGGACGTGAGGCGGCGATTCGTTCGCTGCAAGCGGCGGGTCTTGAGGTCAGCATGATCAAGGACGTGACGCCCATTCCGCATAACGGATGCCGTCCGCCCAAACGCAGAAGAGTGTAATGGAGGTACTGATTGATGGCTAGATATACCGGTTCTGTTTGCCGTTTGTGCCGCCGCGAGGGCACAAAGCTCTTTCTGAAGGGCGACCGCTGCTATGGTCCTAAGTGCGCCGTGGGCAAACGCCCCACACCGCCGGGAGAGCATGGTCAGGCCCGCCAGCGCAAGGTGTCTGAATATGGGATGCAGTTGCGCGAGAAGCAGAAGGCCCGCCGCGCTTACGGCATGATGGAGACCCAGTTCCACCGTTACTTTGAAAAGGCTGAGGCGCAGAAGGGGATTACCGGCGAAAACTTGCTGGTGATGCTCGAGCGTAGGCTGGACAACGTCGTGTACCGTCTGGGCTTTGGCGACAGCCGCCCGATGGCGCGTCAGCTTGTTCGCCATGGCCACATTTTGGTCAACGGAAACAAGGTGTCCATTCCTTCTTATCTTGTAGACGTGAATGACGTGATCACCGTGCGCGCCAAGTCCGCCGAGTCCGTGCGCTTTAAAGCGCTGCGCGAAGGTGGCGCCGGCCGCGTTGTTCCCAAGTGGCTTACCCTTGAAAAGGCCGAGCTGAAGGCGACGGTCAGCGCAATGCCGCGCCGCGAAGATATCGATTTGACGATCCAAGAGCACCTGGTCGTCGAGCTGTACTCCCGCTAAACCATGCATTCCATGAGCAGTAGGAATGTAACCGGGACTCCGCGCGAAAGAGGAGGGAGAGCTTAATGATCGAAATCGAAAAACCCAGAATCGAGCGGGTGGAGATTGGCGAGAATAATCGTTATGGGAAGTTTGTCGTTGAGCCGCTGGAACGTGGCTTTGGACAGACACTGGGCAATTCGTTGCGCCGCGTGCTGCTTAACTCGCTGCCCGGCGTGGCGGTGACCAGCGTTCGCATCGAGGGCGTGCAGCACGAGTTTTCAACCGTGCCGGGCGTCAAAGAAGATGTGGCGGAAATCATTCTGAACCTAAAAAATCTGTCCGCCAAGCTGTATAGCGATCAGCCCAAGCTGGTGGCAGTGGATGCGCACGGTCCTTGCGTGGTCAAGGCCAGCGACATCGTGGGGGATGAAGAGGTTGAAATCGTCAATCCCGATCTGCACATTGCCACACTGACCGAGGGCGCGCACCTGCAGATGCAGATCACGCTTGACAAGGGCAGGGGTTATGTATCCGCCGAGCGCAACAAGCTGCTTTCAGGCGAGCGCAACAAGGGCGTGGGTGTGCCGATCGGCGTCATCCCGATGGATTCAATTTATACCCCAATTCGCAAGGTGAGCTATTCGGTGGAGGACACCCGTCGTGGGCAAGTCACCGACTTTGACAAGCTGACGATTGAAGTCTGGACCAACGGCAGCATTCTGCCCAAGGAGGCGCTTGCCTCTGCCGCGCAGATACTGACCAACAACATGCGCCTGTTCATTGACCTGACGGTCAACGTGGTGCGCGTGGACTTCAATGAGCCTGAGGACAACACGAAGGAAAAGGTTCTGGAGATGACCATCGAGGAACTGGATCTTTCGGTACGCGCCTTCAACTGCCTCAAGCGCGCGGGCATCAACACGGTGGCCGAGCTTGTGCAGCGCAATCAGGAAGACATGATGAAGGTGCGCAACCTAGGCAAAAAGTCGCTTGAAGAGGTTGAACAGAAGCTCATTGCGCTGGGATTGGCGCTCAAGACGAGTGAAGAGTAGTTGATAAGGAGGACTAACGACCATGAATCGCAAGTTGGGAAAACCGACCGACCAGAGAAAGGCGCTCTTGCGCAATCAGGTGACCAACCTGATCTGGTACGGCAGGATTGAAACAACGCTTGCGCGTGCGAAGGAAGTCAGTGCGATGGCTGAAAAGCTGATCACGCTGGCGGCGCTCGAGTGTGAGAATAATTTGGACGTAGCCAAAAACACCAACAATGAAAAGGGGCAGACCGTCGTTTTGAACGTGGTGAACGACGCGCCTTCCAAGCTCAATGCCCGTCGCAGGATCATGAGCTACCTTTATGAGATCCCCGCCGCCCGCGAAGCCGAGGAGACGCGCGCCGAATACAAGGCCCGCACCCGTTCGGTCAAGCATCCGGTGGTGGAGAAGCTGATGCGCGAGATCGGGCCGAAGTACAAGGCCCGCGCGACCGAAAAAGGCCAGGGCGGCGGTTATACCCGCATCGTCAAGAAGGGCCCCCGCCGTGGCGATAGCGCGGAGATGGTCGTTCTCGAGCTGGTCTAAACGCAAGGCAAGGGCTGTCGCAGCGATGTGGCGGCCCTTTGCTTTTTTGAAAAGGGCGGATGGGCGAAGGCGGCATAAAGTGGACGCGAAAAATGCAAAAATTTGCATTTGGGGATTGACAACTGAAGCATGAGCGTGTATAATTAAAACTCGTTGGGAAGATGTTGTCTGCGGGCGTGGCGGAATGGCAGACGCGCCAGATTTAGGATCTGGTGCCACAGCGGCGTATGAGTTCGAGTCTCTTCGCCCGCACCATACAGATACGGTTTGTTATGCGGTAGTAGCTCAGTTGGTAGAGCGCCACCTTGCCAAGGTGGAGGTCGCGAGTCCGAGTCCCGTCTACCGCTCCAAAGCTTGTCTCGGAAGGGACAAAGGATCGCAATGAGAAGTCCGTCTTTTCTTAATGAAAGATGGACTTCTCGTTTTACAATGCGCCTATACTCTAATGCCACGGGATATGTTATAATGTTTGCAGGGAGATCGGGGGAGGTGGCTCCATGAAGCGCAACCATCAACTGATTCTATCTGTCGCTGTGATGTGTGTACTGGCTACCTGTGCGGTGGTCAGCTTTATAAATTCTGCCGCAAAGGTGAGCGCCATCATCGAAAAGGACACCTATACGTCGCTGGATACGCTGGCGCAACAGCAGAGCAAGGCGCTTAAACTGGCGTTTGACGAGCAATTGGCGACGCTAAGGCGCTTGTCCGCGGTGCTGGTCGTGGACGACACGCTCGACCAGATTGAAGGGCAGCGGCTGCGAAAACTGCTCAGCTCGGTTGCCGAGGAGACGGAGGCCTTTGACCAGGTGGGGCTGGTGGACGAAAACGGCAAGGGCATGCGCGAGGACGGCACGGCGGTTTCGATTGCCGAACACAGCTTTTTTGCGCAGGCGATGGCGGGGGGAGATGGCATCGAGTTTGCCGAGGAGGCGGGCGTGCGGCGCTTGTACTTTGCGCGACCTGTTCTCCTGGATGGACAGCCCAAGGGCGTCGTGTACGCCTGCTACGAGGCGGACAAGCTGATCCAGCTGTTGACCGACGAGGTGCTAGACACGCAGGGCGACGTCTATTTGACGGCGAGCGACGGAACTGTGCTGGCGCATCGATTGCGCTACAGCTACTTGGACTATTCGGGGAACGCGTTGCAGTTTTATAGCGAGGCGGTGCTCGAAAACGGCAAGACCGCCGAGCAGATTTCGCAGGATCTGCGCGCGGGGAAAAGCGGCATTCTGGCCTACAGCTATGGCAACCAGCGCTGCTATGTGACGTACAAGCCCATTGGCTTTGGCGACTGGTTTGTGTTTAACGTGCTGCCCGCGACGCAGGTGGACGCGCAGCGCGTCGAGGCGCGCCAGAGCATATTTGAGCTGGCGATGATCCTTCTGGGACTGGTCGCGCTGGCGCTTTTGCTGACCGCGTGGAATGGGCGATCGGAAAAGCGTGCGCGGGTAAATACCGAGCGGCAACTTCGCCAGAGCGAGCGCCTGCTTGAGGAGACGCGGCGCTTGTCGTACACCATCTTGTTTGAGGTGGATCCTGTTACCGGCAACATGACCTACAACGAGAGCTTCGAGCGGCAACTGGGGCGCAAGCCGCGCTTTACCAACCTAGACGAGATGCTCAAGCCCGCGCCGGATCTGGGCGAAGACTGCGACTCGTGGCGCAAGCTGGCAGAGGAAATGAAGCGCGGGGTGCCCAAGGGGAAATTGAGCATTCGCTTGACCCATACAAACGGCGCGCGGATCTGGTACCGCATCTCCTACGAGTGCATCTACGGCGAGGACAAGCTGGCGCCGTACAGGATCATCGGCCGGATCGCCAACATCGAGTGGCAGGAGCACGAGCGGGACGCGTCGCTGGCGCACGCGGAGTGCGACGGGCTGACCGGGCTCATGGGGCACGGCGCGTTTATGGATCGCGCGGAAAAGCGGGTCAAGCAAAATCACATGACCTACGCGCTGTTGATTGCCGACATCGACGACTTTGAGGAGAGCAGTCAGCTGGGCGAAAAATATCAGGGCGATCAGCTGCTTGTGCACATGAGCGACGTGCTGCGCCAGACGTTTGGGCCGATGGACATGCTGGGGCGGCTGGGCGGCGACACGTTTGCGGTCCTGATGGGGGACGTCCCGGACACCGAGTATGTGACGGAGCGCGCGGACATGCTGCTGGAGCGCTTTAGCGCGGGCGACGCGCGGATGGGCTGCTCGATCGGCATTGCGGTGACGGGGGAGGGCGGGCGCACGCTGGGCGAATTGAGCGCGCGTGCGGACAAGGCGCTGTATCGCGCGAAGCTCGCGGGCAAGCGCCAGTATCAGTTCTTTAACGCCCGGCGCGCGGACGACGTGCTGGTGGACCGGCATGGCGAAGACGCGAACGCGGTGCTATTGCGCTGCACGCTGAACCTCATCACCGCCCCGACGCTGGGCGAGGCGATGGAGGGCGTGCTTCGCGAATTGGGCGTATTCTACCGGGCCGACCGCGCGCATGTGCTGATCGTGAATTACGAGGAAAAGCAGGTCTACGAGAGCTATGTGTGGCGCGACGACCGTGTCGATTCGGCGATGCAGGGCTGCATTGGGTATCGGTTTGAAGACGCGCCGACGCTGATGGAGGCGGTCAGCGCGGGGCGCCCGCTCAGCGTTGCGCGGGTGACGCACGAGACGATCCCCTTTGCGCGGGAATACGACGCGCTGAGCGCGCAGGGCATCACCTCTTTGTACATGGTGCCGATGGGCGAAAAGCCGATCTGCGGGTATCTGTGCATCGACAACCTGCGCGACCATGTGGGCAGCGTCACGCTGATTAAGTCGCTGGCCGCGTGCGTCCATGGAGAGATCAAAAAGCGCTCCAGCGAAGACGCGCGTGCCAAATAGGAAAATACGGCAAAAGCGCTTCGGCGAAGGCGCACGAAATAGGAAAAACACGGCAATTTACATCGGGAGAAATGCGACAATGATGAAGAATATCCCCTCCGAAAAGACGCTGAGGCGCATTGCGGAAGTTATGCCGACCCCCTTTCACCTGTACGACGAGGCGGCGCTGCTTGAGCGCGTGCGCGGCCTCAAGCGTGCGTTTTCTTGGAACCCGGGCTTTCGCGAGTTCTTTGCGGTCAAGGCGACGCCCAACCCCTACCTGCTCGATGTGCTCAAGGGCGAAGGGTGCGGCGTGGATTGCGCGTCGCTTACCGAGCTCATGCTTGCCAAGGCCGTGGGCTTTCGCGCGCAGGACATCATGTTTTCCTCCAACGACACCCCGGCAAGCGAGTACGTGCTGGCGCGCGAGCTGGACGCGACGATCAACCTAGACGACGTGTCCCACATCGACTTTCTGGCGCGCAACGGCGGCATCCCTTCGCGCATATGCCTTCGGTACAACCCGGGCGGAAACGTCGTGATCGCCAATCAGGTGATGGGGCGGCCGGGCGAGAGCAAGTTTGGCATGACGCGCGACCAGATCTTTGAAGGCGTTCGCAGATTGCAGGCGATGGGCGTTGAGCGCTTTGGCCTGCATTCCTTTCTGGTGAGCAACGCGACCGATCCCATGTACTATCCCAGCATGGCGCGCATGTTGTTTACCCTCGCGCAGGATCTATATGGGGCGCTTGGCGCGCGGGTGGACATGGTCAACCTGTCGGGCGGCATAGGCATCCCCTACAGGCCGGAGGATCAAGCGGTGGACATAGCAGAGGTCGGGCGCGGCGTCAAGGCGGTGTATGACGAATTGGTCGCGGGCACGGCGCTTGATCCGCTGCGCGTGGTGACCGAGCTGGGCCGGTACATTGCGGGCCCAGCAGGCTGCCTTGTGACCACCGCGATCCACGAAAAGCGCACGTACAAGCACTACATCGGCGTGGACGCGTCCGCGTGCGACCTGATGCGCCCGGCGATGTACGGCGCCTATCACCACATCACGGTGTCCGGCAAGGAGGACGCGCCGCTTAATCAGGTGTGCGACGTGGTGGGCTCGCTGTGCGAAAACAACGACAAGTTCGCGGTCGATCGCCCGCTCCCCCAAATCGACCCGGGGGATCTGGTGCTCATCCACGACGCGGGCGCGCACGGGCGCAGCATGGGGTACAACTACAACGGAAAGTTGCGCTCAGGAGAAGTGCTGCTGCATCCCGACGGCACATTTGACATTATCCGGCGCGCAGAGACGCCCAGCGACTACTTTGCCACCCTAGACTACAAGTCCCTCAAACCCTGACCGCCATGCGCGCGCATGCCCACAGCCCAAGACAAACCCCGAGGAGGACTGGCGTGCAAGCTGGTTCAAAGGGCAAATACGCATAAAGAGGGGCTGTTGCAGAAGATAAAAAATCTGCAACAGCCCCCGCTCACGCCAATGCCGTCAACTTAAGGATCGAGCACAGCACAACAAAGACAAAAGATCCAGCGCAATCTTGCCGCTTTTATCCGAACAATAGCCCCATTTGACGCTTAAGTAGACGGCATTGCCGCTCACGCGGGTGATTGAACGCGAAAGGTGGGCTGCTCGCCAGGGGCTGTGACAGTAAGCCGAAAGAAAAACCGAGCCGCGAGCTTTGAAATGACCCCCAAAAGTTAGACAAGAACGGGTTAAGCGATGAGAAGGGCTTGCATTCTGTGAACAGCAGGAGGCAAGCCCTTCAGTTTTGCCTTGATCCTGCGATTGTTGTAATAGTCAAGATAAGCGATGAGCTCATCTTTAAAGTGTTGCAGTGAATCAAAATCTTGGAGATAGAGGAGTTCGCTCTTGAGTAGACCAAAGAAGTTTTCCATGACTGCGTTGTCCAGGCAGTTGCCTTTTCGACTCATGCTCTGGAGAAATCCTCTGTCCGCAAGTTTCTTCCGGTAATGCTTGTGTTGGTATTGCCAGCCTTGATCGGAGTGCAAAATCGGCGTTGCGCCTTCCGGCAAAAGCGCAAGCGCATCATCCAGCATTGTCATTACCATATTCAGCACGGGGCGGTCGAAGATGGCGTAGCTGACCAGATCGCTGGAATGCAGGTCAAGAATCGGCGAGAGGTATAGCTTCTGCCCGAACAG
>JAVXNW010000044.1:0-22179 GCA_036645575.1 Clostridia bacterium | reverse complement strand
CAGGAATGCTCGCAGCGCTAGAACATTGTCACTATCTCAAGAGATCGCCCGACCGAACTCGGGCTATCTCGCGGTCTCCCGCCTCCCCGCCCTTCGCCCCAATATAGGGAGTTATGCGCGATTGCCACAGCATGAACGTACAGCTCGAGGGGATAGTGTGAAAGGGGGCGAGTAGCCCACCTTTCGCGTTCAATAACCCGCGTGAGCGTAGCACGACGCCGCAGTGCCGGGCGGTCCTTGGATGCCAGCGCGCCTGCGGGCGCAGGTTGGGGCGGGGTTCGGGGAGGCGATAGGCGGTGTTAAGCAATTGTTGAGCGGCACCGCCTATCGATCCGCCGTGCAGGCGCGTGGTTGTGGGGCATCGTGCCGCTACGGCCAGAACGCGAAATACCGCCGCGCTTGCTTCTTGAACGCGTCCTCCGATTGTCGCTTGCGCACACTTGAGCCTGGGTCGCAGGCGTAGACCACCCCGCCTTCCCACTTCCATACCACGATATAGTGCCCTCCGCGCGTCCAGTAGCCCGGCCCCATCAGCGCGACCGCCAGCGCGCCTTCCGCCAGCGCCGCCTTCACCGCCGCGTGGCATTTGCGACCCTGCGCGAACCGCGATAGCCCCTTCCCCTTGTATTTCTGAAACGCCCACTTGAACGCGCCGAAGGCCGTGCCGCTCTTTCGCGTTCGAAAGCCCTTTTCCATGAATTCCTGCGCGACCTGCCAGGGCGTGATCGACTTGTCGCAGAACGTCGAAATCACGTCCGCGCACGCGCTTGGCCCGCACCCGCTCGTCTTCATCGTCTGGCGCGCGTCGCCCACCGCCGAGTAGACTTTGCCGCGCCACCGCGCGTCGAATTGCTTGTAATCCGCCGGTTTCTTGTTCATCCGCTGCCCTCCTCCTATTCCTCCGCCGCGCGCATCCGGGTCCGCCGTGCGCGCTACGATCCCACCTCGATCTTTTTCGTCCTGCGCAGCCCGCACTTCGGGCAGCAGTCGTGCCGCGCGTCGCCTGCGACCGAATAGCGCATCGGCGCAAGGCATTTGGGGCAGGTCATCGAGTCTATCGGGATCATGCCGCCCAGCAGGTTCTCAAACGCGGGCGGCTCAAAAGGCCGCAGCCCCGCGCTGTCAAAAAAGGTCATTTCGCCAAACATCACGCGCCCGCCCACGTAGTAAAGATCCACCCGCACATACGGCCAAATCCGCCCGTCCGGCCCCACGACGCCCCGCGCGAGCTTCCGCGCCGCGACCAGCAGGTCCGAAAGCATCACCGCGTCGATGTGCACCTGTTGGCTGACCGGGTATCCGCGCTTGCGGGCATCCAGCTTGCATCCGCGCTTGTCGTACAGGTCGATCGTACACTGCCGGCCGAATTTCCGGTGCACCTGCACGATCTCCGGCTCGCCGCCAAAGCACATCACCTTGTAATCGACGGGCGAAAGCCCGCCCCGGCTCAAGTCCGCCTCCGCGTACACGCGCGGGCGAATGTCCCGGTACGGCGCTTCGCGCGCGACCCAGTACCAGTTGCGGCGCAGCCACTTGCCGATGCGCTTGACCCGCTGTGCGCGATCGGCGTCCCTGCGCCTGTACGCCTGCTGATTTCCGATCACGCAAATGCCGCAATGCGAGCCGTGCGGGCACTTGAGATAGAACCTGTCCGGCAGCGCGTCCCACGGGATGGCTTGCGCGTCCTGCCAGATCCCGAGCAATTTGGGCACGTGCTCCGCGCCCAGCACATGCGCCGCGTAGTCGCGCGCGACCAGCTTGTCCACATACCTGCGCAGTCCCGGCGCGGCGGGCGAAAGCTTCAGCCAATTGAGCTTCTCGCAAAATGTCCTGGGCTCCTCAAGCGCCAGCTTCTGCCCGTTTTCCATTTGGTACGCCCAGCGCACCGCGTCCTTCGAACGCAAAAAACGCAGGTACATCAGTGCCCGCGTCCGCTTCTTCATCATCCGTCACCTCCTTGCCAGACCAACCTACTGTGGCAAAGGCGACAGATCCCGACCGATTATTCTATTTTCGCGTTTCGCGCGGCATCCGCCGAAGCCCGCCGCGCAAAACGCCGCGCGAAATGCCGCGCGAAATGCCACGCAAAACACCGCGCAAAACGCCGCGCGCAAAAGCGCCGCGCAAAAAAAGCGCGGCGCAAGGCCTTTCGTTTGTCAGTCCCTGACGAGGTTGCCAATGCCTTCCTCGCGGAGCACCGCGTAAAACGCCTCGAGCTGGGCGTCGGTCAGCGCGCTGCCCGCTACCGGGTAGTCCGCTTCCCGCGCCGCGTATTTGCCCTTGCACAGGGGGTTGTAGTTGATGAGCTCCACCCGCGCGTCCGGACAGAGCGAATGCGCATGGCGCGCGATCGCGCGCACGTTCGAATCGGTCGCGGTATAGCCTGGGATCAGCGGAATGCGCAGCAGCAGGTCGACCCCACTTCGCACCAGAAACGCGTAATTGGCCAGGATTTGCGCGTTGCCCTGCCCGGTCATGCGCCGGTGCGCCGCATCGTCCAGGCATTTGATGTCCGCAATGACGTGATCGACCACCGGCAAGAGCGCCTCAAGCGTCGATTGCGGCGCATAGAGCGCCGTTTCAATCGCGGTATCCACGCCCGCGCGCTTGACGTGCGCGAGCACCGCCCGCGCAAATTCCGCTTGGCAGAGCACCTCGCCGCCCGACAGCGTCACGCCGCCGCGCGCGCCAAAGAACACGCGGTCGCGCAGCAATTGCTCGGAAATCTCCTGTGCGTCGACCGTCCAGCCGTCAAACGCCAGCGCCCCGGTCGGGCATTCCCGCACGCATTCGCCGCAGCGCACGCATTTTTCCGGATCGATCGCATAGGTCGGCCCCGCGCCCACCGCGCGGCAGGCGCACGTGACATGGCACAGCCCGCACCCCACGCACCGACCCGGCCGGCGCCACACGCGCACGCCCACGTCAAGCCCCTCGGGATTCTGGCACCACGCGCACCGAAGCGCGCATCCCTTCAAAAAGAGCGTGGTTCGAATGCCCTCCCCGTCGTGCACCGCAAAGCGCTTGACGTCAAACACCACGCCCTTCATACGCCCTCATACGCCGTGCGCGCGATGATTTCGCACTGCAAATCGGGCGCAAGCTCGGTAAAATACGCGGTGTACCCCGCGACGCGCACCGTGAGCCCGCGGTATTTCTCCGGGTCCCGCTGCGCCGCGATCAAGTCCTGCTCACGCAGCACGTTAAACTGCACATGGCTGATCCCGAGGCGCGAAAACGCCCGGATCATGTCGGTGAATTTTCGAATGCCCGACTCGGTTTTAAAAAACTGCGGCAGGAACTTCATGTTGAGCAGCGCGCCGTTGCTCGCCAAGTGAAACGGCAGCCGCGCCACCGAGTGAAGCAGCGCCGTCGGGCCGGACTGGTCGCGCCCGTACATCGCCGACACGCCGCCGTCGGCCAGCGGCTCGCGCGCGCGTCGCCCATCCGCCGAGGCCGCGACGTTTTGCCCCATCGGCACGTGCGCGGACACCGTGTACAGCCCCATCTGGTAGCATCCGCCGCGCCGGTTGCGGTATTTTTCGAGGCGCTCCGCAAAATACGTCGCCCACTTGGCCCCGATCTCGTCCACATACATAAGGTCGTTTCCGTATTTGGGCGCGCGGTTGAGCAGGCGCTCCCGCATGAGCGCATCGCCCGCAAAGTCGCTTCGAAGCGCCGCCAACAGCGCCTCGGGCGCGATCTGCCCTTCCTCATAGACCAGTTTTTTGATGGCGGCCAGGCTGTCGGCGACGTTGGCCACCTGAATCGCCTGCACGCCCGCGAAGTTATAATGCGCGCCGCCCTGCGTCACGTCCTGCCCGCGCGCCATGCAGTCGTCCACCACGGCGGATAAAAACGGCGTCGGCAGCAGCGCCGCGTGCAGTTCCTCCACGCCGTTTACGCAGCAAACCATCTTGTCCATGAAGGCATCGATCTGCCGCCGATAGGCGTCCTCCAGATCCTCGTAGCGCGCATAGTCCGCAAGCGTCCCAAGCTTCAGGCCGATCGCCTTTCCGCTCAGCATGTCGATTCCGTCGTTCAGCGTGAGTTCGAGCACCTTGACCAGATTGAACATCGCCGCGTCGCTTAGACCCAGGCTGCTGCCCTGCGTGGTCAGTTCGACGCACCCGACGATCGCGTAATTGAGCGCGTCCGCGCGCGAAACGCCGTGCGAGACGAGCGCCGGGATCACCGCCTCGTCGTTAAACAACTGCGGCATGCCGCTGCCCAAGCCGATCACGCGGCTGCACGCCTCGAGCAGCGCCTGCGGCGATCCCGCAAAGACCCTGCACGACAGATTGGGCTGCGGGAGACCCAAATGCGCCTGCGCCTGCAAAAACAGGTACGACAGCGCGTTGGACGCGTCGCGCCCGTCTTCCGTCTGCCCGCCGATCGCGACGTTGAAGCCGATCGGGAAGCCCGCGAAATAGCGCGCGCTTTGCGCGTTGCGCAAATACACCACTTGGTTGAACTTGAGAAACAGCGCCTCGGTCAATTCCAGCGCTTCGGGAAGCGTCATGCCCGCCCCAACGCTTTTTTCAAAGTAGGGGTACAGGTACTGATCCATGCGCCCCGGCGAAAAGGAGGAGGCGTTTCCCTCCATCTGGAGGATCACGAACAAAAACCACGTGCTTTGCAGCGCCTGATAAAACGTCTCCGCCGGATGATCGGCCAGATGCGCGCAGTTGTCCGCCACTTTTTTCATGCCCTGATCGCTTGCCAAGCGCGCATACCGGAGCAGAAACGCGCGCGCGCCGCGCATGGCGATCGCGACGCTCTCGTAGAATACGCGCGCCTCGCCGTCCGCGCGCGCCAGCATGGCCTCGGCCTCCCGGGCAAGTCCGCTCGGCCCTTGCGTCAGCCATTTTTGGACGTTTGGGCAGATGTGCCCCTGCGAGTGATCGGTCTGGTTGATCTTGACAACCTGCGCGATTTCATCGATCGCGTCGCCCAACGAAGAGCGCACCCGATCCTCGAGCGAGCGCCCGCGCCAGTAGGGCAACAGATCCTCCCGAAAGGCGCGGATGTCCGCCTCGTGCACCTCAAAGCGGTCCTGCGCGCGCGTGGGCAGCGTCTCAAACGCGCGATCCACCCACGCGCTGCCGGTATCCGGCGACACGACGCCCGCGCGCACGCCCGCCGTGCGGTTGCCCACGATCAGCTCCTCCGGGTCTATGCGGATCGCCATCTGCTCAAGCGCCGCCGCAAGGCAAAGCGCGCGCACAATGGCGCGCGGCTTGCCGAGATGATCCTTGGTGACGCGCGTGGTGATGCGCGCCTGCTCGATGCTCACATAGCGCGTTTCCTCGAGCATCCGTTTCTTCAGTCGCCCGATCAATTCCGGGCATGGCAGATCCGAAATCCGCGCAATCCAGTCGCCTTCCCATGGGCGCCCGCCCGTTTCCCGCGACGCTTGGCATGAATCCCTCAAATCTTCCTCAAGCCCCGCGTCCCCGCCCGTCTTGCGCGCCGCCGCGCCCAATCGCCCTTGCGTCATGCCGCTTCGCCTCCCGCGCTCCGCTAAGTCCATGCCGGTTCCCGTCCCCGCCATTATACCACATCGCCAAAGCGCCGTCGCGTTTTAGGCGTGGTTTGCCTTTGAAAAGGTGCCAGGGTCGCTCGGGCAAGCGAGTCGCTTACCCTACTGCTGAAGCGTGTTTGGCGTTGCCTGACTCAACTTATATAGCGCGTATTGATTCAGGCTCACGCCTTCCCGCTTTGCGGCCAGCGCCAAGTCGTGATGCAAACTCTTGGGAATGCGAAGCGACAGCTTTCCACTGTAGGTCAGAGATTCCAGAAATTCACCTAGTTCAGCGCTTTCACCTTGATCCTCCTCCGCCATTTTTATGGCCGCCCGATCCGCTTCGTCAGGTTCGACAACGGGCAGGTTGGCCAATTGTGTCGCAAAATTCTTCATACGATATCCCCTCAATATTTAATATTCGTGCGCGTGTTGATTGTGCTGACAATGATGAGTTCGCCTGGGTCATCTATCCGAAAGATGATGCGATCGTGGGAAATCGTATCAAGGCGTCGATCTCCTTTGAGATCGGCGCCTTGGGGGATTTAGCGGCTGCCCTTGTCGTAGGGGACGCCGCTTGCGCGGGGGGCTTGGGAGCGCTTGCTGGAGAACGCCAGCACGATGAGCGTCGCGACGTAGGGGATCATCTTGTAGATGTCCGCCGGGATCGGCAGGTCCTTGAGCAGCGCGATGCCGGAATACGAGGCGGCGACCGTCTTCATGAGGCCAAAGAACAGCGCGGCCAAGAGGATGCGCAGCGGCTTCCACTGCCCGAAGATCAGCACCGCCAGCGCGAGAAAGCCGTAGCCCGCGACCGTGGCGTTGAAGTTGGTGGAGGTGGGCACGACGAAGATCATGCCGCCCAGCCCCGCCAGCGCGCCCGAGATCAGCACGCCCGTATAGCGCATCTTGTACACGTTGACGCCCACGCTGTCCGCCGCCTGCGGATGCTCGCCGCACGCGCGCAGGCGCAGGCCAAACTTGGTCTTGTAAAGCACGAACGCCGCCACGATCAATATGGCAAAGCCGATGTAGGTCGTGATGTAGCAATTCTGAAAAAGGAGCGGGCCGAGAAAGGGAATGTCGCCCAGAACCGGCACCTTTTCGATGCGGAAGGTGTTGTTGAACTGCACCTGCTGCACGCCGTTTGTCTGCATCATGCGCGCCATGTAGATGGCGAACGCGGGCGCAAACATGTTGAGCGCGGTGCCGCTGATCGTCTGGTCGGCGTTTAGCGAGACCGCCGCATACGCGTGCAAGAGCGAAAACACGCAGCCCGCGCCCGCCGCGATCAATGCCGCCAGAACGAGCTGACCCTGCCCGCTCATAAAGCCCTGCGTCTTGTTCAAAAAGAAGATCGAGCAAAATGCGCCCATGACCATGATGCCCTCAAGGGCGATGTTGACCACGCCGCTGCGCTCGGAGAACATGCCGCCCAGCGCCACGACCATCAGCGGAATGGAGAAGAACATCATCTGCTGAAACAGAAAGAAAATGGTGTCCATTTACTTTGTTCCCTCCTTTTCTTCCGCTTCCTCGCGATGCCGCTTTTTGGCCTCTATCCGGTCGAATATCCCGCGCACCAGAAGCGAAAAAGCGCTAAAGTAGATGACCAGGGCGATGATGATGTCGATGACCTCCTGCATGTACTTGAGGCTTTGCAGGTACGCGCCGCCCACGGTGATGTGCGCGATGAACAGCGCCGCAAAGATGATGCCGATCGGGTTGGAAAGACCCAGTAGCGCCACGGGGATGCCGTTAAAGCCCTCCGCCGCCAGGATGTCCAGCACCTGAATGTGTCGCCCGCTAGCGGGTGCGAGAAAGATCAGCGCGCCCGCCGCGCCCGCAAGCATCCCCGCAATGACCATCGACAGGATGATCGAGCGGTTCTCGTTGATGCCCGCGTAGCGGCTCGCGTACTTGTTGTAGCCGCAGGCCTTGAGTTCATAGCCGAACGTGGTCTTGTTGAGCACCACATACATGACAAGCGCAAGCGCGACGGCGATGAGAATGCCCGCGTTGACGCTGGACACGTCCATGTATTTGCCCTTGAGGTTGAAAAACAGGTTGTTGAGCCCCGCCTTGGGGATCGCCGCGCCCGCCATGACCGCGAGCGTCTCGTTCCTGGTGGTGTCCAGAATGGCGGAGTTCTTGATCAGGTAGTTGGTCAGGTACATGCCGATGTAGTTCATCATGATCGAGGAGATGACCTCGTTCACGTTGAGCTTGGCCTTGAAAAAGCCGGGCACGAGCCCCCACAATCCGCCCGCCAGCATCCCCATCATAAAGGCGACCACCCAGTGAATCGGGGCGGGCACCCACGTCCACATGACGCCCACGTACACGCTGACGAACGCGCCCACCATCAGTTGTCCGGGCGCGCCGATGTTAAATAGCCCGGTCTTAAACGCAAAACCGACCGAAAGCCCGGTCATGATCAGCGGCGTCGCGTAGTACAGCACCTGACCCAGGCCCTTCATGCCGTTGTTGAAGCCGCCCTTCAGGATGGTCGCAAGGCCGGCTAAGGCGTTGGCGGGATTGCTGAATAGCAAGATGACAAAGCCCGCGAGCAGACCCGCGACAATGGCGATCAGCGACGCGCTCGCGTTTTTAAGGCCCCTCTTCATGTCGCTTGCCCCCCTTTGGAGCCTGCCATGTACAGGCCGATTTCCCGAATGTCGATGTTTTGAGAGGCGATATCCGCGACGAACGCCCCCTCGTAGATGATGTAGATCCGGTCCGACAGCGACTGCACCTCGTCCAGCTCCAGCGACACCAGCAGCACCGCGCACCCGCGGTCCCGCGCCACGACCAGCTGCCGGTGGATGTACTCGATCGCGCCCACGTCCAACCCCCGCGTGGGCTGCACCGCGATCAGCAGTTCCGGCGCCAGCGAGATTTCGCGCGCGACGATCGCCTTTTGCTGATTGCCGCCCGACATGGCGCGCGCGGGCGTCTGCGCGCCCTGCCCGGAGCGAATGTCGAACTGCTCGATCAGGTGCTCCGCGTTTTCATGAACCTTGTCAAAGCGAATGAAGCCGTGCTTCTGGTAGTCGGGCGCAAGGTAGCTTTTGAGCACCAGATTTTGCGCGAGGTTGTAGTCGAGCACCAGCCCGTACTTGTGCCGATCCTCGGGGATGTGCGATATGTGCAGGTTGTTTCGCTCGCGAACCGAGGCGCGCGTGATGTCGTGCCCGTTTAACTTGATCTCGCCTGCGTCGGGCGTCATGAGCCCGGTCAGCGCGTAGATCAGCTCCGACTGGCCGTTTCCGTCGATGCCCGCGACGCATACGATCTCGCCTTTGCGCACGGTAAAACTCACGTCGTTCACCAGCGGCTTTGTGTGGTGCTTGGCCTTGACCGTCAGATGCGATACCGCCAGCACCACGTTTCCCGGCTGCGCCTGTTCCTTCTCGACCGAGAAATTGACCTTGCGCCCCACCATCATTTCAGACAGCGCTTCCTTGGAAACGTCCGAAACCTGTACCGTTCCGATGCCCTTGCCCTTGCGCAGAACCGTGCAGCGGTCGGCCAGCTCCTTGATCTCGTTTAGCTTGTGCGTTATGAAGAGGATGGACTTGCCCTCGTTGGTGAGGCTGCGCATGATGCTCATGAGTTCGGTGATCTCCTGCGGCGTGAGCACGGCGGTCGGCTCGTCAAAGATGAGGATTTCGTTGTCGCGGTAGAGCATCTTCAGGATCTCGACGCGCTGCTGCATCCCCACGGTCGTCTCCTCGATCTTCGCGTCGGGATCGATCCGAAGGCCATAGCGATCCGACAGCGCCATCACCTTTTTGCGCGCCTCGTCCATCTTGAGAACGCCGTGCGACACCGTCTCCACGCCCAAAATGATGTTTTGCAGCGCGGTAAAATTGTGCACAAGTTTGAAGTGCTGATGCACCATGCCGATGCCCAGACGATTGGCGTCGTTGGGATTGTCAATTCTGACCGGCTTTCCGTTCATCAGAATCTGTCCGCCGTCCGGCTGATACAGGCCAAACAGCACGCTCATCAGCGTGGACTTGCCCGCGCCGTTCTCCCCGAGCAGCGCATGAATCTCGCCCTTTTTGAGAAGAAGCGTCACATTGTCATTGGCGCGTATGCCGGGAAAATCCTTGACGATGTTCCGCATCTCGATGATGTACTCGTCCAAGCGTCAACCCCCTTTGCCTTTGCCGTCGGCCATTGCGCGATCGCCGGCTATTGTGTTTCATTCGCGGGTATATACGAAAAGGGCGGGGGCGAGGCCCCCGCCCTTTTCGTCCTATTTGCCTTAGCCGATCAGGTTGACCTTGACGATCTCGGTCTTGATCTCGGTCGCCGCGGTGGCCGCGTCGTCCTTGATGGGCGCGTACTCGCCCGACACCAACTTGGCGTAGATCGTGTCATAGTCGGCCGTGGTGAAGTTGACCATGCGCCCCTCGGGCATGGGCAGCGTCACGCCGTTTTGGGCCGCGCCCAGCACCAGCGACTGTCCGCCCGGGAAGGTTCCCGCGTAGTAGGCGGTCAGCGTCTGCTCGACGGCGGCCGCAAGGCCCTTGGCCGCAGAGGCGATGACGGTCTCCGATTCAGCGGACTGATCGACGTCCACGCCGATCACCTTCGCGCCGGCCGCCTTGGCAGCCGCCATGACCGAGTTGCCCACCGCGCCGCCGCAGGCGAAGATGCACTCGACGCCGTCCGCGTACCAGGACGCGGCCATGGCCTGCGCCTCGGGGGTCGCGTCAAAGCCGCCGGTGTAGTAGTAGTTCATCGCGACTTCCGGGATGCCCAGCTCTTTGGCCGCCTGATCGGCGCCCTGCACAAAGCCGTAGCCAAAGCGGACGACTGCGGGAACCGCCATGCCGCCCATGAAGCCCAGCTTCGTGAAGCCTTCCTTGACGGCCGCGTAGCCCGCCAAGAAACCAGACTGCTCCTCGGCAAAGACGATGCCGACCGCGTTTTTCTCGGTGCGGAACTCGGAGTAATCCGCGTTGTGGGGATTGCCGTCGAGCAGGACAAACGTGACCTCGGGGTACATGTCCTGTGCGATGTAGATCGGCTCCTCAAACAGGAAGCCGGGGGTGACGATGACCTTCGCGCCGTTGGTGACCGCCTGCTCGATCGAATCCAAGTAGGCTTCGGTTGACTTGGCGGCGGGCTTGTAATACTGGTGCGAGATCTTGTTGGCTTCGCAATAGGCGACGATGCCCTCCCACGTGCCTTGGTTAAAGGACTTGTCGTCGATGGTTCCGACATCGGTGATCATCGCGACGTCATAGGTTTCCGCGACCGCTACGCCCATCATCAGAACGAGCGACAGCGCCACAAGCAGCGATACCAGTTTCTTCATAAGATTGGTTCCTCCTTATTCATTCCGTCTTTTTGACAGAACCGCTCACCTAAAATTATAGCAGAAATCGCCGCAAAATGAAAGCGCTAATTTCACATTTTATTCGCTATTATTCGCCTAAACGGCCAAAAAAACATGGAAGAATGTGCAAAATCCGCCCATGCAATCGCCATTTCGGCCCGTATCATCCGCGCTTCTTTCCCGGGCGCGCCATGAACGCGAGGTGCACCGTGACAAACGCGCCCACCACAAAAAATAACGCCCACAGCCACGGATTGCGAACAATCAGCGCCGAGAGCGCCAACATGCCCCACAAAAAAGTCAAACTGGCTGCCACGGTGCGTTTGCTAAGCCCGCCGCGCGTTCGGTAGTTTTCGATGTGCGCCCGGAAAAAACGATTGCGCGACAGCCTTTCGCGCATGGCGGGGTTGCCCGAAAAGCAGGCCGCCGCCACCAGCACAAACGGCGTCGTCGGCCACACCGGCACTATCAGCCCGATGCCGCCTAGCCCCAACATCAAAAAGCCCGCCCCGGTCAATAGCTTTTGCCTGATCGGTCATCCCTCCTTGCTGAAAGCCCAATTCCAACCGCGCCGATGTTTTCGCTCATGCGCCGCGCCGCGATCGGGATAAAAATAGGCGCCTTGCGCGTTTCTGATCATTTCGGGGGCGGCCGGTCTTCGACCAACCGCCCCCGCGACTTAAGAGGTTTTGCCAAACTCGTTGAAAGGCGTTATTTGAGCGTCGCCGAAATCAGCTCGCCATTTGTGAGCTTTGAAAGCTCGCGCACTTTATTGATGCACAGACCCATCGCCTTTGTGATGCGCTCGCCGTATTCCACGTCGGCCTTCAGGCAATGCACCGCGTGGCGGTACTTGACGTTGTCGGTGACCGGGGCGATATTGCGCGCGGTGTTCTCAATGAGAAGCGCCTTTTTGTCCTCGGTCATCACCCGGTACAGCTCGCCGCCCGCGCGGAAGTTGTCGTCGGTCGGGTCGTCCTTGGGGTCGTAGGCGTACATTGCGCCCGACAGGTCGAGCGCCGGCTCGAGCACCTCGGGCTGCGGCGACCACATGCCCTGGCTGTTGGGCGTGTAGGCGACCGCGCCGCCAAAGTTGCCATCCACGCGCATGAATCCGTCGCGGTGGTAGTCGTGCACCTCGCACTTGGCGCGGTTGACCGGGATCTGGTTGTAGTTGACGCCCAAGCGGTAGCGCTGCGCGTCGCCGTAGGCGAACAGGCGACCCTGCAAGAACTTGTCGGGCGAGAAGCCGATGCCGGGCACCACGTGCGCGGGCGTAAAGGCGGACTGCTCGACCTCGGCAAAGTAGTTCTCCGGGTTGCGGTTTAGCTCGAGCACGCCCACCTCGATCAGCGGGAACTCGCTGTGCCGCCAGATCTTGGTGATGTCAAACGGGTTTTCGTAGTGATTGCGCGCTTCCTCTTCGGTCATGATCTGCACATACATCGTCCAGCGCGGGAACTCGCCGCGATCGATGGCCTCGAGCAGGTCGCGGCCGTGGCTCTCGCGGTCCATCCCGGCCAGCTTCTCGGCCTCCTCGTCGGTCAGGTTCTTGATGCCCTGCTGGGTCTTCAGGTGGAACTTGCACCACACGCGCTCGTTTTTCTCGTTGTAGAAGCTGTACGTGTGCTCGCCAAAGACGTGCATGTGGCGATAGCTCGCGGGAATGCCACGGTCGGACATGACGATCGTGCGCTGGTGGAAGGTCTCGGGCAGCAGCGTCCAGAAATCCCAGTTGTTCTGGGCGGAGCGCAAGTTGGTGTGCGGGTCGCGCTTGACCGCGCGGTTGAGGTCGGGGAAATCGTGCACGTCGCGAATGAAGAAGGTGGGCGTGTTGTTGCCAACCAGATCCCAGTTGCCCTCTTCGGTATAGAACTTGCAGGCAAATCCACGGATGTCGCGCTCCGCGTCCGCCGCGCCGCGCTCGCCCGCGACGGTGGAAAAGCGCACGAAGACCTCGGTCTCCTTGCCCATCTGGAGCACCTTCGCCCGCGTATATTGCGAAATATCGTGGGTCACGGTGAATTTTCCGTATGCGCCCGAGCCCTTGGCGTGCATGCGCCGCTCCGGGATCACTTCGCGGTTAAAATGCGCCATCTTCTCCAAAAGCCATACGTCCTGAAGCATCACCGGGCCGCGCGGCCCTGCCGTGATGGCGTGTTCGTTTTGTCCTACCGGAGCGCCCACTTCATTGGTCAATTTCCGCACATCCATCAGATTTTCCTCCTTTATCGTATATCATTGTCGTTGGGGTGGTCGGTATGGTGGTTGTTTTTACTATACCCATACCATTTCCTAGGCAAACACAAGGGCACCCGTTTTAAAAAATATTTTGCGCGACCGGCCGCGCTTGCGCCTGTCCTTGGGGTTATATGGATGAAAAAGGGATCAACGCACCCATGCACGATGATCCCTTGTCACGGTCTCCGCCCTTAGCGCGGTTCATCCTGATCGGAAGCACCCGGCTCTTTGGGTTCTTCCGGCGCATTGGGTTCCTCCGGCGCGCCCGGTGCTTCCGCCGATTCCGGCGCCTTTTTGCGGTCTTCGATCAACTGATCGACCGCCTGCTTGAGCGCGAGCAATTGCTCGTCGGTGAACTCGCCCACTCGATCCATCAGTTCGTCGAAGGTCATCGAAAGGTCGCTGAGCGCGCCTTTCATCTTTTCCTTCAGCTGGTTTCCGAGTTCGCTGGTCTTGCCCAGCACTTCTTCGCCCTTGCGCGTCAGGCCTTGGCCGATCTCAGACGCCTTTTTGTTGACTTCGGTGCCCTCGGTCGTCAGGTCGTCCACAAATGTGGCCGTCTTTTCGACCACGCCGGCCACCGCGCCAACGCCCAGCTTGAATATCCGGCTCAGCTCGTCGCCCAGATTACTTCCGTTGTTTTTCTGCCCGTCGCTCATCGATTCATCCTCCTAATCGCTCATCGGTCGGTCGTTTCGCGGGCGCGGCAGGACGCCTGCTTGCGCCTTTTCGCGGGCTCGCTGCAACTTGTACAACTCCTTGGCGGTCTGCATGGCGAGCCTGTCCTGCATGACGCATTCGCGTTCGTAGGATACCGGACGCCCGGCCTCGTAAATCAGCGCCAGCGGTCCCATCAGCAGCCCCAACATGAAGTTGCCAAAGAAGGAATACCCCTTGCTGCGCGCCAGCCCGCCCGCCAGCAGCGCCTGCACGATGTACAGCGCCACGATAATGCCCAGCACGACCATGCTGGCCACCGCGCTCAGCTTCAGATTGGCCAGCGTCGCCGGATCCATGGCGGTTTGCACGTCCTTCACGACGCCATCCATGCCACCCAATAGATTGCTCGTATCCATCAAAAACATTCCCTTCACTCGCCCTATGATTGCTCAGATCATACCATAATTTTTACATTCCGTCAAGAACCTATCGCCCTATTTGTGATATTTTGGCATTCCTGGTTCACTCGCCGGCGGCCTCCCACTGCGCGTACAGTTCGGGCAATTGCTGCTGCTGGGCGCGGTGCTTTCGCGCGATGTCGTCGGCGTTCTGGCGATCCTGATAGGTCTCGGGATCGGCCATCAGCGCCTCGAGCCGCGCGATCTCGCCCTCGGTGTCCTCGATCTGCTTTTCGATCGCCTGAAGCTGCTTAGCGCGCGCCTCCTCGGAGGCCTTGCGCTGCTTTTCCCGGCGCTTTTCCTTGTCGAGTTCGGTCCTGGTCTTGCCCTCCGCCATCTCCTCGTCGCCTTCGCCCAAGGCCAAGCGCCGCTTTTTTTGCACGTAGTCGTCGTAATTTCCGATAAATTCCTGGACCGCGTTTGGGCTCATCTCGACGACGCGGTCGCATACCCGGTTGATGAAATAGCGGTCGTGCGACACGGTCAGGATGGTGCCGGGAAATTCGTCGAGCGCGTGCTCGAGCACCTCGCGCGAATCCATGTCCAGGTGGTTGGTCGGCTCGTCCAGCAGCAGCAGGTTGTCCTTTTTGAGCATCAATTTGGTGAGCGCGACGCGCCCCTTTTCGCCGCCCGACAGGGTGCCGATCGGCTGAAACACGTCGTCCCCGGTCAAAAGAAACAGCGCCAGCACGCTGCGCACCCGGTCGGGCTCCATGCGCGGAAAGTCGTCCCACACCTCGGCCATGACCGTCTTTTCGGGGTGCAGCCCCTCCTGCTGCTGGTCGTAGTAGCCCACGTCCACGCAGGTGCCAAAGAGGATCGTGCCGCTGTCCGGGTGAACGCTTCCGATCAACGCCTTGAGCAGCGTCGTCTTGCCCACGCCGTTTGGCCCGATCAGCGCCACGCGGTCGCCCGCGCGCAGGTGCAAATCGAAGTTTTCAAACAGCGTGCGCCCGTCAAACGCCTTGGACAAATCGCGCACGATCAGCACGTCGTCGCCGGAGCGGCGGCGCACGTCAAACGAGAAGCGCACTTTTTTTTCTTCGGTGGGTCTGTCCAGCTTGTTTTCGATGATCCGATCCAGCTTTTTCCCCCAGCTGCGCGCCGCAATGATGGACTTTTCGCGGTTGAAGCTGCGGTAGCGCGCGATGATCGCCTCGTGCCGCGCGATCTCCTGCTGCTGCATCTTGTATTCCTTGACCTGCCGGATCAGGTTTTCCTCGCGCTTGGCGGAAAAATCGTCGTAATTTCCGCTGTACTGCGCGATGTGGGTCATGCTCAGTTCCGCCATCTGGTCGCAGACCTGGTTCAAAAAATAGCGGTCGTGCGAGATGATCATCACCGCGCCCTTGTATTTCTTGAGCGTCTCCTCGAGCCACGCGGTGGAGGCAAGGTCTAGGTGGTTGGTCGGCTCGTCCAGCATCAGCAGATCGGGCTGGGTGAGCAGGATGCGCGCAAGGCACAGCCGCGTCTTTTCGCCGCCCGACAACAGGCACGCGCGCTGGTCTTGGCGATCCTTGGCAAAGCCCAGTCCCGCCAGCACGCCCTGTATGCGGCTGGGCCACTCGTAGCCGCCCTCGCGCTCGAACCGCTCGGTGAGGCGCGCGTACTCGCGGCTCATCTGCTCGAGCGTCTGCTCGTCTTCGTGGTGCTCGGCGATCGAAATTTCAAGCGCGCGCAGTTTTTCCTCGAGCTTTTTGAGCGGGTCGAATACGCGGCTCAGTTCCTCAATGACGGTGCCGCCCTCGCGAATGTCGGCCTGCTGCGTGAGCAGACCCACGCGGGTCCCGCGCAGCAGCGTGACGGAACCCTCGTCGGGGGCGATTTCCCCCGCAATGATCTTAAACAGCGTGGATTTTCCGCTGCCATTTACGCCAACCAAGCCCATGCGCTCGCCCTGCTGAAGGGTGAGGTTTACTTGACTGAGCACCGTGTTCATCACAAAGGCCTTGGTCACATTTTGTACCGATAAGACAACCATCTTTATCCTCCCAGTGTATCGCAAGGCGCCTTTGCGCCTGCGGGGCCCGCCCCGTCAGGTCGCGTTGAGCGCCATTTCGAATTGATCGAAGCCGACGCGGTCGATGGCTACGCCGAAGCGCTCCTTGGCCAGGCCGTTTTCGCGGAACCACAAAAGGCATTTTTCGCAAAGCGGCACAAGCTCCGCCTCGGCATACGTGCGCGAGAGAAGCGTCCCGACGCGCTTGGATTTTCCCCACGTGCCCCCGACGTACACAAAAAATGTGCAATCGCTCTCGGGCGCAACCGCGCCAAAGGGGCACTTGCCGACGCACACGCCGCAGGTGACGCACTTCGTGGGGTCGATCGCAAGCTTGCCTTGCTCGACGCGCGCCGCGCGAGACGGACAGCGCGTCTCGACCTGGCAGGTCTTGCAACCGCGACACTTGGAAAGGTCCACCTTGGGCGCGCGATGCCCCTCGACCGAAAAGTCGTTGAGGCTGGGCTTTACGCAGCTGTTCGGGCAGCCGCCCACCGCGATTTTAAATTTATGCCCGAGTTTTATATCCGCCATGCCCAGGTAGAACGCGTCGTGCATGTCGGATGCGATCTTCTGCGTGTCGCAGTTGCCGTAGACGCAGGTCGTCCCCTTGCAGGCGACGATCGGGCGTACGCGCGCGCCGGTTCCGCCAAAGTCAAGGCGCGTATGCGCGCGCAAATAGGCGCGCGCCGCGTCGATCTGGTCGTAGGCAATGCCCACGATTTCCGCGGTCATGCGGGTGGAAAAGGCGACCTTGCCGTTTCCGAATTGCTCGGAAATTTGCGCGATTACGCTAAGCTCCGCCGCCGTGAAGACGGTCCCATGCGCCACCACGCGCCCCGAAAACAGTTCCGTGCCCCGGTTGCGCAAAAAACCCATGCCCTTCACGCGGGCGATATCCTCCGGCTTCAGTTGATCCATTATTTTCTCCGTTCTTCCTCGGCTTATCGGAAAGCCTCGTCATTATCCTCGTCATGCATCGTTTTGATCATTTTATAGGCAAGCGCGCCGCCCAAAGCGCCCAGCGCCAGCGCCATCATGAGCCCGCCCATGGGCCCCTGCGCCGCGCCGGAAAGCAGGTCGTGCGCGGCGGGATAGCTTTCGTACAGCCCCGCAGAGGACGCGCCATTTGCGCCCATCAGCACGTAGAGCGCGAAAGAGAGAAAAAACGTGTAGCCCAGCGCGCACCCGGTGCGCCCCAAGGAAAGCGCGGTAAAGCCAACGAGCGCCGCGTTGAGCGCGAGCATCAAGCCTGAAGGCACCGCGCCGATCTCGATGGGTCCCGCCGCGCCCAGCGGCCCCAGCGGCCCCAGCGCGCCAAAGATCACGCCGCCCAGCGCCGCGCGCCAGATGGGCGGATAATGGTCAAACGCGGCGGGCACGGCGCCCAGAAAGAGCGTCGCGCCGCCCAGCGCCCGCGCGAATTGATACGCAAGCGGGATCAAAATTTCGAAAGACAGTCGCGGGCGCGCAAGCGGCCAGCCCAGGCGCAGCGCGTCGATCAGGAACAAGGCGCCCAGCACGAGCGCCGCGACCGCGCCCCCCGCAAAAGCGCCGCGCAACAGGCCCCGCCACGCCAGCTTTCCCATGCGCAACAGCCGCATGAGCGCAAGGGACAGCGGCCAGAGGAGCGTAAACTGGACGATGCCGATCAGCTCCGCGCGGTGCGCAAGGAGCAGCCGAAGCCACGTTGGGGCCAAGGCGACATTGCGCGCGTTGACGCCCCAGAGGGGGATCAGGCGCGCCAAAATCGCGCTGAGCGCCCAACCTACCGCCCCGAGCAGCACAGACGCGGACATCACCACAAAGGCGGCCTTCCACCCGCCGCGCAGCCCATTCTTTCCGATAAAGAGCGCCTTCATGGCGCGTCTTTTCCGCTGATGACGCCGTAGATCAACTTGTCCTGCGCGGGCGGCTCGTCCGACAAGACGATCGCGCCCGAAAGCGCCAGGCGGGCGGCGTCGGCGTTTGAGCGCGCGCCCAAGTGCATTTCGCACAGCGGATCGCCCGCGTGGACGTAGTCGCCCAGGCGCACCTGCATGACCAGCCCGACGGCCGGATCGATCGCGTCCTCCTTGCGGATGCGCCCCGCGCCAAGGACGCGCGCGGCGTTGCCGATGGCGTCTGTGTACATGCGCGCGACATACCCGGCGCGCGGCGCGCGGCACATCTCGCGCGTCAAGGCCGTGGGCAGCCGCCTCGTGTCTTCGACCACGCGCGCGTCGCCGCCCTGATGGGCGATCATCTGCGAAAGCTTCTCAAGGCCCGCGCCGCTTTGAAGCTTGTCCAGCAGCATTTGTACGCCCGCTTGGGCATTGGGCACGATGCCCGCGCCCAACAGCATCTGCGCGCCCAGCGCGAGGGAGACCTCCCGCAGCGGCCCTTGCGTGACCCCGGCGAGCACCTCGATCGCCTCGGAAACCTCGAGCGCATTGCCGATTTTAAGCCCGAGCGGCTGGTCCATGTCGGTGACCAGCGCGGAGAACTTGCGCCCGGTGCGGTTTCCGATATCGACCATGGCGCGGGCGAGCGCGAGCGATTGGTCCAGCGTGGGCATGAGCGCGCCGCTGCCGGTCTTGACGTCGAGCACGACGACGTCGGCGCCGGAGGCGATCTTCTTAGAGAGGATCGAGCTCACGATGAGCGGCAGGCAGCCAACGGTCGCGGTGACGTCGCGCAGCGCGTAGAGCGTCTTGTCGGCGGGCGCGAGCGCGGCGGTCTGGCCGATGACGGCAAGGCCGATGTCCGTGACTTGGCGAATAAATTGCGCTTGTGTGAGGGAGATCGAAAGGCCCGGGATGGCCTCGAGCTTGTCCAGGGTGCCGCCGGTATGGCCAAGGCCGCGCCCGCTCATCTTGGCGACCTTCGCGCCGCAAGCGGCGACCAAGGGCGCCAAGATGAGCGTGGTGGTGTCGCCCACGCCGCCGGTCGAGTGCTTGTCAACCTTGACGCCGTCGATGGCGCCAAGGTCGAGCATATCGCCGGAGCGCGCCATCGCCATGGTCAGATCGACCGTCTCGCGCGCGTCCATGCCGCGCAGGTAGATGGCCATCAGCATGGCGGACAGTTGGTAGTCCTTGAACGATTGGTCGGTCGTCCCGCGGACAAAGGCCTCGATTTCATCGGTGGTGAGCGCGTACCCGTCGCGCTTGCGCGCGATCATGTCTACCGGGTTCATGGGATCGCCTCCTCGAACGCCGCGCGCCACGCGGCCAATTTTTGTTGGTAGGGCATTGTGTTGGCGGGACTGGTCGAGGGAAGCAGGACCGTCTTCACCAGAATGTGCCCGAAATATCGACGATACAGTTGCCTGGCGGCGGTTCCGCAAAAGAAGATGCGGTTGATCGCGGGGCAACGCGCGAGTAGAAACGGGATGTCGTTGGGCGAGGGGCTTAGGATGTTTGCGTCAAGCGAGCCTTCGCGCACGCAGCTTTCGAGTACGTCCCATAGCGCAATGCGGTTTTCGCGCAACAGCGCCGCTTTTTCTTGCGCGCCCTCCGGCCTTGGCGCGCCCAGAACCTCGGCCATGATGGGCCAGAACGCGTTGCGCGGGTGCGCGTAATAAAACCCCGCCTCAAGCGACTTGACGCTGGGCATTGTGCCCAAGATCAGGCTTTGGGCATCGTCCCGCCAGATCGGTTGATAGCTGTAGATCATGCGCGAAAAACACCTCGCGTCAATTATAGCAGATTTGATGAAAAGAATAAAGTCGTCGCCCTTCACAAATCGAACAAAAGCATGTATAATACAAGGCGTAGAACGGTGGAGGGAGCACACGATGGAAAAACTGCGCGAAAAAAAGGGATTCATCTGCGACATGGACGGCGTGATCTACCATGGAAACCGCCTGCTGCCCGGCGTCAAGGAGTTTCTGGACTGGCTTGAATCCAACAATAAGCAATACGTCTTTCTGACCAACTCGAGCGAGCGCACGCCGCGCGAGCTGCAACAAAAGCTGACGCGGCTGGGTCTTACGGTGGGCGTCGAACATTTTTATACAAGCGCGCTGGCGACAGCCAGCTTTTTAAAGAGCCAGTGCCCCGGCGGAAGCGCCTATGTGATCGGCGATTCGGGGCTGGTGGGCGCGATGTACGACGCCGGTTTTTCGATGAACGACGTAAATCCCGACTATGTGGTGGTGGGCGAGACCCATTCGTACAACTACGAGAAGCTGGAGACCGCGATCCTCTTGGTGCTTGCGGGGGCGAAGTTGATCGGGGCGAACCCGGATCTGACCGGCCCGATTGAGAAGGGGATCGGCCCCGCGACGCGCGCGCTGATCGCGCCGATCGAGCTTGCGACGGGCAAGAGCGCGTATTTTGTCGGAAAGCCCAACCCGCTGATGATGCGCCACGCGCAAAGGCGGCTGGATCTGCACTCGGCGGACATCGCGATTGTGGGCGACAGAATGGATACGGACATCGTGGCGGGCATTGAGGCGCAGATGGACACGGTCCTTGTGTTGTCGGGCGTCTCGACGTGCGAGACGATCAAGCAATTTCCCTACCGCCCCACGTACGTGGTGAACGGCATAGGCGATATACCCGGGAGGTAAGATAAGATTGAAGAAGATCATGATCCTGTCCAGCAATTACACGGGGCACGGGCACGCGTCGATCGCGCAGTCGCTCACAGAACAGCTGGACAAGTATGAAGACGTTCGGTATGAAGTGGTGGACGGGTTCGACCTGATCGGCAAGATGGGCATTCGCATGTCGAAGTTCTACGGGCCGATCACGCGCAACGCCAAGGAATTGTGGAAGCTCAGCTATGCGGTGTTTGATCAGCACCCGAGCGCGCTCCTGGAGCCGATGACCGTCGCGATTCACGACCGGTTCATCAAGGCGCTGAGCCAGTTCATGCCCGACCTGATTTTGACGGTGCACCCGTTTTTCAACGGCAGCATCATGGACATATTGGAGTTTTACGACCTGGACATCCCGGTGTACGCGCTGCAAGCGGACATCGTGAACATCCACGGCGCGTGGTGCGACGCGCGGGCGAAACTCACGCTTTGCCCGACGCAGGAGGCGTATGATTTTTCGCTGCAGCGCGGCATGCCGCCGGAAAAATTGCAGATTTGCGGGTTCCCGACGCGGGCGCAGTTCTGCGACGCGGCGCGGGAAGCGGACACGCCCGAGTACGATGGAAAGCGGCCGCTCAACTGCCTGCTGATGAGCGGGGGCGAGGGCAGCGGAAACATGCTCAAGTACGCGCTGCAATTGCTCAAGTATGTCAACTGCAATCTGGAGGTCATTTGCGGGCGAAACGAGAAGCTGCAAAAGACGCTGATCAAGGCGCTGGCCGCGTTTGGCGAGCGGGTGCACGTGTACGGATTTTTGGACGACGTGCACCTGCACATGCTAAAAAGCGACCTCGTGATCGCGCGGGGCAGCCCGAACACGCTGATGGAAGCGGTGGTGCTGGGCGTTCCGCTTGTGATTACCGGATCGCTTCCGGGGCAGGAGGCGGACAACCCGGCGCTGATGGTGTCGCACAATCTGGGGGTGGTCTGCGAAAACCCGAGCACGATCCCGTTCATCGTGAACGCGCTGATGGCCAACGACGGCGCGCGGCTCAAGGAGATCCGCTTGGCGCAGCGCGCGTACCGGAACCTGGACAACGCGCGCAATATCGCGGCGCTCGTGCGCGACGCGGCAATCTCAAGCGTGAAGCCCATGCCGCAAAAGCGGATGATGCTCCTGTCGCGCAAGAACCGCCACGCCGTCAAGCGCACGTGGCGCAAGGTGTTGAGTAGCCTGGAGGAATAAGCGCAAGGGGCTGTGACACGAAAGAAGTTTTGTGCCGCAGCCGCTTGTTTTGAGGATCAAACAGATGACGGGGAAGCACGGGCGGGGGCGGTAGGATTTTGGGCGATTTCGGGCATGGCAAAGCCGATTTGGCGGGTGCTCGCGCATATTCAGGGCGTTTTGCCGTGAGGTTT
>JAVXNW010000043.1:0-22202 GCA_036645575.1 Clostridia bacterium | reverse complement strand
CGGGGAGGATTTCGCTTGTTGCGACAAGCGACCGGCCTGCGCGGCCGGACTGCGCAAGGCTTGAAGCCTTGACCACAGCTCGCCTGCGGGCGGGAGGGGGGCTTTTTCTCTTGCAAAAAGCCCCGAAAAATGCGCTTTAAAGGCTAGGGAACGGGGGAGGCGAAAGAGGCGGGGGAATCGGGGGGCGCGGCCAAAACGCAACCGGCGCGCCTTACGGCGCGCCGCACATCACATGATGCCTAGCTGCATCGCCGCGTCTTCCCACGCGGTCTCTGGAATCTCGCGCTCCGGCGGCGTTAACTTGCGCGCAAGCTGCATGCAGTCAACCGCCCAACGCCCACCGTCCCGTATCGTCTTGATCGTGCACTTCGCCCATACCCGCGACATCTCGCTCAGCCCGCTCGCCGCAAACTGCTCGATCTCCGCTTGCTTGTCGTAATCTACGTTCATCAGCCGCGTGCTCCACCGCTCGCCTGCACATGTCAAAAACGCAAACTGCGCCTTCGGCTGGCCGTGCGAGGGCATGCCCACCGTCCCGGGGTTGATCACCTGCCGCCCCGCTGACTCGTATCGGAACTGAAAATGACTGTGCCCCGTCAGAAACGTCCGCTCCGCACTGTCACGCAATACGCTCTCTAGCGCCTCCGCACCCGGAAACAACATCACGTTGTTGCTCGCTGGCGACGCGTGCGCAATGCGCACCGCCGGACAGCCCGGAAGCGCAATCACGTCCGTGATCGGCATCGCCCGCAAAAACTCAATGTCCTCGGGCGTGATGTTCTGGTAGGTGTACAAAAGCGAACCCGTGCCCGACGACGGCTTCCACCCGTCCTGCGCGCCGTCGTGGTGCCGGATCAGGTAGTCCTCGCGGTTCCCCCGCAACATCCATGTCGGAAGCCGCTTCTGCGCTTCCCGCATGAGGTCAAGCGTCATGCGCGGATAGGGACAGTCGGTTAAATGGTCGCCCAGAAAGACGTACCCGTCGACCCCGACGTGATTGGCATAGCCTATGCAGGCGGCCAACGCACCCGCGTTGGCGTGCATGTCAGAAAAAACAGCTAACCGCATTCGATTTCTCCAAACTTCTCGGCGGATCGGGTCGCTCATTCCAGCTTTTTGACAAACGTCCCGATTCGCTCTAATCCTCTTCTGATTTTCTCCTGCGACGTGGCATAGCTCACGCGCACGTGGTGATCTGAGCCAAACGGCGTGCCCGGCACGACCGCGACCTTCTCGCTCGCAAGCAGCATTTCCGCAAAATCCATCGCGTCCGTGATCGTGCGCCCCTCAAAGGACTTGCCGATCACGCCCGCAATATTGAGCATCATGTAGAAGGCGCCTTGCGGCATGTGCGTGCTCAGCCCTTCGATCAGCCCTACACAATTGTACATCAGCTTGCGCCGCGTGTCAAATTCCTTGCGCATCTCTTCCGTCTGAATTTCACCGTTGGTCAGCGCGATCGCCGCCGCGTGCTGCGCAATGGCGTTCGGGGCGCTGGTGGAATGGCTCTGAAAGGCGCACATCGCCTTGATAATCGGGCGCGGGCCCGCGGCATACCCAATTCGCCACCCGGTCATCGCAAACGCCTTAGACAGCCCGTTGACCACGATTGTCTGCGCCTTGATCGCCGCGCTCAACTGCGCAATCGACACGTGCGTGAGCCCGTCGTAGATCAACTTTTCATAAATTTCATCCGAGATCACGTAAAATCCACGCGATACCGCCAGTTGCCCGATCCCGTCCAGCACATCCGCGCCCCACACCGCGCCGTTGGGGTTGTTGGGCGAGTTGAGGATGATCGCCTTCGTGCGCGCATTGACGTACGGCGCAATCTCGCGCGCCGTCACGACAAAGCCGTCTTCCTCGCGCCCCGGGATCAGCACCGGCGTGCCCCCCGCCATTCGAACCATCTCGGGATAGCTCACCCAGCACGGGCCCGGCAGCAGCACTTCATCCCCCGGATTGACGATGGCGCTGAGCGCGTTAAACAGCGATTGCTTGGCGCCGTTTGAGACGATGATGTCCGCCGCCTCATAATTTAGGTCGTTGTCCTTTTTAAGTTTTAAGACGATTTGATTGCGCAATTCCATCGTGCCCGCAACCGCGGTATAGCGGGTCATGCCCAGCGCGAGCGCCTCCTTGGCGGCGTCGCAAATATAGGCGGGCGTATCAAAATCAGGTTCTCCCGCGCCAAAGCTTAAGACGTCTTGGCCGGCGGCGATCATCGCCTTGGCCTTGGCGTCGATGGCCAGTGTTGCGGAGGGCGCAATGCGCAGGCAACGTTCGGATAGTGTCAAAGACATGGATGTAGCTTCCTTTCGCGCTGTTTTGCGGAAACGCAATTTGCATTCCGCTGTTATTGATTCTATGAAATTTCGCGTTATCCTGCCTCAATTTCGATCTCTTAACGTTAAAAATGAATTTTTAAGGTGTGCGATAATTCATTTTTGATTTTTTCTGGCGCTTTGCCCTTCGCGCGTTTGAGCAAACTTAATTTGACACTTATGCACAAGAACAGTACAATAAGGAAAGAGATCATGCGCCTCGCTTCAACGGGCGGAGCGTTAATTTTTTGGAGGGAGCATTCACATGAACATCCAAAGCGCGGGCGAGTTGCGCTCGCTGTACCTTAAATTTTTTGAGGGGAAGGGCCATGCGGTGATCCCCAGCGCCTCGGTCATCCCGGAAAACGACCCCACGGTGCTGTTCACCACCGCCGGCATGCACCCGCTGGTCCCTTACCTGCTGGGCGCCAAGCACCCCATGGGCACGCGCCTCACCGACGTGCAAAAGTGCATTCGCACCGGCGACATCGACGAGGTGGGCGACAACAGCCACTGCACCTTCTTCGAAATGCTGGGCAACTGGTCGCTGGGCGACTACTTTAAGCGCGAGGCCATCTCGTGGAGCTGGGAGTTCTTGACCAGCCCCGAATGGCTCGGCATCGACAAAAACCGGCTCGCGTTTTCCGTGTTCGCCGGCGACGAGCACGCGCCGCGCGACGACGAGGCCGCCAACCTCTGGCGCGAGATGGGCGTTGCCGAAGACCACATCTTCTTCCTGCCCAAGGCAAACAACTGGTGGGGTCCCGCCGGCGTCACCGGCCCCTGCGGCCCCGATACCGAGATGTTCATCATCACCGACAAGGCCCCCTGCGGCCCCGACTGCTCCCCCGCCTGCGACTGCGGACGCTACCTCGAGATCTGGAACGACGTCTTCATGCAGTACAACAAGCAGGCCGACGGCTCCTTCCCGCCCCTCGCCCAGCAAAACGTCGATACCGGCATGGGCCTCGAGCGCACCATCGGCGTGCTGATGAACGTCAAATCGGTCTACGAAACCGACCTATTCAAAGACATCATCGCCAAGATCGGCGAGCTGTCCGGCAAGACCTACGGCCAAAGCGACGAAGTCACCCAGTCGATGCGCATCATCGCCGACCACCTGCGCACCGCGACCATCATCATGGGCGACGACCACGGCATTACCCCCTCAAACGTCGATCAGGGCTACGTGCTGCGCCGCCTCATTCGCCGCGCCGTGCGCCATGGCATGAAGATCGAGCTTCCGCAAAATTCCTGCGCCGAGATCGCGCGGGTGGTCGTCAACCAGTACAAGGACGTATACCCCGAGCTCAAGCGCAACGAGGCGCAGGTGCTCGAACAGCTGACGCTTGAAGAGGAGCGCTTCCAGCGCACGCTCAAGCAGGGCATGCGCGAGTTCGAAAAGGTCTTTTTGAACATCCAGAAGGTGACCAGCGGCTTTGACAGCATGAAGGCCGACCTGGGCGCGCTCTTTAGCGGCGACAACCAACAGAAATTCCAGGAGGCGCAGGAGATCGCCAAGAACGTGGGCTCTACCTTGCGCCCCACCCCCGAACAGCTGCCCATCCTCGAGGACCTCAGGCGCCTGGGCGAGGCGCTCGATACCATCAAGGGGGTCTCGAGCCGCCTCCAAGAGCATTCCGCCCTCACCAACCTGATCGACGGGCGCAGCGCGTTTAAACTCTACGATACTTACGGCTTCCCCATCGAGATCACCACCGAGATGGCGCGCGAAAAGGGCATTTCGGTAGACGAGGCCGGCTTTGAGGAGCGCTATCGCATGCACCAGGAAAAGAGCCACGCGGGCGCCGAACAGCGCTTCAAGGGCGGCCTTGCCGACAGCACCGAGGAGACCGCAAAGCTGCACACCGCGACACACCTTCTGCAGGCCGCGCTGCGCAAGGTGCTGGGCCCCGAGGTCAACCAGAAGGGCTCAAACATCACGGCCGAGCGGCTGCGCTTTGACTTCTCGTTCGCGCGCAAGATGACCGACGACGAGAAAAAACAGGTCGAGGCGCTCGTCAATGAGTACATTCAGGCCAAGGCGCCGATCATCTGCGAGGAAATGACGGTCGATGAGGCCAAGACGCACGGCGCGACCGGCCTATTCGAGAGCAAATACGGCGAGCGCGTCAAGGTCTACACCATGGGCCCATTCAGCAAGGAAATCTGCGGCGGCCCCCACGCGAGCAATACCGGCGACCTCAAGGGCTTTAAACTGGTCAAGGAAGAGTCCTCCTCAGCGGGCGTGCGCCGCATCAAAGGGACGATCGGCTGACCATACCGCATCCCCGTCCGCCATGGCGGATGGGGATGCGTGGCATTCATATGAAGGAGAGGACATAGACGATGACTGAGTTTTCCAACCTGCCCATTGAGGCGCTGCTTGACCCCAAGGGCTTTGAATGCGCCTGTGGCAAGTGCCACAAGTCGCAATTGCGCATCTTCAAATCGGGCGCGGGCGTGGTCAACACGCTGCCCGCGGTGCTTTCGCAGATGAAGGTCGCGCACCCGTTTATCGTGTGCGACAAAAATACGCGCGCGGCGGCCGGCCGCACGGTCGAGGCGCTGCTCACCGCCGCCGGCATCGCCCATGTGGTCTATGAGATTCCCAGGGAAGTGGTCGAGCCCGACGAGTGGAGCGTGGGCGCGGTCACGATGGCGCTTGATCCCGCGTGCGATTGCGTGCTCGCGGTCGGCTCCGGCGTCATCAACGACGTGTGCAAGGTGGTGGCGCACGCCTGTGGCAAGCCGCAACTGGTGGTCGCAACCGCGCCCTCGATGGATGGGTACGCCTCCTCTTCCTCCTCGATGCACGTAAGCGACGTCAAAGTGACGCTCTACAATGCCTGCCCCGTCGCGATCATCGCCGACAGCGACATCCTGTCCAAGGCGCCGATGCGCATGCTGTGGTCCGGCTTTGGCGACATGATCGCCAAATACGTGTCGATCTGCGAGTGGCGCATCGCGCACCTGGTGATTGGCGAGTACTACTGCGAGGAGATCGCAAAATTGGTGCGGCGCTCGGTCAAGCGCATTGTGGACAACGCCGACAAGCTGTCAAGCCGCGACCCCGAGACCATTCAGGCGATCACCGAGGGGCTCGTGCTCTCCGGCGTCGCGATGTCCTTTGCCGACACGTCGCGCCCGGCGTCCGGCTTGGAGCATTATTTCTCGCATATGTGGGAGATGATGGCGATGGAGCGGCACGAGCACGCGGATTTCCACGGCATACAGGTGGGCGTGGGCACGCTTGAGACGCTCAAATTGTACGACTGGATCCGGGGCATCACGCCCAGCAAGGAAAAGGGCCTACAGATGATGGCCGCGTTTGACGAAAAGGCGTGGGCCGAGATGGTCAGGCGCATCTTCTGCTCGACCGCGCCGCAGATCTTCGCGATCGAGGAAAAAGTGCACAAAAACGACCCGGTCAAGCACGCCCAGCGCCTAGAAGTGATCGTGGAGCACTGGGACGAGATTCTGGGCTTCATGAACGACGAACTGCCGGACACCCAGCAGATGGCTTCGCAGATGCGCAGGATCGGCATGCCGATGACGCCAAGCGACCTGGGCATCGACGAAAAGGACGCGCAGGACGCCTTCACCGGCGCGCGCGAGATCCGCGACAAATACCTGTCCTGCTCCATGCTGTGGGATCTGGGGCTGACCCAAGAAGCCCGCGCCCAGGTGCACGCGGATTAGGCAATGAAATCCCGCAGGCACGCAGGCGGGCCGCAGTCCGAGGATTTTTAAACCCCCGTCCAAGCGCCCCAACCGGATCAAAACAGGGGCGGCTTTGACGCCGAAGCGCGCAAAGGCGCTGCCGTATCATCGCGATAGGGCAGCGCCTTTTTCATGCCTTCCGGGCGGATTTTATGCCTTCCGGGCGGATCAGCCCAGCGCCCTGCGGGCGGATGTCATGCCTTGCCGCCCGATCAGCCCAGCGCCTTGCGGTCGGGATGCTCGGAGAAGTGGCGCAGCACGACCAGCGGCTCGGTCTTGGACAGGTTGGTAAACCGCACGCCCTCGGCGGACGCGGTTGCCGTCACAAAGTACTCGTCGTTTGTCAATTGGCCAAACCGGATCATGTTGGGCGAGGACAGCTGCGCGTCGCCAATCTTGCCAAAGCCCTGCACGCAGATGAGCCCGTAGGCCACCTTGTCCTTGAGCAGCACCGACTGCCCCGGCGCGACCGTCAGCCGCCGCGCGCCCGCCAGATCGCACTTGTAGCAGATCCACTCGTCCAGATAGCCCGCCGCGCGCATCGCGCACGCGTCGCCCGCCGGAACCGGCGCCATGAAGCGCTTGCTGCTGAACAGCGGGTCCACGTTGGCCTCCCAGTCCATCACCTCGACCAGATAGTCAAAGTCGCCGCGCCTGTCCGCCGGGCAGTTCTTCCACAAGAGATCCTGGGGCACCGCGTGGTCAAAGTACAAAACCGACTGGTACATCGCGTACACGTCCGACGCAAATTGCGGCTCATAGGTGCACAGCGACGCGGGCGCGTGCATGATTCCTGGCGGCACGTCCCACCCGGTGTCCACCGCGACTTTGTACGCGCGGCTCATCTCGAGCAGCTTGTTGTCGCCCTTTGTGAACGCGGAAAGCGCGTCGCGCACCTGCGCCTTGGTCACTTCGGGGTTGAAGCCAAAGAAGGTGAACGGGAACTCCGCGCCGTAGTTGTTGTACTGCGCCGGGAAAAAGTACATCTCGGGCTTGCCGCTCTCGCCCACCAGCGCGGCGTATTTGTCGTTGTGGTGAATGTGGTGCGGAAGCGGCCCCATGTTGTCAAAGAATTTCGAGAACATCGGCCAGCGCCCGTATTTTGCGTACAGATCCTCGCCGATGATCGCGCCCTTGAACTCGCTGATCGCGTCGCGAAGCAGCACGCGCTCGCCGCCCTCGGTGACGATGTAGCTGAGCCCCTCGTCTTCCGGGGTGCCCGGCCCGTTGTCCGCCGGCGTCGTCGATGAAAACCAGCGCTCGTCAATGCCGCCGCGCTCAAGCCCCAGCGCAAAATAATCGTCCGGATGCAGCCGGAGCCTGCGCCCCGGTCGGCAGAACGACCGCGGCACCCAAGTAGGCGAAAGCCGCAGGACGCCATGCCCCTCAGACATGGCCTTCTCGGTGATGGAACGATTGCTCATGATGGCAGCCCTCCTGTGTTTTGATTATGCCTGGACGGTTTTCGGCATGTCGGGATGATTCGGTCCGAAATGCTTGAGCAGCACCAGATTGTCAAACCGGCTTTCGTTGGTGATCACGACGCCCTTTTTCGCGGCCGGCTCCGAGACGAAGTATTCGTCGGCGCTCTGCTTGCCGTAGCGCAGCATGACCGGCGTCTCCGCGTCATAGACCCCGAATTTGCCATGACCCTGGGTAAAGATGCAGCCGTAGGCCGCGCCGTCTTTGATGGTGACCGTCTGGCCGGGGTACACAGTCAGCTCCTTTGCGCCAAAGTAGTCGTTGGCGTAGGAGACCCACTTTTCGACGTACTGCGCGCTCTCCGAGGCCACGACCGGCGGGCGGAAGTAGTGCTTTTTGTAGTTGGGATCGATGTTCTTGGGCCAGTCTAGCAGCGAGAAGATGTAATCGACGTCCTCTTTTTTGTCGTCCGGACACTCGTCCACCAGCATGGAGCGCGGGTAGATCTCGCCCGAAACCACGTTCTCCTCGACCGAGTTGACGTCGGAGTTCCACTGCGGCTCATACGTCAGGTAGGACGCGGGCGCATGGACGACGCCTGCCGGCGTGAACCAGCCGGTGCCCAACTGCACGCGATAGGCGCGGGACAGTTCGGTGATGCGCGTATCCCCCTTGTTGTAGTCGGCAAGGCGCGCCTTGACGTCCTCCGGCTTTGTGTCCGGGTCGAAGCCGAAATAGGTGGCGTTCATCTCGCCCGCGTAGTTGTTGAGCTGCGGCGGGAAGTAGTACGACTCGGGCTTGCCCAATTTGCCCACCTTGGCGGCGTGGTCAAACATCAGATGCACATGGTGGAACAGCGGGTTTTCATAGTCGAAGAACTTGGAATACATCGGCCAACCGCCGTAGGTCTCCATCAGTGTTTCCCCGATGATCTCCGCCCCCATCACCTCGATGGCTTCCTTTAGCGAGAACTTTTCGTCGCTGTCCGGGGACACCGCGACGTAGCTCATGCCCTCGTCGGGCGCGGCCAACGGCCCGTTCTGCGCGGCGATCACGGAGGAGAACCAGCGCTCCTTCATCGAGCCGCGCTCAAGGCCCAGCGCGTAATAGTCGTCCTGATGCAATTTGAGGCGATGGCCCGCCTTGCCGAAAAGCCGGGGAACGAATACCGGGTTCAGGCGGAAGATGCCCGCGCCGGCTTCAAAGGTCTTTCGGATCAGGGATTCATGGTTCATGGCGGTATGCTCCTTGTCAAATGTAATTTTCCAATCGGGGAAGCGGCCGAAAGCGGCGTTGGGCCGGCGCAAGGGCGCGATCGGCGCGATGCGCAGGATCGGCATGATGGGCGCGCTGGGCGTGACGCGCAGGAAACGCGCGCGCCCGCTCAGCCGAGATGGGCCGCGCGCGTTGTGAAAGCCGAAGGGGCTGCTGTTTAAAAACCGGAAATCATCACGGCTTTTATATCGCAGCCCACTTGGCTTGCCCGCCTTAACGCATAAGGGGGATCAATCAGCCGATAAACTCATCCACGTTGTTTGCGACGACCAGCACGAAGGGGATCATCACGTCTTCGGTCTTGAGGGTGCCGTCCTTGGCGCACTGGAGCGCGACGTCCAAAGAGGTTGCGCCCTGGCCCGCGGCATCCTGAAACACGGTGCAATCCAGACGGCCTTCCTTGACGGCGGCCAGCGCGTCTTCGATGGCGTCAATGCCGATGACGACGATGGAATCCTTGCGTCCGGCGGCTTCAACCGCTTCGAGCGCGCCCATGGCCATGTCGTCGTTCTGGCAGATGATGGCGTCCAGATCCTGATAGGCGGTCAGCCAGTTTTCGGCCAGCGACAGCGCCTCGGCGCGCTTCCAGTTCGCGGTCTGCTCTTGCAGCACTTCGATCTTGGAACCCTCGAACAGGTACTTGTCAATGCCTTCCTTGCGGTAGATCTGCGGCGAGACGCCCATGGGGCCCATCATGTAGCAGACCTTCGCGTCCTCGGGCAGCACGGTTTTGAGAAATTCGGCCTGAATGCGGCCCGCATCCACGTCGTCGGAACCGACGTAGCAGGTCGCTGCGTCGACGTTGTTGGTGAGCGTGTTGCACTCGATGACCGGAATGCCGGCGTCGATGAACATGTCTACGATGGGCGCGCTGCCTTCGACGTCAACCGCGTTCAGGATGACCGCGTCGACCTTCATGGTCAGCATGGCCTCGGCCTGCTCGAGCTGCTTGTTGATGTCGCCCTCGGCATCCTGCATCAGCAGCTTGACTTCGCTGCCAAGTTCGACGGCGCGCGCGTCGATGGCGTCGGCGATCTTCTGGACGAACGTGTCCGCGTTCTGTTTCATCAAGGCGACGATCGTGTAGGTCTTTGCCTCGGCGACGGCCGTAAAGGAGAAACTCAGGACCAACAGGGTAACACACAGCACCATGCAAACCAATTTCTTCATGGGGATACCTCCTAGCGTTTTTATGCTTACCCTCACGGGCAATCCCTTTAGCCCTCTTTGCGCTTGCTGCGCATATCCAAGAACACAGCGATCAGGATGATGGCGCCCTTCACGATCTGCTGGTAGAACGAGGATACGTTGAGCAAGGTCAGCGAGTTGGAGAGAATGCCGATGATGATAAATCCAAGTACGGTTCCGCTGAGGGTGCCGACGCCGCCGGACATGGACGTGCCGCCGATGGCGACCGCCGCGATGGCGTCCAGCTCGTATCCCTCACCGGCGGTGGGCTGGCCGGAGCTGATGCGCGC
The DNA here is from genome assembly GCA_036645575.1 of Clostridia bacterium. GTDB lineage: Bacteria > Bacillota > Clostridia > Christensenellales > Aristaeellaceae > JAVXNW01. The sequence goes on along the minus strand of JAVXNW010000043.1, from coordinate 11,980 downwards.
GGCCAGGATGATGGCGACAATGCCCGCCATCAGCGCGGAGATGACGTAGACCATGAGCTCGACGACGCGCGTCTTGACGCCCGCCAGCTTGGTCGCGTTGCGGTTGCCGCCAAAGGCGTATACGTGGCGACCGAAGGTGGTGTAGTTGAGCACGACTGCCGCGACCAAGCACACGACGAGCAGTATCCAGATGGGAATCGGAATGCCCCAGAAGCTGCCCTTGCCGATGGCCTTGAACGCCTCGTTGCTGACCGCAAAGGGCTTTCCGTCGGAGTAGACCAGCGCAAAGCCGCGCCCGATCGTCTGCCCGGCCAATGTGGCGATGAAGGGCGGAAGTCCGCAGTAGGCGATCATGAGGCCGTTGAACAGGCCGAAGGCGAGGCTGGCGGAGATGCTGACCACGATGGACCAGAGCACGCCGTGCCCGCTGAGCAGCATGTTGCCCACGATGACGCCCGACACGGCCACCAAGGAGCCGACGGACAGGTCGATGCCGCCGGTCAAAATGACAAACGTGAGGCCCACGGCCAGAATGCCGTTGAGCGAGACCTGACGCAGAATGTTGATGATATTGCCGTAGGTCATGAATACCGGACTGGCAAACGACATGCCGACGAGCATGATGATGATGACGATCAGCAGTCCGAAGCGCGTGTATAGGTTCTTTGTCTTGCTCGCGTCACCCTGCGTCCCAATGTGTGTCATGCTTAAATTCCTCCCAAAGCCAGTTTCAGGATATCTTCCTGCGTGGTGGATCGAACGTCTTTGAATTCGCCGCAGAGCCGGCCGCCCGCCATCACAAGGATGCGATCGGACATGCCGATCAGTTCGGGCATTTCGGAGGAGATCATGATGATCGCGATCCCCTTCTGGGCAAGCTCGTTCATCATGGCGTAGATTTCGGCCTTGGCGCCCACGTCTATGCCGCGCGTAGGTTCGTCCAGAATGATGACGCGGGGCTTAGAAAGCAGGCATTTGGCGAGCACGACCTTTTGCTGATTGCCGCCCGAAAGCGTGCCGGCCTCATCTGAAATGCCATTCATCTTGACGGTCACGCGCCGCGCAATTTCGTTGCAGGCGTTGCGCTCTTTCCTGTGGTTCATGAACCCCGCTTTGGCGTATTGGTTCTCGTTTTGAATGGAGATGTTTTCCTTGATGTTGCGGCACAGGATCAGTCCCAGCGCCTTGCGATCCTCGGAGGCCATCGTGATGTGGTGGCGCTTGGCGTCGCTCGGGTGGCGAATCGTGATGGGCGCTGCGTCCATCTCCACCGTGCCCGCGTCCTTTTTGTCATAGCCGACCAGCGCCCGCATGACTTCGCTGCGGCCCGCGCCGACCAGTCCCGCAAAGCCCAATATCTCGCCGGCGTGCACGGAAAACGACACGTCCTCAAAGACGCCGGCCTTGCTGAAATGCTGGACGCTCAATACCGCGTCGCCGATCTTGGCGGTGCTGCGCGGGTATCCGCTTGAGAGCGCGCGGCCGACCATCATGTTGATGATCTTTTCGCGCGAGACGTCCGCACGCTCGATGCAGCCGATCATCTCGCCGTCGCGCAGCACCGAAATGCGGTCGGCCAGCACGAAGACCTCCTCCATGCGGTGCGAGATGTAGATGATGCCCACGCCCGTCTGCTTGAGCAGTCCGATCGTGCGGAACAACTCGTCGGCCTCCTTTTCGGATAGGGAGGAGGTGGGCTCGTCCATGATGATGACCTTGGCGTTGTAGGAAATGGCCTTGATGATCTCCATCATCTGAATCTGCGCAATGCTGAGTTGCTTCATCTTCATGGCGGGCGCGACGCGCTCGGCCATGCCGTATTTTTCGAGCAATTTCTGCGTCTCTCGGTTCTGCGCCGCCTTGTTGACCAAGGCGGTTCCCTTGAAGCGAATTTCACGCCCGATAAATACGTTTTCCGCGACCGTCATTTCGGCAATGGGGTTGAGCTCCTGATGGATCATGGAGATGCCCAGGTTGAGCGCGTCGCGCGCGCCCTTGATATCGGTGCGCTTGGCGTTAAAAAACACCTCGCCACCGTCGCTTTTATAGATGCCCATGATGATCTTCATGAGCGTGGACTTGCCCGCGCCGTTTTCGCCCATCAGCGCGTGCACCTCGCCCGAGCGGATGTCCAGATTTACCTTCGACAGCACGCTGACGCCGGAAAAGGACTTGCTCACATCCTTGATCCTCAGAATGCTCTGTTGCTCTGCCATGCCTTGCGCACATCCTCTCGCGTTTCCGTATCGCCCCGCGCGGGGCGGAATTAACTGCTTTAGACGCATTGTATCAGTATAACGTTTTTCTGTCAATGTTTTTCTGATAATACGCCAATCACTTTTGAAACTATATGAATAATGCGCGATATATGCTGCGATAAAATAGACGAATATCCCATAGACGTTAACGCAAACGAAAAACAGAACGACGACATTCGAGGGTTCAAGCGGAGAAACGTACAAATGAACCTAAAAAAACCGGCCGCTTTCAGAAAAACAAAAAAACATTTTTCTGAAGGCGGCCCAGTTGCGCGACCGGCGCGGGGGATTGGGGCTCAGTTGCGCGGTCGGCGCGGGGAATTACCAGTCCACCAAGATCCAGTCCGCCGGGGCTTCGGGGAAGGTGGACTTGCGCACGACCAGGCGGCTCTCCAATTTCACCAGCTGTACCGGCTCCTCGGCGGCGCTTTTCCCATTTTGGATGCGCTTGAGCATCAGGGTGGCGGCGGAGATGCCCATGTGGCGCTTGCGAATGTGGATGGTGGAGAGGGGCGGATCGACGACGCTCGAGATGAACACGTCGTCATAGCCGATGACCTTGATGTCCTCGGGAACGCGAAAATGGGCTTCCTTGAGGGCGCGCAGCGCGCCGACCGACATCTGGTCGTTGGCGATGAATACGCCGTCCAGCCCGGGGCACTGGGCGAGCAGTTCCTGCATGGCGATATATCCGCTGCGGTGGGTGTAGTCGCCGTTGGCGATCATGCTGTCGTCGGGTGTGATGCCCCGGTCAATCAGCGTCTGGCGATAGCCCTTCACGCGGTCCTGCGCCACCCGCGTGTGGATGGGGCCGGTGATGTGGCCGATGCGCTTTGCGCCCATGTCCAGCAGGTGCTGCGTCGCCTTTTGCGCGCCCTCGACCGAGTCGGAAAAGACCGAGTCGATGCCGTAACTGCTAAAGTCGGTCTCCACGCTGACGAGGGGCATTTTTTTCTGGTTGTCGGTCAGCTTGAGGATCTTGCGCATTTGGATTGCTTCGATGCTCTCGGGAAAGATAGAGGAAAAGACGATGCCGTCCACGTGGCTGCGCACCAGGTGGGCAAAGCCGTCCATCACGCGCTCGATGCTGCCAAAGCTGTCGTTGACGCCGTTGGCGTCCAAGATGATGATGTTGTAGCCGTTTTTGTTGAAGACCTCGAACAGCCCCTTGACGACGTAGGGGTAGAACAGGCCGCAGATGTCGGTGGTGATGACGCCGATGTTCCGGCTGTGCTTGGTCTTCATGCTCTTGGCCACGGGATCGGCATGGTAGCCCATCTCCTGCACCGCGATCAGTACGCGCTGAGCCAATTCCTCGCTGACGTATTTGGATTGGTTGAGCACATTTGAAACGGTTGATATCGATACGCCTGCGCGTTTGGCCACGTCCTTGATGCCTGACATGTGAATCCCTCGCTTTGTATAAATGGCTGCCGATCGGCTGATCTACGCGTCCAGTACGTTTCGGAGAAAGTCGTTTACCGACTGGATCTGCGCCTGCGGATCGGGCGATTTGTCGTCCCAGCACTCCGCGACAAACAGGCGCACGCCCGCGCGCCGCGCCGCCTGTACGCCGCGCGCAAAATCGACGCATCCGGCGCCGAAGCGCATATCGCGGTAGCGGCCCGGCTCGGTCTCCTTGAGGTGCATGGCGAAGAGGCGCCCCGCGCCCGAGGCGATGTCCGCGTAGAGGTCGTGTCCGTAGCGCAGCGCGGCGTTGTTCAGGTTGCCTAGATCCGGATAGACGCCCAAATACGGTGAATCGACCTGCTGAACCACGCGCAGGGCCTTTTGAACCGTGTCCATAAAGGGCGTCTCCATCGTCTCAAAGCCCAGCGTCACGCCGTAGGCGGCGGCAAAGCGCACGCATTTTTCTAGATTTTCGGAAAACAGCTGCTGGGTATCCGGCCCGGTCTGCTCGTAGTACACGTCGTATCCGGCTAGCTGAATGATGCGAATGCCCAGATCATCCGCGAGATGCACCGCTTTTTGGAAGATGTCAAGCGCGCGCGCGCGCGTCTGTTCGTCGCGACTGCCCAGCGGGTATTTCCGGTGCCCGCTTAAGCACATTGTGCGGATCGGCAGCGCGCAGGCGCGCATGGTTTGGACGAGCTGCGTTCGCGCCTCGCGCGTCCAGTCAAGGCGCGCCAGTCGCGCCTCGGTCTCGTCGATGCTGATTTCCATGAAGTCAAACCCGGCGTCTCGCGCCCCTTCGAGCAACTGCGCAAAGGAGCGGTTGGCGGGCATGGCCTTTTCATAAAGGCCAAGGCGATAATCGCGCATCACGTTTCCCCCTCACTTTTTGAGCTTGTCCCACACGGTTGAAAGCGCCTGGCGCACGGCCAAATAGGTATCGTATTTGCGCGCATAGACCGCCTGGTTTGCGCAGTCGGGCAGGAACGTGCGCTCGACTTTGACCATGGCGCGCGCGGCGGCGCACAGGTCGGGGTAATCCCCTGCGGCGACCGCCGCCGTCATGGCGCAGCCCAGCGCGCCCAGTTCCTTTACGTCGATGGTCTCCACAGGCAGGTTGAGGATGTCGGCAAACATCTGCACCCACATGGGGGAATTGACCACGCCGCCGGCCAAGCGGATCGCCTTGGGCGGTTGCACCCGGCTGGCAAGCAGGCGGTCGATGTGCTGCTTGTGCCCAAAGATGATGCACTCGTACACGGCGCGCAGCATGTCTGAGCGGGTGTGCGAGGCGTCCAGTCCCACAAAGGCGGCGGTTGCGCGCGCGTCGTCGGCGCCGCCGTACAGATAGGGCAAGAAGATGATGGACTGATCGGAGGGGCGGATGTCGGTCACCAGCTCGTTTGCCAGCTGATAGACGCTCTTGCCCGCCTTCTCGGCGGCCTCGCGCAGAAAGTTGTTGACGAACCACTCGTGGTTGGCGGCGGACGTGGGCGAGCATTCCTCGACCAGGTACTGCCCGGACAGGCAGTACAGCGAGTTCATCTTGACCGAATGATCCATGACCGGCACGGGCGAGACGTACTCGTTGATGCTCCAAGTGCCCGCAATGCACGCGAGGTACTGCGCGTCTACGACGTTCATGGCGATCGCGCACGCGTCGATGTCAAACAGGCCCGCGGCTACCGGCGTCCCGGCGGCAAGGCCGGTCGCTTCCGCGCATTGGCGCGTCACCTGCCCGCAAAACGCGGACGAGTAGACGAGCGGCGGCAATTTATCGCGAATGCCCTCGAGATGGAGCAGCGAAAGAATCTGCGGATCGTACTGCGCGCTGCGCAAATTGACCAGATTGGAACCGGACAAATCGGTTATTTCGCCGTAGGCCTCGCCGGTCATCCGGTAGCGGATGTAGTCCTTGACGCCAAAGATATAGCGCGTGTTTTCAATGACTTCCGGCTCGTTGTCCATCAGCCATCGAATCAAGGAGACGGGCTGGCTGGCCAGAATGCTCTGGCAGGTCAGCGCAAAGAGTTTCTCCGCCGTGCCGTCTTGATACCATTCCTCGACGTAGCGATAGGCGCGGCTGTCGGTTGAAACGATGCCGGGACGCGCGGGCTTTTCATCCTTGCCCCACAGGTATAGGCCCTTGCCATGCCCGGAAAAGGAGACACCGACGATCTCGGATGGGTCAACGCGCGCCTGCGCAATGGTGCGCCGGATGACATCGCAATTGCATTGCCACAGCACCTCCATGTCGCGCTCGGTAAAGCCGGGTTGCGGCGTCAGCATGGGCGTGGAGGCCTTGGCCTGCGCAATTTCACGTCCCGAAATGTCGAACAGGACGGCTTTTGTGCTGGTTCCGCCGTTGTCGATGCCCAGTACATATCGATTCATGCAGCATTTGCCTTCTTTCAACGTTGATTTTGCGGTTGTGTCTATTATCACAAATGGCGCATGGCTTTGTCAAGATCCCAGCGAAACGTTTTTCAAATTATTTTGCGAAAACCCGCGGAGGAGCGACCCGCAGCGCCTGAAATTGGGCAATTGGCGGCGGCGTGCGCTTGGCCAAAACAAAAACAAGGCCCCAACCGGTGCGCAAACAGGCGGGTGGGGGCCTTGCGGGGATACAAAGAGAAAAAAGCGCAGGAGCGCGGCCGGTTGACGGCCAAGGGCAGGTGAGAAGCGCCCGCGCAGGCGGCGCGCCTGCCGAAGAAACGGGCTCCGGAAAGAAACCGCCTTCGCCAAAGCGGACTGCGCAGGAAACGGGCTCCGAGAAGAACCGACTTCGCCAAAGCGAGCTGCGCAGGAAACGGGCTCCGAGAAGAACCGACTTCGCCAAAGCGGGCTGCGCAGGAAACGGGCTCCGAGAAGAAACGCCTTCGCCAAAGCGGGCTGCGCAGGAAACGGGCTGCGCAGCGGCGGGGTTAGGCGGGGGGGAGGCAGGCTAGGATGGCGGCTAGGGCGCGGTCTAGGCCGATGCTGGAATTGACCATCAGGTCGTAATTTTCGCAGTTTCCGATCTTTTGTCCGGTCACGTAGGCGTAGTACGCGGCGCGGCGCTTGTCGCATTTGGTGATCTCGCTCAGCGCCTTGTCCTCGTCCAGTTGGCGCGCGGCGCTCACCTTTTTTACGCGATCGGCCAGCGGCGCGTAGATGAATACGCGCGTGAGGTCGGGGTCGCCCTGCAGAAGGTAGTCGGCACACCGTCCCAGCATGATGCAGGAGCCCTTTTGCGCAAGGTCCCGGATCACCTTGCGCTCGCTCACGTCGATCTGGTCGTATACCGGCAGGCTGCTCGCGCTGGTGTATAGGCCGTAGAGCAGGCTGGGCGTGCGCGCCTGTTCCGCTTGCTCGATGAACGCGGGCGCGAGGCCGGTCTCCTTTGCGATCATGTCGATCAGCGTCTTGTCGTAAAGCGGGATGCCAAGCCGCTCGGCCAGCTGCTGCCCCACAAGATGACCGCCCGCGCCATATACGCGGCTGATGGTGATAATGGTTCGCTTCATGGTGGTTTTCCTCCTTTGCGCGGGATGGATAGAGCCATTATAAATCTTTTCCCGGCCAATGTAAAGCGATTGCGCGCGAAAGAGCCGGGTAAAGCGCGGGTTATTTTCATGGGTGAAGCGCGCACAAAGAAGGAGTTTTAGTATAAACGAAGAATTTATACCAGTTATACGTTGATAATATAGCACCGGGTGCATGGAGGCCGTTTTTTTGAGAATTGGACTGGACGTAGGATCGACGACGATCAAGGCGGTCGTGCTGGACGATTGCGGAAATATCTGTTATACGCGCTATGAGCGGCACATGAGCCAGGTGTCAAGCGCCGCGTGTCGGCTGCTTGGCGAGATTGCGGCGCAATTCCCGGGCGCGGAACAGGCGCGCCTGGCCGTCAGCGGCAGCGCGGGCATGGGCATGGCGGAGGCCTGCGGACTCACGTTCGTGCAGGAGGTCTATGCGACGCGGGTGTGCGCGCAGCGGCTAGAGCCGGGCGCGGACGTGGTGATCGAGCTGGGCGGCGAGGACGCGAAGATCCTGTTTTTGAAGGGCATTCCCGACGCGCGCATGAACGGCACCTGCGCGGGCGGAACCGGCGCGTTCATCGACCAGATGGCGGCGCTCCTGGGCGTCGAGGCGGCCGCGCTTGACGTGCTGGCCGAAAAGAGCGAAAAGTGTTACACCATTGCGTCGCGCTGCGGCGTATTTGCCAAGAGCGATATCCAGCCGCTGATCAATCAGGGCGCGCGGGCGGAGGACATAGCGGAAAGCATCTTAAAGTCGGTGGTCAACCAGACGGTGACCGGGCTTGCGCAGGGCCGCCCGATCGAGGGGCGCGTGCTGTACCTGGGCGGGCCGCTCACCTTTCTTCCCCAACTGCGCCGCGCGTTTGACCAGACGCTGGATCTGGTGGGCGTGTGCCCGGACAATAGCCTCTATTTCGTCGCGCTGGGCGCGGCCTATTCGGCGGACGCGTGCCAGGACATAAGGCAGGTAATTGCGCAGATCGCGCAGCACGGCGTGAGCGACACCTTTGCGCACGCCGCGCCGCTGTTTGAGACGCCGGCGCAATACGCGGAATTTCAGGCGCGGCACGCGCGCGACAAGGCGCCGCGCGCCGCGTGGCCGGCGGACGACCGAGTCTTTGTCGGGGTGGACGCGGGCAGCACGACGGTCAAGTTTGCGGTGATCGACGCCCAAGGGCGCATGGTGGATTCGCTGTATCGCGCCAATAGCGGCAACCCCATCCCGCTGGTTCGGGAATTTTTGCAACACCTCTACGAGGCGCACCCCGGCCTTGTGATCTTGGCAAGCGCGGTGACCGGCTATGGCGAGGACCTGATCCGCAGCGCGTTTCAGATGGATTACGGGGTCGTCGAGACGATGGCGCACATGATCTCCGCCAAGCGCGTGGTGCCCGAGGTGGATTTCATCTTGGACATCGGCGGGCAGGACATGAAGTGCCTGAAACTTCGAAACGGCGTGATCGACAATATGCATTTAAACGAGGCGTGCTCGAGCGGGTGCGGAAGTTTTTTGCAGACATTCGCGGGCGCGCTGGGCATGAGCGTGGAGGCGTTTGCGCACCTGGGCATTCTGGCGGATCGCCCGGTCGATCTGGGGTCGCGGTGCACGGTGTTTATGAATAGCTCGGTCAAGCAGGCGCAAAAGGACGGCGCATCGACGGCGAATATCTCGGCGGGGCTTTCGATGAGCATCGTCAAAAACGCGCTGTACAAGGTGATCAGGCCCTCGAGCGCGGACGCGCTGGGTCAGCACATCGTGGTGCAGGGCGGCACCTTTTTAAACGACGCGGTGCTGCGCGCATTTGAGATGGAGCTGGGCAAGCAGGTCACGCGGCCCGACATCGCGGCGCTGTCAGGCGCGTATGGCGCGGCGCTGTACGCGCGCGACCGCCGAAGCACGCAGCCGGGCGAATCGAGCACGCTTGGAAAAGGCGCGCTGCGCGATTTTGTGCATGAGGTGCGCGCCGCCGTGTGCGGCAAGTGCGAAAACCACTGCCGGCTGACGGTCAATTTGTTTGAGGGCGGGCGCAAGCACCTGAGCGGCAACCGCTGCGAGCGCCCGGTGACGGGGCATAGCGCGGATGAGTCGCTCAACCTGTACGCGCGAAAACTGGCGATGATCAGGGAATTTGTGCGCCTTCCGGGCGCGCGCGGCAAGGTGGGCATTCCGCTGGGTCTGAACCTGTACGAGCTATTGCCGTTCTGGCACGCGTTCTTTGGGGAATTGGGCTGTGAAGTGGTGGTAAGTCCGGTGTCTGACCGGGCGCTCTACATGAAGGGGCAGGGGACGATCCCGAGCGACACGGTGTGTTTCCCGGCCAAGCTCATGCACGGGCACGTCGCCTGGCTCATTGAGCACGGCGTCACGACCATCTTCTATCCCGCGATGACCTACAACTTGGACGAGGGGCTGGGCGACAACCACTACAACTGCCCGGTGGTCGCCTACTACCCGGAGGTGCTCGCCGCCAACATGCGCGGGCTGCAAAAAGTGGATTTCATCCATGGGTATGTGGGGCTTCACAACAAAAAGGCGCTGCCCGGCAAGCTCTATCAAATGCTTTCGGGGCATCCGCTCTTTGCGGGCGTCACGCGCGGGCAGGTCAAGGCGGCGATCGACGCGGGGTTCTTGGCGTATGAGGCGTACATGGCGCGCGTCTATCGGGAAGGCGCGCGGATCATCATGGCGGCGCGCGCGCAAAAAAAGCCCATTGTGGTTCTGGCGGGGCGGCCGTACCACATCGATCCCGAGATCAACCATGGCATCGACCAATTGATCAGCGGCATGGGCATGGCGGTCATAAGCGAGGACGCGGTCAGTACAATGTCAAAGGAGAGACCCAAAGTGGCGGTGCTCAACCAGTGGACGTACCATAGCAGGCTCTACGCGGCGGCGGAATATGTGAAGACGCAGCCAGACATGGAGTTTGTGCAGCTGGTCAGCTTTGGCTGCGGGTGCGACGCGATCACGGCGGACGAGTGTCGGCGCATTTTGGAGGGGGCGAACCGCATCTACACGCAGATCAAGATCGACGAGATCGAGAACTTGGGCGCGGCGAAGATACGCCTGCGCAGTTTGTTTGCGGCGACCGGCCGCGAGAAGTGAGGGAAGCGAAGGATGTTTCATAAAAAAGCGCAAGCAGCGGGCGCGGACGCGGATCGGATCCTGTTCACCAAGGAAATGAAGAAGACGCACACGATTTTGTTGCCGATGATGCTGCCGATCCACTTTGAATTGGTTAAAAACGTCTTTCTGGCCGAGGGGTATAACGTGGTGCTGCTCAAGACGGAGGGGCCGGAGATCGCGCGCACCGGGCTAAAGTACGTCAACAACGACACGTGCTACCCGGCGCTGCTCGTGATTGGGCAGATGATTGACGCGCTGATTCGCGGGGGTTACGATCCCGAGCGGACGGCGCTGATGATCACGCAGACGGGCGGCGGGTGTCGCGCGTCAAACTACATCCACCTGCTGCGCAAGGCGCTTGTGCGGGCGGGGTTTGACAAGGTGCCGGTGGTGAGCCTGAACCTGTCGGGGATGGAGCCGAACCCGGGCTTTCAGATCACGCTGAGCATGTTGCGCAAGTTCATTGCGGGGATCGTGTACGGCGATGAGCTGATGCTGCTGTCAAACCAGATACGCCCCTATGAGAACACGCCCGGCAGCGTGGACGCGCTGCTGGAGGCGTGGACGGTGAAATTGAGCGAGCAGTTCCGGGCGGGCAAAGGGTACACGCTTACGCAGATGCGGCCCATGCTGCTTGAGGTGGCGCGCGACTTCGAGAAGGTTGCCGTGACGCCGCGCAAGGCGGTCAAGGTAGGCATTGTGGGCGAAATCTACGTGAAATACGCGAGTCTGGGCAATAACGGGCTAGAAAAATTCCTGCAAAAGCAGGGGTGCGAGTACATGACGCCGGGGCTTATGGACTTTGCGCTGTTCAGCATCAACAACAAGCGCGTGGATCACAAGCTGTACGGAGGCGGGCTTGGCAAGATGCTGGTGGCGGAACTGCTGTTTCGGTATCTGACGAGCATGGAGCGCGCGCTGCACCGGGCGGTCGATGAGACGCGGCTGGTGGCGCCTGCGTCGTTTGTGCATACGCGCTCGCTGATTGGGGGCGAAGGCTGCATCAGCCAAGGCAGCTGCATGGGCGAGGGTTGGCTGCTGACGGCGGAGATGTTGGCGCTTGCGGGGTCAGGCTACGAGAACATCGTGTGCGCGCAGCCGTTTGGGTGCCTGCCCAACCACATCAACGGTCGCGGCATGATGAACAGCGTGAAAGCGCGCGCGCCGCGTGCAAACATTGTGGCGATCGACTACGACCCAGGCGCGGCGCGGGTGAACCAAGAGAACCGCATCAAGCTGATGCTAGCGGACGCGACGCCGACCGACCCGATCACGAAGCATCGCGCCCAAGAAGCGCAGGAAGCGCCCGTCGAAGTGCTGGGCGAGGTAGCGACCGCGGAGAAGAACTAGTGTTCTGACAAAGCTAATCCTTCGTTTTCGCACGGATCTTTTTCCGCCCGACCGCGTCGCCTTCCGCTTGACGTAGCGCTGCTACGCCTGCGCTCCGGCTCCTTGCCGGACGAAAAAATCTCTCGCGCGAAATCCGAAGTCTTAACTATGTCAGAACACTAGGTAACCGCCGCGCGCGCGCCGCGTGAGTCTCCTTCCCCGCGTGAGTCTCCTTCCCCGCGTGAGCGGAGCTGTGGTCAAGGCTTCAAGCCTTGCGCAGTCCGGCCGCGTAGGCCGGTCGCTCGCCGCAGCGAGCGAAATCCCCCGGT
>JAVXNW010000042.1:0-22245 GCA_036645575.1 Clostridia bacterium | reverse complement strand
AATCGACGCCAGCGACGGCCACGGCGACCGCGCCAAGCGCGCCCTTGATCAACCCGTTAAGCGAGGTCGATGTCGAGGTCGATAGCCTGTTCGGGCCAGCCGCGCCGGGCGGGCCTTCGGGGCCTTGCGCCCCATCAAGCCCCGGCAGCCCATCCGCGCCCCACGGCCCAATTTCGCCCGTGGGGCCGGTCAGCCCCCTGTCGCCCTTGGGCCCGACCGCGCCGGTGTCCCCCTTGGGTCCGCGCAGCGAGCCGTTGTTCACCCACGCGCCGCCGCCCCAGATGTAGATGTCGTAGGGCTCCGCCGCGCCAACGCCGTACGCGTCACCCGGCTTGGGACTGACCACCTGCGCACTCAGCGCCGCTGGCGTCGCATAATAGCCCAACACGTAAAGCCCCGCGCCCGTATCGCCCTTGACGCCCGTGTCCCCCTTCGCGCCCGGAACGCCCTGCGCGCCGACCGCGCCGGTGTCGCCTTTGTCGCCCTTGACGCCTTGCGCGCCGGTTGCGCCCCTTGGAATGCCGAGCGTCAGCTTTACGACGCCGGCGCGCACCTCGGACGTCGCGGTTGCGGGCGTGCCGGGCGCGAGCGTCGTGGCCTGCGCGGTCATCTGCGCGATCGACTGGGCGTGCGCCTGCGCCTGCGCGACGCTTGCGTCCATGCGCGTCTCGAGCGCGGCCAGGTACCCGGGCTGTTCCGCGACGATCAGCGCGTCGATGTCGATCGAGCGGTCGATCGTGACCGGGAATAGCCGACTCTCCCACGTGGCGACGTCGCCGGTCGCGGTCTGCCATTCCAGCATGAACTGCCCGCGCAGGTCGCTCACGCCGACCGCGACGCGCAGCTCGGCGCGCTCGACCGACCACCGGTAGGCGGCGCTTGCCGCGTCCCACGCGAGCGCCTTCTTGGCCAGCGGGTCGGTGGCGGTGCCCAGCTTGATAAAGGCCAGCTTGCTTGGGTCCGCATAGGCGCGCGGCGGGACGAACAGAATGGTTTCCGCCAGGTTGTCGCCGCCCATGGCCAGAAAGATGGAGCCGGGGCAGGCCATGCGCGACGCGGAAAAAGTAATGGATTGCATATTGTCACCTCCTATTGAGCGAGGGTAGGCGCGCGAAGGCGACAAAAGGCGACATCAGCGCCCGAAAACGCCTCAAATCGGCTGATAAGCGGCTATTTTGGGACGCAAAAGGGTCATTTACCGACGTCAATCGGCAAATGACCCTTCTTTGATACTTGATAGCGAGCGGCTAGCCCGTATAGCCCAGGAACATGCGCGGCAGGAACAGCACGATATCGGGGATATAGGTGATCAGGAACAGCACGACGATCATCGCGACGAGCGGCAGCCAGATCTCCTTGATGACGTCCTTGAGCGGCGTCCCGGATATGCCGCTGGTGATGAAAAGCAGCATTCCGAACGGCGGGGTGGACAGGCCGATCATCATGTTGAACACGACGACCAAGCCAAAGTGCACCATGTCGATGCCGAACGCGCGCGCGACCGGCAGCAGGATCGGAATAAAGACGACCTGAATGACCGATGTGTCGATGAACATGCCCAGGATCAGGATGGCGATATTGACGATGAACAGGAACATGTACTTGTTCGAGGTCATGCTCAGCACCAGCTCGCCCACCTGCACCGCGATCTGCTCGCGCGCGACGATGTAGCTGATGCAGGTCGCCGCGCCGATCATCAGCGACACCGATCCGACCGACTTGACCGTATCGGTCAGCACGGTCCACAGGTCCTTGAGCCCCATCACGCGGTACGCGAAGAACGCAATCAGCAGCGCGTACAGCCCGGCGACCGCGCCGCCCTCGGTGGGCGTCATGACGCCGGTGTAGATGCCGACCAGCAAGATGACCGGGGTCATGATCGCGGGAATCGCCTTCAGGGTGTAGATCAGGAAGGCCTTTAGCTGCACTTTGGCGGAGCGCGGGTAGTTGCGCGTGTGCGCGACGAACGCCACATAGAGCATCAGCGCGCCCGCGAGCAGCACGCCCGGCACCATGCCGCCCATGAACAGCGCGCCGACCGACGCGCCCGACAGCATCGAGTAGATGACCATGGGGATCGACGGCGGGAAGATCGGGCCGATGGTCGCGGAGGCCGCGGTCACGGCGCAGGAGAAGCCGTCGTCGTAGCCCTCGCCGCGCATGGCGTCGATTTCCATCTTGCCAAGCCCGGACGCGTCGGCGATCGCCGAGCCGGTCATGCCGGAGAACACCAGCGATGCCAGCACGTTTACGTGACCCAGTCCGCCCTTGAGGTGCCCCACAAAGCCCTTCGCAAACCCGAAGACCCGGTCGGTCACCTTGCCCGAGTTCATGACGTTGGCCGCAAAGATGAACAGCGGCACCGCGACAATCGTGTAGTTCGTGTAGAAGGTCTTGAGCGTCTGCTGCGCGACCATCTTGACCGGATCGCCCGAGACGATAAAGTAAAAGATGCAGGCGCACATCATGCCCATCGGAATAGGCATCTTGAGCAAGAAGATCAGCACGAAAACAATCAAAAAGACAATCAGCGGCGTGCTCATGGCTTATCCCCCTTCGGCCCATCGGGCAATTGTGGATCGGGTTGCGCGGGCAGATCGTCATCTGACTGTATCGCTATCGCGATGGCCTCCTGCACCTCCGACTTGTTGGCGCGCAGCATGGCCTGAATCTCCTCCTGCGAGGCGAGTCCCAGCACGACGCGCGCGTCCCGGTAGATGTCAATAAGCATATACCCGGTGATCATCACCATGAAGACGATGTAGGGCATGTACACCCAGTTGAGCCCGACTTTGAGCACGCTGGTCTCTTGCATCTTCATAAAATCAATGAACTGAACGCTGGGCACAAAGGCGTAGATCATCGCAAAGGCGATCAGGCCGTTGCCCAGAAGCGTTGTCAGCGCCTTGAGCCGGGTGGGCAGCTTGTCGTAAAAGAGCGTAAACATGACGTGGCTGCGGCAGCGCTGCGCGTAGCACGCGCCCAGCACCACCGTCCACAGATAGCACGTGACCGTGACCTCGTAGGCCCACTGGATGGGCTGCCTGAGCACATAGCGGCAAAAAATTTGCCCGACGAATACCAGAAACATGATCGAAAACGCGGCGACCGGGATGTATATCTCCACGCAGTCGCGCAGAATTTTTAGACCCTTCTTGAGTGCGTTCATGGGCGTCCCCCTCCCCCGAAAGTGATCCCCGCCGTGGCGCGGCCGAAACCGCGCCACGGCCAGAAATTAACGGCGTTACGCCGTGAGGAATGAACCGTTACGCCGTGAGGAGTTAGCCCAGCGCCTTGACCTTTTCGAGCAGGTCGAGGTCCCAGCTGGCGGAGAAGGGGTCGTTCAGGTAGTAGTCGAGCACGTGCTCGGCAAACGCGTCGAGGTCGGCGTAGTAGATCGACAGGCCGGCGGCCTTGAAAGTATCGATGAGCTCCGCTTCGCGGCCCAAGTTGGTCTCGTCGCAGAACTTGCGGCCCGCTTCGACGCCCTTGAGCACGATGTCCTTCTGCGCGTCGGTCAGGCTGTTCCACTTGTCCACGTTGATCGTCGGCCACACGGAGTCAACCAAGTGGTTGGTGATGGTGATGGACTTCTGAACCTCGTAGAACTTCGCGCTCTCGACGGAGGGCAGCGGGTTGTCCTGGCCGTCTACGACGCCGGTCTGCAGCGACAGGTACAATTCAGAGAAGGAGATCGGGGTGGGGTTGGCGCCAAGCGCGCGGCCCAGAAGCAGCCACGCGTCCGAGTTGGGCATGCGCAGGTTGATGCCCGCGAGGTCCGCGGGGGTCTTGATCTCCTTGTCCTGGCTGAGCGAAATCTGGCGGGAACCCAAGTACCACGCGCCCAGCGGCAGGATGCCCTGCTCCGCGCCCACCTTGGCAAAGGCTTCCTGGCCGATTTCGCCGTTGAGCACCTTGGTCATGTGGTCGTAGCTCTTAAAGACATAGCCGGCGGAGAACATGCCGATCCACGGCGATCCGGTCGTCAGCCACGAGGCCGAGATGAGCGACATGTCGGCGTCGCCGCCGGCCACCGCGACCACTTCCTCTTCCTGAGAGAACAAGGTGGCGTCTGTGTAGACTTCCACCTGAATGTTGCCGGCGGACAGCTCTTCCACGGTCTTCTTAAATTCCATCATGGCCTTGGCGTGCGTGTCGGTGGACACCGCGGTCAGGGATACGACCAGCTTGACGGGCGCGCCCAGATCCTGAGCCAGCGCGACGGACGTGGCGCCCAGCGCCAGAAGGAGCACCAGAACCAGAGAAATGATCTTTTTCATGGGGAATCCTCCTTGTTGTTGTTCGTTATATTCATGCGGGCGACCCGTCCGCACGTCTACCGTCGATGAGTGCCTGCGCGGCGGCGTATTTGAGCGCGTTGATGAGCGATTGGTCTAGGTGCGCCTGCATGGCGCGATCGGCCGCGCCCGCGTCGCGCGCGCGCAGTGCGTCCATGATCAGCTGATGGCGCACAATGGCGTCGTCGATGCCGCCCTCCATGAAGATGCCGCTGGTGATCAGGTCCTTGATGACGTTGCCCATCGTCTCGACCAGCAACTGGAGCAGCGGGTTGCCCGACGCCTCCGCGATCAGGTGGTGAAACGCGAAGTCGAGGTCGCGGCGCGTCTCGACCGGAATGGTGCGATCCTTGAGGCGCGCGAGCAGCGCCTCCATCTGGCACAGTTGATCCTCGTTCGCGCACTTGACCGCGCGGCTGACGGCGGCGCATTCGAGCACGCCGCGCACGTCGTAGACCGCAGGTATGTCGATTTCGTCAAAGCGGATGATGCGGGTGACGACGTCTGAAAGCGTCTGCGCCTCGGGGCGCGTGACATAGGCGCCGGAACCTGTGCGCGAGTCGATGAGCCCGCGCGCCTTGAGCAGTTTAAACGCCTCGCGGATGATCGTGCGGCTGACCCCGCAGCGTTCAGCAAGCGCCTGTTCGCTGGGCAGGCGTTCGCCATCCTCGTGACCCGCGATGATCTCGGTCTCGAGCAGCTCGGCAACCTGTTCATATAAGTGGCGCTTGTTGAGAGGGGCGTTTGTCGGTTGTTGCATGATGACTCCTTTGCCCTTGATGATTAGGCGATCGTACTTCGGGTGACTTTTTCGATCAGCGACCGGAAGCAATGCGGCCAATCAAGTCGAACGTGCGCTTGCAGCCAAGCGATAGGTAGGCGATGTCGTCGCCGCAGCCCAGCATGTTGACGCCGCGGCCGATCCAGTCGCGGATCGATGCCTCGTCGCCCGCGCCCAGCGACACGCCAAACGGCTTGTGCAGGCGCTTGCAGGTCTCTTCGATCCGGTCGTAGAGCGCGATGACGTCCGGGTGGCGCGTGTCGCCCAAGTGGCCGATCGAGGCGGACAGGTCGTTTGGCCCCACCATGGCAAGGTCGATCCCCTCGACCGCGAGAATCTCTTCCAAGTGCTCGACCGCGCTCTGGTGCTCGATCTGCACGATGCGCAAAAACGAATCGTTTACGTCCTTTAAATAGTCCCGCGTCTCAAGCGCGCCGTACTGGTTGGCTCGGCGCGGGCCGAAGCCGCGCACGCCAAGGGGCGGATAGCTGCACGCGCTGACCGCCCGGCGCGCCTCCTCGGCGCTTGACACCATCGGCAGGATGATGCCGTCCGGCCCCATCTCGAGGATGGGCTTGATCCGCACCGGGTCGTTCCACGCCACGCGCACAATCGACGCGGTATTGCCCGACGCGGCGGCGATGATGTGGTGCAAAACGCACGCTTTGTCAAAGGCGGAATGCTCCGCGTCGATCCATACAAATTCAAAACCGTGGCAGCCCAGCGCCTCGGTGATCTCGCAGTCGGTGTAAAACACATGCCCGCCGACCACCAACTCGCCCCGCGCGAACTTGCTTCGCATCTGCTGCGCCTTGTTCATCTTTTGATTCATCGCAATGCCTCTTGTTCATCGTTCATTCTTTGCCCCATGGCGGAAAAGGCGATCGGTCGCTATTGGCACAGCCTGCGATAGGTGTCGTTCATGACTTCGTCCATCTGGCGCACTTCGGTTTTAAAGGTGTCGGTCAGAAGCGCGTCGTCCCTCACGCGGCAGGTGGTCTGGATGGGCAGCTTTTCGATCTCGCGCAGGTGAAACTTTGCGCTGACCGGGTAGCACTGCCTTTCAATCAGCGAGGAAAGCGTCATCAGGTCCTGCACCATCGGCGCGTTCTCGTGGTGAATGTTCCGGGTCAGCCAGACGTACACCTCGGGGTGGAAGTTGGCCATGATGCCCGAATAGCCCGGCGCGCCGTCCAGCATGGAAGTAAGCAGCGTCGTCGTGTTGGCGTTGTAGAGCTTGAGCGAGGTGCCCTTGGTGGCGGCCAGTTTTTCCTTGATCTGCGCGCGGTCGCAGCAGGTGTCCTTGAGGAAATAGAATCGGCCGGTCTGGGCGCAGTGCTCGATCACCGGAATGGATAAAAGCCGCTTGTAGGGCATGGGGCACTCGTAAAGGCCCAGCCGGATCTCGGGCGAGATGCGGCTGAGCAGCGCGTCCACGCGCGCCATCAGCACTTCGTCAGACTCGCCTTCGCCCGCCAGCCGGTTGGTCAGCAGGATCACCGCGTCCACGCGCGTCGCGTGCATCTTTTCGATGCTCGCCACCTGTTCGTCCAGGTCGTAGGGCGTAAAGCCGGACGCGACCACCGGCACGCGCCCCGCCGCCTGCTCAACCGTGATGCGCGCAATGTCCATTCGCTCTTTTTCATCCATATTGAATATTTCGCTCGATTGGCAGGACGCAAACAGGCCATCCACGCCCGATGCGATGTACCAATCGACCAACGCGCGAAGCCCCGCTTCGTCCACCTGTCCGTCTCTGGTAAACGGGGTCAGCATGACCGGCCAAACGCCGCCCGGATAGTTGTTCATGAGCTTGTTCTCCTTTAAAAGCAGTCGATGCCCCACGGCGTCGTTCAAGTCAAACGCGATCTGGTTCGTAAGCTGTATGACAATTATACTACCATACAAAGACCAATTCGACAATCGGTAATATAGCAAAATTGTGTCATGAAATTTAAGGAGTTTATCACAATAATTGGATGTGAAATACAGCCGTTCGCTCAAAATGATGAAATTAAATGCAAGGAGCTGACTTGAATGATTGAACGGTTGCAGAACATCTTTCTGAAAGGCCATGGCGAAAAGGGCGGGTTTGCGCCGCTAGTTGATCCACCCTCGCCTGCAAAGGCGGCATAAAAAATAATTTACAAGCAAATATATTGACAAAAATGCGCCGAGGCACTACAATGGTCAAAGAAAGGCAAACTCCTGCGGACGGGCGGCCTTTTGCTCAGATAAAATAAGAGGAGGGTTTGCGATGAACGCGCAGAAATACACAAAGAAGGTGCTCGAGGCCATTCAGAGCGCCCAGAATATCGCGATACAATACGAGAACATGCACATCGATCAGGCGCATTTGCTCTACGCGCTGGCCGATCAGGCGGACGGGCTGATCCCGGAGCTGTTTCAGAAGCTGGGGGCCGAGCCGGATCAGGTCATTTCGGCGTGCGAGCAGGCGATTGCGCGCCTGCCCAAGGTATCAGGGCCGGGCCGGGAGCCTGACAAGGTGTACGTCTCCCCGGACGTGGACAAGGCGCTCACCGAGGCGGAGGCGCTCTCAGGGCGGATGAAGGACGAGTACGTGTCGGTCGAACATGTGCTGCTTGCGCTGATGGACACGGCCAACGCGGGCGTCAAGGAGGTCTTTGAGCGCTTTGGCATCCGAAAAAACGACGTGCTCAAGGTGCTCGAGCAGGTGCGCGGGACGACGCGCGTGACCAGCGACTCGCCGGAGGGCACCTATGACGTGCTCAAAAAATACGGGCAGGACCTCGTGGCGCTGGCCCGCAAGCAGAAGCTGGACCCGGTGATCGGCCGTGACGGCGAGATTCGCGACGTCACGCGCATCCTGTCGCGCAAGACCAAGAACAACCCGGTCTTAATCGGCGAGCCGGGCGTGGGGAAGACCGCGATTGCCGAAGGACTGGCGCAGCGCATCGTGCGCGGCGACGTGCCCGACAACCTAAAGGATCGCCAGATATTTGCCCTGGACATGGGCGCGCTCATCGCGGGGGCGAAGTTCCGCGGCGAGTTTGAGGAGCGGCTGAAGGCGGTGCTGGCGGAGATCAAGAAGGCGGAAGGCAAGATCATCCTGTTCATCGACGAGCTGCATACGATTGTGGGCGCGGGCAAGACCGAAGGCTCGATGGACGCGGGCAATCTGCTCAAGCCCATGCTGGCGCGGGGCGAACTGCACTGCATCGGCGCGACCACGCTGGACGAATACCACAAGTACATCGAGAAGGATCCCGCGCTTGAGCGCAGGTTCCAGCCGGTGATGGTGAACGAGCCGACGGTCGAGGACACGATCTCGATTTTGCGGGGGCTCAAGGAGCGCTACGAGGTGTTCCACGGCGTGAAGATCACCGATCAGGCGCTGATTGCGGCGGCGACTTTGTCCAACCGCTACATCTCCGACCGGTTCCTGCCCGACAAGGCGATCGATCTGGTGGACGAGGCGTGCGCGATGGTGCGCACCGAGATGGACTCCATGCCCACCGAGATGGACGAATTGCAGCGGCGCATCATGCAGCACGAGATCGAGGAGGCCGCCCTTAAAAAGGAAACCGACCCAGCCAGTCAGGCGCATCTTGACGGCATTCGGCGCGAGCTGGCCGACATGCGCGAGCAGTTTGCCGGGATGAAGGCGCGCTGGGAGCGCGAAAAGGACGCGATCGGCGTGGTGCAAAAACTGCGCGAAGACCTTGAAAAGGTGAACGGCGAGATCGAGGTGGCCGAGCGCCGGTACGACTTAAACAAGGCGGCGGAACTCAAGTATGGAACCCTGCCCGAGCTTCAGCGGCGCTTGCGCGAGGAGGAGGCGCTGGCAGAGCGCTCAAAGGGCAGCCGAACCCTCCTGCGCGACCGCGTGACCGACGAGGAGATCGCGCGCATCGTGGGGCGCTGGACGGGCATACAGGTGTCGCGCCTGGTCGAGGGCGAGCGCGAGAAGCTGCTCAGGCTCCCCGCCATTTTGCACGAGCGGGTGATCGGGCAGGACGAGGCGGTCACCTCCGTCAGCGATGCGATTTTGCGCTCGCGCGCGGGCATTCAGGACCCCAACCGGCCGATTGGATCGTTTTTGTTTCTGGGACCCACAGGGGTCGGGAAGACCGAGCTTGCCAAGGCGCTGGCGGAGGCGCTGTTTGACGACGAGAAGAACCTGATCCGCATCGACATGAGCGAGTACATGGAGAAGTTCTCCGTGTCGCGGCTGATCGGGGCGCCGCCAGGCTACGTCGGGTATGAAGAGGGCGGGCAGCTGACCGAAATGGTGCGCAGAAAGCCCTACTCGGTGCTGCTGTTTGACGAGGTCGAGAAGGCGCACCCGGACGTGTTCAACGTCCTGTTGCAGGTACTTGACGACGGGCGCGTCACCGATTCGCAGGGGCGCACGGTGGACTTTAAAAACACCATCATCATCCTGACGAGCAACTTGGGCTCGAGTGCGATTTTGGACGGCATCGGCGAATCGGGCGAGATTACTAAGGACGTGCGCGAGCAAGTGGACGCCATGCTCAAAAAGCATTTCCGACCCGAGTTCCTCAACCGACTGGATGAGATTGTATATTATAAGCCGCTGACAAAGCCCGAAATTGCGCGCATCGTGGACCTGTTGATCGGGGATCTCAACAAGCGCCTAATCGATCGACGCCTGAAGGTCACGCTCAGCGACGACGCCAAGGCTTACGTCGTAGATCAAGGCTACGATCCGGTGTTTGGCGCGCGTCCGCTCAAGCGATATATCCAGCGCAAGGTTGAAACCATGGTCGCGCGCGCGCTGATTGAGGCAGGTGTGCCGCTTGACGGCGAGATGCGGATCGATCTGGCCGGGGATCAGCTGACTTTGGCCATAATGCGCTAAAAGGTATGATGAGTTTCTGTTAAACGATCAGTTTATGTGCAGGAACGTAATGGGTTATTGCTTGACACGCGCGACGCAGTTTGCTATCCTTGAGCCAGCGAAATGAGAAGATTGTCAAACGACTGTGATATTCTCGAGAGAAAGGCTGGATCAATGTCAATGCCCACGCAGAGAAGAATGCCGCGCGAAGGCGCTAATAGAAAAAATGCCATGCCTTATGTGACCAGCGAGATGGCGGCGATTATGGAGCAGGTCAACCAGGAAGTGAACGACGAAGGCGTGGTTCAGAGCCTGCACTTTAGCCCTACAGCCCTCACAATGGTACGGCATGTTATGATGACCGGGGGGACAATTGTAACCGATACGACGCTCATGATGACCGATATCGACCATGCGATGGCGGATAAATTGGGCGTCAGCCTGCAATGCTTCATCGACGATGTGCAGATTATGAACGTGGCGGCGCAGAAGCATACGACGCGCGCCGAGATGGCGCTGGACTACGCGCTGAGCATACCGGGACTTAAGCTGCTTGCGATCGGGTCCGCGCCGATGGCGCTGGCAAGGCTGCTCCAGCGGGCCGCGAACGAGCCGCTAAACGACGTGGTGGTGCTGGCGGTGCCGACGGGGTTTGCCAGCGTCGTGCAGCTCAAGGAGCGCATATGGGACAGCAACCTGGCGTCGATCGTGGTGCGTGGCAAGAAGGGCGGCGCAGGGGTTGCGAGCGCCATTCTAAACGCGCTGATGACCGAATCCATTCGGGAACAAAATCTATAAAAAATAGCGGAAAGGGGAACGGACGCGATGCGCCGTTCTCCTTTCCGTCGTTGAAGGGAATTTTTGCCTATGTACAGTCAAGCGGATGAGAAAAAAGCGCGCCGTGACGTTCGCCGTGAGGCGCTGATCGCGCTGACAATTTTGGCGCTCGGCATTGGCGGCATGGTGGTCGGGCTGATTGTGCGCAGCAAGCTCACGTCAATCATCGGGCTGATTGTGGGATCGACGATCGCGTATGCCTGCTATGACCTGCGGGTCGCGCCGGTCGCGCAGTACCGGCGTTTTGTCCAAAACATGCTGACCGGCCGCACGCACGAATGGGCGGGACGCCTGCTGTCGGTTTCGGAGAATGCGCGGCTCAGCGAGGATGGCGTCATGGTGCTGGACGTGTCGGCCGATAAAGAAGGCGAGGGAGATGTGAGCCTGTACTGGGACGCAACGCGCGCGTTCCCGCAAAATGCGCCCGATTCCCTCGCCCAATTCACCTGCTGCGGCCGCTACATCGTCCGCCTAGGCGAGGGAACCGCTGAATAAATCCCGCGGCGCTGGCGGCTCAATTTCCGCCATCTCCGCCCTGCAAAATCCGGGGCGTAGCGCTTTTGCGCCTTCGGCTTTTGCATGACGAAGCTTGCGAAAATTCAGCTCGCCATCACGCACGTTCTTTAATCAGTGATTCCCTAGCGGGTCGACTCGGTCGAACATGCACAACTGTTCGGCGGTGGCGCTGCGCCAGCTGCTGACCAATTGCGCAAAGCCCGCCTGCGTCAGGTGGGTAAAGGGGATGCCGCCCTTGGCGATCAGCGTGCGGTTGCCCTCGTACAGCGGCGTATCCCACACGTAGATGGCGTTCACCCACCGCTTTCGAAGCGCCTCCACGACGCCCTCGTAGGTCGTGCCACGGCCCTTCTCCGCCGCGAAGACGAACGCCGCGTCAGACAGCGCGTACACCAGCTTGTTGCGCGCGAGCGCGTGGCTGCTGGTTTGCAGCGCGTCCGGGTGAACCACCGAGATGGCGGTGCCCTTGCGCATCGCGAGCATTCCGCACAGGTCGGGCTGCTCGACGCGCGCGCTCAGCCCGCCCGCCGTCACCTCGACCACGTGCCCGCCCGCCGCCACCGCCTCGTCCTGCGCGATGCGCGAAAGGCCGGTGGTGCCGTCGGTCACGATGGTATACCCCTCCGAGGCCGCTAGGCGCGCAAGCGCGCGCACCTCGCCTTCGGCCTCGCCGCGCGCGCTGAGCGAGCCCAGAATCGCGATCGCGTTGTGGCGAAGCAGTTCCGGCCGCCCGGCCATGTAGAGCATCGGCGGCGCCTTGTCCGCCAGTCGATCGCGCAGCCGCGCCGGGTATTGCGGGTCGCCAAAGGTGATCACGTCGATTCCGCTCATCGAGAACTGCTCCAGGCACATCGACAGCGGCAGCGCCCGCCCAAGCAGCAGGCACAGCCGATAGGCCTCCTGCTCGGTCATATCCAGCTTCATCATGAACCCGGACATATCGAGCGTCACCAGCTGACCCATGCTCATGCGCGCCTCGCGCGTGCGCTGGCGCAGCTGATGCCATTCGGAGGTGGAGAGCGGGCGCGCCAATTCCTCGCGGCTCGGCGTGATCTGGCTCATCAGGAGCATGGTGGCAAAGGACTCATCCGTGTGATGCATCGCGATACTTCCTCATCAGTATTTCTTGTGAATTAATCATTTTGTCGGTGGCGTTGCCTAGCCTCACGTAGCGGCCGTCAAACTGCAACTGGGACGCCTTGACGTTGTCGCGCCACTGGAGGGCGAGCAGGTCGCTCACCTGCGCCTTGAGAAGCTCGGCCTCGACCGGGAACATGAGCTCGACCCGGCGATCCAGATTGCGCGGCATCCAGTCGGCGCTCGACAGGAAAACCTGGGTATCTCCGCCGTTTTTGAACAGGTAGATGCGGCTGTGCTCGAGGTAGCGCCCGACGATTGAGCGCACCTGGATGTTGTCGCTCACGCCCGGCATGCCGGGGCGCAGGCAGCATATGCCGCGCACGATCAGGCGAATCTTGACCCCGGCGATCGAGGCGTTGTACAGCCGCGCGATGATCCCCTCGTCCACGAGCGAGTTCATCTTGGAAAAGATCTCCGCTTCCTTGCCCGCCTTGGCGTTCTCGGTCTCGCGGTCGATCAGCTGGTAGAACTTTTCGCGCATGCCCACCGGCGCGCTCACCAGCTTTTCCATCTGCGGCAGCTCTGAAAACCCGGTCAGCATGTTGAAAAACGCGGACGCGTCCGCGCCAAACTGCGGGTTTGCGGTGAAGAGCGCGTGGTCGGTGTAGATGTTGGCGGTCACGTCGTTGTAGTTGCCGGTCGCCAGGTGCACGTAGCGCCTGATGCCGCCTGACTCTGCCCGCACGACCAGCGTGATCTTCGAGTGGGTCTTGAGCCCCGCCATGCCGTAGATCACGTGCGCGCCCGCGCGCTCGAGGCGCCTGCCCCAGTGGATGTTGTTCTCCTCGTCAAAGCGCGCCTTGAGCTCCAGCAGCACCGTCACCTGCTTGCCCGCGTCCGCCGCCTCCGCCAGCGCCGCGATGATCGGCGAGTCGCCGCTCACCCGGTACAGCGTCTGCTTGATCGCCAGCACCTGCGGGTCGCGCGCCGCCTGCTGCACAAAGCGGATCACCGGCTCAAAGCTGTCGTAGGGGTGATAGAGCATGAGGTCGCCTGTGCGAATGCGCGAAAACAGCGACTCCTCCTCGTCCAGCTTGAGCGCGCGCGGCGAAAAGGGCGGGTATTTGAGGGAATCAAATCCGGGCAGCTTGTACAGATAGCGCATGAAGAAATCCAGGTTGATCGGCCCGTGGATCGAGTACGCGTCGCCCACCTCGAGCTCGAGCGCGTCCTCCAATGTCTTGACCAACCGCGCGTCGGCGCGCTGGTCGATCTCAAGGCGCACCGCAAAGCCCCAGCGCCGCTGGCGCAGCCGCTTTTCGACCTCCTTGAGCAGGTCGTCCGCCTCGTCCTCGTCGATCGTCAGGTCGGCGTTTCGCGTGATGCGGTACGGGTAGCAGCACAGGACGTGCCGGCCGGGAAAGAGCTTGGCGATGTTGCGCGAGATGATCTGCTCGAGCAGCATGACGCTCACGCCATTGGTCTCGGGCAGGCGCACCACGCGCGGCAGCCCACTTGGCACCTGCACCGTCGCAAACGAGGGCGTTTCCTCCGCGCCTTCGTCAATCAGCAGCCCCAGATTCAGGCTTCGGTTGAGAATCAGCGGAAATGGCCGCCGCGAATCCACCGCCATGGGCGTGAGCACCGGGTAGATCTGCTCCTCAAAGTAGCGATCCACATAGGCCGCCTGCTCGGGCGTGAGCGCCTTGGCGCTGCGCACCCGGATGCCCGCGCGCTCAAGCGACGGAAGGATCTCCTTGCGCAGCGCTTCGTACATGCGCGACACCATCACCCGCACCCGCGCGGTGATCGCCGCCAACTGTTGGCGCGGCGTCATGCCGGAATAATCGGCCTTGGTGTAGCCTGCGTCGATCTGCTCCCAGATGGACGCCACCCGAATCATGAAAAACTCATCCAGATTGCTCGACACAATCGACAAAAACTTCATCTTCTCAAACGGCGGATTGTAAGGCGAGACCGCCTCGTCCAGCACGCGCTGGTTGAACTCCAGCCAACTGAGCTCGCGGTTGATGCAATGCTCTGGTTTTAGCGCCTGCGCGCTCGCAAATGTCCCCTGTTCCTCCGGCATAAGACTGGCGCCCCCAATTTGCTTCATTTTCACCGCGACCGGCGTTTTGAAAAAACGAACCCCATGCCTATATTATACCCATTGCGCGCCCGCCCCGCAAGGTGCAAATGGTCAAGGTGGGCCATCAGCCCTCTTCGCGCTTTTCGGCGCGGAATTTGCCGGGCGTGAGTCCGGTATAGTTTTTGAAGGCGCGCGAAAAATAATGCTGGCTGGAATAGCCTACGCGATCGGCGACCTCGGCGATCGTCATGTCGCGGTCGTCCGCAAGCAGCGTCTTGGCCAGATCCACGCGCAGCGCGCCCAGATAATCGGTGAATGTCAGGCCAACTTTTTGCTTGGTAATGCGCGTCAAATACGATTGGCTGATGTGAAAGCGCTCCGCGACGTCCGACAGCGTCAGGTCGCCCTCGCAAAAGTGCGCCTGTAAATAGGCGACCGCGCCGAGCGCAATCTTTTGACAGCTGGCCAAGACGGGCGCTTCGTCGCGCGCGAGGTGGCTCTTTTCAAGCAGGCGCTCCTTGTACGCGTCGCACGCGCGCTCGAGCACCTCGCGAAAGTTTGCCGGATCGAGCGGCTTGAGCAGATACGCAAATACGCCCAGCTCAAGCGCCTTTTGCGCGTAGATAAATTCATTGTAGCCCGAGACGATGATGATCTTCGCCTCGGGCGCGTCGCGGCGCAATTGCGCGATCGCGTCTAGGCCGTTGAGCAGCGGCATGTTGATGTCCATCAGCAAAATCTCCGGCCGATATTCCGAAAAGAGCTTGAGCGCTTCCTCCCCGTCGTGCGCCATCGCGATGACCGTGAGCGAAAGCCCCGCGCGTTCGACCAGTTTTTTGAGTCCCTCGCGGATGATGTCCTCGTCGTCCGCAATCAGTACCCGCAGCATACTCATCCCTCCAGACGTTCAAACCCCTCGTTTAACAGCGGGAGCGTCAGCGTCACGCGCAGCCCGCCGCCCGCCGCCGCCTCAAATGTCAGCGTGCCGCCCGCGTTTTCGCCCGCGCCCGCGTTTTCGCCTGCGCCCGCGTTTTCGCCCGCGCCCGCGTCGCCAAACGCGAGCCGCAGCCGCTCCCGAATGTTGTTAAGGCCGTAGTGGTTGCCCTTGGCAAAGCGCGCAAGGTCGCTATTCAGCGCCTCAAGCACTTCTTGGCTCACGCCCACGCCGTCGTCCACGACCTGCGCGACCAACTGCGCGCCCGCTTTTTTGACGGTGAGCGCGATGTGCCCGCCCTGCTTTTTGGGCTTGATCCCGTGGTAGATGGCGTTTTCCACCAGCGGTTGCAGCATGAGCTTGGGCATGTAGTAGTTGAGCGCGTCCTCCTCGGCCTCGACCGAATACTTGAGTCGGTCGCCATAGCGGATCGCCTGAATCGCGAGGTAGCTGGTCACGTGGGTCATTTCGTCCGCGACCGTGATGTACTCGCGCCCGCCGCTCAGGGACACCCGGAACAGCTGGCTCAGCTGGCGAATCATATCGGCCACGTCGCCCGCGTCGTGCTCGAGCGCCTTCCACTGGATCGTGTCGAGCGTATTATAGAGGAAGTGCGGGTTGATCTGCGACTGCAACACCATCAGCTCCGCCTTGCGCTTTTGCGCCTGCGCCTGATAGATCTTGCCCATGAGCCCCTTCAGCTGGGATACCATCCGGTTAAACGAATCGCCCAGCGCCGAGATTTCGTCGTGCCCGCCCGGCTCGTAGAGCGAGTCGAGGTTTCCGCCCGCCACGTCGCGCATGTGCGCCTCCAGTCGCCTGACCGGCCGCACGATCGAGCCGGAGATCCCCACCGCCACCAGAATGCCAAAGGCCAACAGCGCCGCCGACAGGATGGTGAGCAGCCGCATCAGCTTGTTCGCCTCGGCGTAAATGCGCTGGTTTTCAAGCTGGATCACCAAGATCCAGTCGTCCGCGCCCGGCACCTGGGCGAAAAAGGCGGTGCCGTCCTGGCCAAGCGGCAGCGACCCCGCGCTTGCGCTGGAGGCGCGGCCGATCACCTTGTTGAGCGCCGCCGCGTCCAGCCCGCGCGCGCGAAATTCGTCGCTTTCGCCGGTGTAGACCGAGCCGTCGCGGTCCATGATCCACACGAACCCGCCGTAGACATCGATGCTGCGCGCCACTTGATTGAGCTTTTCCAGGTTCACCGATCCGTTGACAAAGCCGATCTTTTGGCCGTCGGCGCCGTATATCGGGCTGCAAATTAAGAAGATGGGCATGTTGTCGGACTTGGAGACCACCGGCTTTCCGATCACGTATTCCGCGTCCGAGGCGAGCATCTCCCGAAAGTAGGGGCGGTTTGACACGTCGATCGTGATCTCGTCGTTCACAAAGCCCTTGCCGTCCAGCCCCCCGATCGCAAGCGTCTCGGCCGGGTTGCCAAACTGGGTGCGCAACACCTCGTTAAGGCGCGTGAGGTAGGGTCGAAGCTGCGCAAAATCCAGCGTCTGGCAGGCGGGATGCTCGCGCACAATGCGGATCTCGCTCAGCCGCTGCCCCAGCCACGCGCCCAATTCGCCCGCGCGCGCGTCGATCAGCTGCGTGGTCTGCGCCTCCGCCTCGTGCATCGCCATCGGCTTTACGCTCATCTCAAGGGTCAGCATCAGCGGCAGGAACGCCAGCACAATGCACACGCTAAACGCCAGCACGATCTTGATCCGAAGCGACATGCGCGCACCGCCCTTCCGTATTTTCCGCGAAAAATCTCGTTATTTCTATTATACCTTATTTTCGCGCATAAATCGACGGAAAAGTCTCGAATAGTATAAAAAGAAGCAATATTCTGCAAATACAAACGCGTCAAAACGTGGTATCCTGAACTTGTTAACCAATTAACACACACGAAGGGGGAAACTGTCATGAAGAAATTCCTTTGTATCGCATTGGCGATCATGTTGGTGGTCGCGCTTGGCGTGGCGTCGGCAGAGGGCGTGAGCGGCACATTTGAGGGAACCGGCACCGGCAAGGGCGGCGCGCTCAGCGTAAAGGTGACGCTCGAGAACGACGTAATGACCGACATCGAGGTGGTTTCAAACGGCGAAACGCCCGGTTTTGCCGACGCGATGGACACCCTGAAGGCCAATATGATTTCCGGCAACACCGCGGACGTGGACGCCGTGGCGGGCTGCTCGCTGACGAGCAAGGGCTTTAAAGACGCGGTGAACGCGGCGCTGACGGCGGCGGGCGCGACGCTTGT
This sequence comes from Clostridia bacterium, assembly GCA_036645575.1. Taxonomy (GTDB): domain Bacteria; phylum Bacillota; class Clostridia; order Christensenellales; family Aristaeellaceae; genus JAVXNW01. The sequence continues at coordinate 4,610 of JAVXNW010000042.1, read as the reverse complement.
ACCGGTCGCGGTCGAGGCGGCGGCGGTTGCCGAGAAGCAGACGATCGAACAGACCCACGACGTCGTGGTGATCGGCGCGGGCGGCGCGGGCTTCTGCGCTTCGATTGAAGCCAAGAACGCGGGTGCGGACGTGATCCTGATCGAAAAAATGCCCATGGTGGGCGGCAACACCCTGATCTCCGGCGCGGAATACGCGGCGCCGGCCAACTGGCTGCAGGAAAAAGAAGGCATTGAGGACAACGTCGAACTGATGGTGTCTGACATGCTGGCCGGTGGCGACAACAAAAACGATCCCGCGCTTGTGCGCGTGGTGGCCGAGGGCGCGCTGGACGGCGCGAACTGGCTGCGCGACGAAGTGGGCGTTGTTTGGGAAGACGAGCTGATGTTCTTTGGCGGCCACTCCGTCAAGCGCAGCCTGATCCCGCAGGGCGCCAGCGGCGTTGAGATCATCACCAAGGAGAGCCAGAAGGCGACCGCGCTGGGCATTCCGGTGATGCTGAACACCCGCGCGACCGAACTGATCACCGATGAATCCGGCAAGGTTGTGGGCGTGAAGGCCGAAGGCCCGGACGCCAACTACATCTACCACGCCAACAAGGCGGTCATCCTGACGACCGGCGGCTTCGGCTCGAACGTCGAGATGCGCGTCAAGTACAACCCCGACATCGACGGCTCCATCCTCTCGACCAACTCGACCGGCTCCATGGGCGACGGCATCGTGATGGCGGAAAATGTTGGCGCGGCGCTGGTTGACATGCAGTACATCCAGACCTACCCCATCTGCGACCCGCTGAGCGGCGCGCTGCTCTACTTTGACGATGCGCGCCTGTACGGCCACTCGGTCATCGTGAACCTCGAAGGCAAGCGCTTCGTCGAGGAGCTGGGCCGCCGCGATGTGATGAGCATGGCGATCAAGGCGCAGACCGGCGCGTGCTGCTACGAAGTGATCGACCAGAACGGCTTTGACGAGAGCAAGCTCCAGGAAAACCACGCGGCCGAGCTTGAGTACCTGTACTCGAAGGACCTGCTGGTCAAGGCGGACACGCTGGACGAATTGGCGGCGGCATTTGGCGTAGACGCGGCCGCGCTCAAGGAGACCGTCACCAACTACAACAGCTACGTGGACGCGGGCAAGGACCCGGAGTTCAACAAGCGCTCCATGCCCTCCAAGATCGAGAAGGCGCCCTTCTACATGATCAAGGCGGTTCCCGCCGTGCACCACACGATGGGCGGCATCAAGATCAACGATCAGGCGCAGGTCGTGGGCACCGACGGCCAGGTGATTGAAGGACTGTACGCGGCGGGCGAGACCACCGGCGGCGTCCATGGCACCAACCGTCTGGGCTCTGACGCGCTGGCCGACATCACGGTCTTCGGCCGTGTCGCGGGCAAGAACGCTTCGAAGTAAAGACCCCATAGGCTAAAATCTAAAATCGCCCCGCCGTCTTCCCCTCCGAAAGGAGGCGCGAAAGATGGCGGGGCGTCGCTTTGCAAAAATGTTGGCCGGCGCGCGCGCGGTGTGGTATAATGCACACGGAAATAGGCGCGCCTTTGCGCCGCGAAGATTGGAAGGGAAAAGAGGACATGCGCAATAACCGCGCGCCGCGCGTAGCCGTGGCGCAGGACTTGAGCGGAATCGGGCGATCGGCGCTCGCGGTGGCGCTGCCCACGCTTGCGGCGCTGGGCGTGCAGGCCTGCCCGCTGCCGACCGCGCTGCTTTCGGCGCACACCGCGTTTCCGGGCGTACAGATGATCGACCAGACCGACTTTCTGGGTCAGGCGCTTGAGGAGTGGACGCGGCTGGATCGCTCGTTTGAGGGCGTGTACACCGGCTTTCTCGCAACGCCGAAAGAAGCGGTGCGCCTGCGCGCGTTCATCTGCGCGCAGCGCGCGCGCGGGTGCGGGTGGGCGGTGGTCGATCCCGCGATGGCCGACCATGGCAGCCTGTACCGAACCGTGCCCGCCGCCATGCCGGACGCCATGCGCGACCTGGTCGCCGTTTCCGACCTGACGACGCCCAACTACACCGAGGCGTGCCTGCTGACCGGAACGCCCTACCAGGCGGAGCCGCTCACCCCGCAGGCGCTTCGGGCGCTTTTGCGCGCGCTCATCGGGCTTGGGTGCAAGGCGGCGCTGGTCACCGGGGCGCGCCTTCAGGGGGGCGCGTGCGCAAACGCGCTGTTGCGCGCGCAGGGCGACGTCTACCTGTGCCGCTACGCGCCGCTGCCCGCCGCGTTTCCGGGGACGGGCGACCTGCTTTGCGCCATGCTGACCGGGCGGCTGCTGACCGGCATGGCGCCGGAAGAAGCGCTGGGCTGCGCGAGCGGGTTTGCCTATGAGGCGATCAGGCGCACGCTCGCGTTGGGCACAGACCCGATCGAGGGCGTCCAGTTTGAAGGGATGCTGTGCGCGCTTTCCGAGGTCCCGCGCCTTGCGGTCGAGAAAATGAGCCAATAGGGAGATTTTCCCCGGCTTTTTTGAAAAAAAGCGCGGCGCGTGGCGCGATTTTGGCGCGGCCAATCATATTTCCCCCATTGCGCGGGTACGATGGTGTACAAGGGAATGTCGCCAAAGCGCGCGTTCCGATGCGAAACGCCGGGGGAGGGATCGAGAATGCCCAGAAAACTGCTTGCGCTCGTCGTGGCGCTTTTGTGCCTGGCGGCGCCCGCGCGCGCCGCGCTCGAGGAAGCGCCGCCCATCAAACTTGACTGTGCGGGGGTGCTGCTGATGGAGCCCGAGAGCGGTCAGGTGATCTTTGAAGTGGACGCCGACGCGCCAAGGCCGATTGCCAGCGTCACCAAGATCATGGCGATCCTGCTCGCGTGCGAGGCGGTGGAGGACGGGCGCGCGCAGTTGGACGACGTGGTCAATATATCGGCGCGCGCGGCCTCCATGGGCGGCTCGCAGGTGCTGCTGGACACCGGAGAACAGCAGCCGCTTTCAGTGCTCATCAAGAGCATGATCGTGGCCAGCGCCAACGACGCGACGGTCGCGGTCGGTGAGTTTTTATTTGGCTCAGAGCAGAGCATGGTGGCGCGGATGAACGAGCGGGCGCGGGAATTGGGGCTTCAAAACACCCGCTTTGCCAATGCGACCGGGCTTCCGGTTCAGGATCACTACGCCTCGGCGCGCGACGTGGCGCTGATGTCGCGGGAGCTGATCAAGCACCCGATCTACTTTGAGTACGCCACCATCTGGATGGATACGCTTACGCACGGCGACGGGCGGGTGACGGAACTCACCAACACCAACCGCCTGACGCGCCTGTACGACGGCTGCGACGGTCTCAAGACCGGTTCGACCAACGAGGCGGGCTATTGCATGGCGGCGACCGCCAAGCGCGCGGGGATGCGCCTGATCGCGGTTGTGCTGGGCGCGAAGACCAGCAAGGCGCGCTTTGAGACGGCCACGGCGATGCTCGATTACGGCTTTGCGAACTACCGCACCTATGAGGTCGCGCAGAAGGGCGCCAAGGTGCGCGGCGTGATGCCGGTGACGGGCGGGAGCCTAGACAGCGTGGGGCTGACATTGGGCGAGGACATGACGCTGCTCATCGCCAAGGGCGCGGAGCAGGACATCGAGCTTACGAGCAACCTGCCGGGGCATATTCCCGCCCCGGTCGCGCCGGGGCAGCAGGTGGGCACGGTGGATGTCGCGCTCGCGGGTCGCCTCGTGGGTCAGATTCCCATCGTCGCAAGCGCCGAAGTGCCCGAAAGAAGCTACGCAAGCGCGCTGCGCCAGGCGATCGGGCACTGGTACTACGACTAGGGCGCTGAATCAATCCCGCGCGCGGGGATCGGCTGAGCGGATCAAGTGCGCGAAATGGGTGAAAGCGGGGGACGGCTGAGCGGATCAAGTGAAAGCGGCTGCGGGGAGCGGACGTTTTCGCGGCATGGCGGGGACGCGCATTCATACAGAAGGAGGGTTTCAGATGACGCAAGCGGAATTTGCGCAGATCGAGCGCTTTATGCAGGCATCCATGCAGGACGCAGTGCACGACCAACTGCACGTCTACCGGGTGCTCAACTACGCGCTGCAGATTGCCGAGGCGACGCCGGGCGCGGATATGGACGTGGTGATCATTTCCGCGCTGCTGCACGACATCGGCAAGATCGGCGTGCCCGACGCGGTGCTGCTAAAACCCGAGAAGCTGACGGACGAGGAGTACGCGCGCATCAAGGAACACCCCAAGACCGGCGTTCGGATATTGGGGCAGGTGCAGTTCCCGGCGCAGGTGATGGACATGATCGGCCACCACCATGAGCGCGTGGACGGCAAGGGCTATCCCGACGGGCTGGCGGGCGAAGAACTGTCAATCGGCGCGCGCATCATGGCGGTCGCGGACGCGTACGACGCGATGACCAGCGAGCGCCCTTACCGCAAGGGCATGGCGCATTCGTTCGCGGTGGCGCAGCTGCTGGCGGGCAAGGGCACGCAGTTCGACCCGGACGTGGTGGAGGCGCTGCTGGCGGCGCAGCGCGCGGAGAAAGGCAAAGGCGCGGGAACGGGCGCGGACAAAGGCGCGGGCGAGGGGGCGGGCGCGTGATATTGCTGTATCTGATTCCGATTGCGCTGGCGATCGGGTATGCGCGCGGCGGGCGACTTCACCG
>JAVXNW010000041.1:0-22271 GCA_036645575.1 Clostridia bacterium | reverse complement strand
GGATTTTGCCGATGGGCGAGGAGGGACGGGGGACGGCCTCCGGCGGCCGGGGCGCTGCCCCTGGACCCCGCCAAGGATGGTCCTTGGATGCCAGTCGCGCCTGCGGGCGCAGGAGGAGGCGGGGGAGGCACCACAGCCTATAGGACGGGTGCACGAATGCCACAGCGTGGACGTACAGCTCGAGGGGGTGGTGTGGAGGGGGGCGAGAAGCCCCACCTCCGCGTTCAATCACCCGCGTGAGCGTAGCACGGCACCGCAGTGCCGGGCTGGCGAGAAGCCCCTCCTCCGCGTTCAATAACCGCGTGAGCGCAGCCCGGCACCGCAGTGCCGGGCTGCCGCAGTGCCGGGCTGCCGCAGCGTCGTGCTGGCGCGGGGCGGTTATTTTGCGTCTGGCGCGCCATCGGGCTTGGCGATATGGCGCTTGGTGGCATCGGGGTTTGCGGCCTCGGCTTCGGTCACGGCGTGAAATTCGGAGATGTCGCGCACGTCGATTAGGCAGACCTGTCGATCCTGCGACCAGTTGATCCACGTGGTGGTCACCTTCACCCAGACGCCTAGGCGGGGGTTGTAGCGCAGGTCGGCGTAGCGGTTTTTGCAGCTTTCACACAGCGCCTGCATGGGGCAGCCGGGGCAGGGGGTGCTTCCGTGCCAGATCGCCTGATAGCACAGGTCGCCCACCTGGGCGCCGGGGGCAAATTCTCTAAGCGTCTTGTCGTTGATGAACAGCAGCCGATGGGTGGCGGGATCGCAGACGTAGGCATAGGCGTCCAGGCCGTTGACGACCGACAGCGCCATATTCCGGGCCGTCTCGACCGCCTCCAGCGCGCGCATTTCGGTCAGGAACACGCCCAGCGTATTGGTGAAATTGCGGTAATCGAGCAGCTCGTGCTCCTCGGGCGTGCGCAGGCGCGTGCACTCGTCAAAGCCGATGAACCCGGCGGGCGCGCCGTTTTTGAGCAGTTGAAACTGGAGCATGGACTGAACGCCCTGCGCAAGGAGCATCTCCTTTAGCGCGCCGTGCGTGCACTGGGCGTCGGGCATATAGAACACGCCCTCCGCGTTGAGCCCCTCGGCCAGCAGCTCGCAGGGCACGTGCTGCATGTGGGCCATTTGGGAGGATATCCCTTCGCGGCACCACTCGAAGGTGTTGGAGAGAAATTGGCCGTCCTCGGACAGTTCAAAGATGTAGGCGCGGCTCAGGTGGTAGCGCTTGCCGACCAATTCCAGCACGCTGTTGATCGCCAGGCGCTTGTCGCGCGCCTCGTAGAGTATGCGGAACGCGTAGGTGTTGAGGTCGTAGTCAAAGGGCTGTTCCTCGGGGATCAGGCGCAGGTCCATTTCCTTGACCGCGCTCCTATCCATGGGCGTATCCATCTGATAGAGCGCAAAGCGGTTGCGCCCCTGCTCCTTGGCCTGATAGAGCGCCGCGTCGGAGTGGCGGTAGAGCGCGTCGTAGGTCCTGCCGTGCGTCGGATAGACCGCAATGCCGATGCTGGACGTGATCTTGTGCTCGAGCTGCTGCTGGGTGTAGATTTCGGAGATGCTCGCGCAGATTTCCTGCGCCTTGAGCGACGCCATCTTGAGGCTTTGCACGTTTTTCATGAGCACGACGAACTCGTCCCCGCCGATCCGACCCAGGATATCGCCCTCGCGAAACAGCGAGCTGATCCGCGAGGCGGTCTGCGAGAGCACGACGTCGCCAAAGGCGTGGCCGAACTTGTCGTTGATCAGCTTAAAGTAGTCGAGGTCGATGATGAAAAACAGGTGCTGGCCGAGCATGCCGCTTTCGGAGGCAAGCAGGTGATCCACCTTTTCCGCCGTGGTACTCTTGTTGTAAAAGCCGGTCATCAAATCGTGCTCGGCGTTGTACAGCAGGTGCAGCTCCTTCTCCTTCTCGGCGTGAATGTCCTCGATGTAGGCGTAGCACAGCACGTTTTCGGTGCCGGGGTCTTCAAAGAGCTTGAGCGAGTAGCGGTACCAGTGATATTTTTCGCTGGCGTCGATTCGGCGGTACACGCACGTAAACTCGGTTCGCCCCGCCCGATAGGCTTCGAGCAGCGTCTCGCAGCGCATGAACGCGGAGAACATCACCCGGTCGTGCGGATGGATGAATGGGAGCACGCGCGCAAGCGCCGTGTCGGCGGCGTGATCGGGCGGTTCAAAGCCGTGGGTCTCCTTGAAGGTGTCCTGCCCCAAGATCATTTGGTTCTGGGTGAGGTTCATCTCGTACACCGCGACGGATTTGGCGACCATGCTCTCGTAGCGGTTGTGCTCGGCTACCGCCTTGACCTCGCGCGTCTTTTTGCCGCTGATGTCCAGGGTGTAGGCGCGCATGTGGATGTGATGGGTCAATTCATCCGCGATCATGCCGATGCGCATCTCATACCACAGATAGCCCTTGCCCGGGATCAGCTTGCGGTATTCGAACGTGACGATGCGCTCGCCGCGCTCAAACGCGTCCAGCACAAAGGGGCTCGACTGCTTTTCGAGGAACAGGTGCTTGTGCTCGGGCGCGATGTAGCGCTCGGCTGTCGCCTTAAGCACGCTGGAAAGCGTGGTGGGCTCGTCAATGCCGCTCAGTTTTACCCACGTGGCGTCGTAGCGCAAGAGCGTGTCCAACGTAAAGTCCGCCTCGTAGATGAAGGCGCGTTCGGAGGCCAGCAGCGCGCCATACTCCTTTTCCTTGTGAAACTCGACCAGGTTGGTGATGTCCTTGCGAATGCCGACCGCGTAGATCGGCTTTCCGGCGGGACCGAAGATGTTCACCATCTGGAGGCTCAGCGTGTGCGTGAGCCCGTCCGCGTTTCTGGCCCAGATCGTCGCGGTCGCCTGCGGCGCGCCCTCGTCGATCTGGCGGTACAGTTCGCGAAGCAGCGGCACGCTCTCCTGGGTGATGTTCTGGTTTTGACGAAGAACCCCCTCCACGCCGTTTTCCATGACGGCGGGCATGCCGTACTCCTCAAAATCCTGCGGCTGGGTGAGGATTCTCTTGGTGCGCACGTCGTACTCAAACACCGTGGCATCGGCAAATTTCATCACGATCTCGTGGCGGCGCTCGCTGATCAGCAGCGCCTCCTGGGTCTTTTTAAGCTCGGCGCACGCGGCCATCTTCTCTTTGAAGTCCGCGATCGTCTCTTCAAAGCCCGCAATCTGGTGGTTGAGGTCGGCGATTTGCGCCTTCAATTCGCGTATCTCGCCTTGCGCAACGATTGCGGGGCCTGACTGCGGTTCAGCACACATGCGCATCGCCCTCCTTTAAATGATCTGCGCCCAGTGCCGCGTCTTTGCGCAAAAGCGCCTCCAGCTGCGCGGCAGGCATCGGCCTTGCGAAATAAAAGCCCTGCACCAAATCGCAGCCGAGCCTGATCAACATGTCCACCTGTTCCTTTGTCTCGACGCCCTCCGAGAGCGTCTTGATGCACAGCTTCCTAGAAAGCGCAATGACGCTTTCGAGCAGAATGCTGATCTTCGCGCCGCCGCGCTCGAGCGTGTCAAAGAAGGACTTGTCGATCTTGAGCACGTCGATGGGCAGATCCTTGAGCAGCGAGAGCGAGGAATAGCCCGAGCCAAAGTCGTCCACCGACACCGTAAAGCCCGCCGCGTGCAATTGGTCAAACAGCGCGGTGATCTCGCGCAGGTTGCGGTTGTCAAAGGCGCTCTCGGTCAATTCGAACTCGATCAGGCGCGGATCGACGTGGTGGCGCGCGGTGATCGCGTGAACCACCTGCGCGGTGTCGCTATTTTGCAGGTGCCGCCTGGAGAGGTTGACCGATATCGGGAAGCAGGGCACGCCCTGCTTCTGCCAGCGCTCAAGCAGCAGGCACACTTGCTCCAGCACGTAGTAGTCCAGCTGCGTGATGAACCCGTTTTGCTCAAACAGCGGAATGAACTCGCCCGGCGGGATCAGCCCTTTGAGCGGATGCAGCCAGCGCACGAGCGCCTCCGCGCCCACCATCTTGCCGGTCGAGAGGGCGACCTTGGGCTGGAGGTAGGCGACGAACTCGCCGCGCTCCAGCGCCCCCGTCATCTCGTTTTCGATGGTCTTTACGCGGTTGACGTCGTCGTACATCGACTGGTCGTAGATCGAAAAGCTGCTCACGTGGTAGCTCTTGATCTGCTTGCTGGCGATGTTCGCGCGGTCAATCAGCGAGACGACGTTGTTGTCGCCCGGCAGCACCACGCACACGCCCGCGCTCAAGACGATGTTGCAGCCGGGGATATTGCGCTTCATCGCCGCGTCCATCTGCCGGAAAAAGTGGTTGAATTGCGCCGTGATCCACTCGGAATCGCTGTTGAGCGTCATGAGGTAGAACTTGTCCGCCACGCCGTGCGCCAAGATGGTGCCGGGCACAAGCGTGGCGCGCAGCGTGCGCGCGACCAAGCGCAAGATCTTGTCGCCAAATTCATAGCTGTACAAGTCGTTGATGGACTTGAACTTGTCGATGTCCAGCACGATCACCGCGCCCATTTTGTCCGGCCGCTCGAGCCAGCGCTGCGCCTCGAGCTTGAACTTGTTCAGGTTCATTTCGCCCGTCAGCGGATCGTAAAAGGCGATTCGGTTGAGCTTCGCGCGCGACCGAAGCGATATCGTGATCAGCAGCACAAACGCCAGCAGCACGACGCCAATGAGCAGCGGCAGGTTGTAGCGCAGCGCGTCTAAAAAGGAGGGCGCGTAGGGCTGCCCTAGGGTGTATTCGTAGATGCACTGGTCGCGCACCTTCTCGTCGATCGCGTCAATCGCCTTGTTGAGCACCGCGCGCAGGCACTGGGGCGCGGACGCGCTGGTCGCCATCGACACGGCCAAGTCGTCCTGGCGCATGCTGTTGACCGAGAGCGCGCGGTAGCGATAGGGCTTGAGCGCCTTGTCCACCGACAGCATGTTTTGCACCGCGATGTCGGCCTCGCCGCGCAGCACCGCGTCAAGGCACGCATCGGTGCTTTCGAAGGTCTTGATCGTTTCGTGCGGGTAGTTTTTTTCCATCTGCCTGCGCGTGCCGTCCCAGCTGCGCGGGATGGCCATGGAAAGCAGTTGCTCGTTAAAATCGACGCCCTGCTTTAAGACAAAGGTCAACTGGCTCGAAAAGAGCGGCTTGGTAAGGCATAGCCCGTGCGCCTTGGCAAACGCCTCGTCGCACACGACGCCCAGCAGCAGGTCAAGCCTGCCCTGCGCGAGTAGGTCAAGGGCGTCCTGCGTGTCCTGTGTCAACATGAACTCAAACGTAAGGCCGCTGTACGCGGAGATAATGTTCATTAAATCGACCGATATGCCCGCCGCCGCGCCGGTCTCGGGGTCTTGGTACTCGGCCGGCGCGCGCCCCGTCTGATAGCCCACGCGCAGGGTCTGTGCGCGATCGACAAAGGCGCGCTCCTGCGCGGTGAGGGCGACCTTGCCAAAGCCGCGCGTTCCGTAGTACTTGTCGTAGAGCTCGGCGTCAAAGTAGGCGTTTCCCTTTTGCAACTCCGCAATCGCGCGGTTCATGCCGTCCAGCACGAATTGATTGCCCTTTGTGGTCGGGTAAAAAAAGCGCTCCATGGGAAAGCGAAGCACCACCTTCGCGTTTTCCGGGGCGCGCATGTCGCCGGCGATCATGAGATCGGCTTCGCCCGTCTCAAGCGCCTGTTCAAACGCCTGGGCGTCGGAAAAAGGCTTGACGGTCAGCACGATTTGGTTTTTTTCGCAGTAGTCGGAAAACAGGTCGATGTAGTAGTTGCTGCTCACAAGGGCCAATGTCTTGCCGTTCATGCTGTCGGGGTCGTCGTAAAAGATGGAGGAATCGTCCGCGCGCGCATAGAGCGCGCCGTACTCGTTGCCCATGGGCAAAAGCGTGTAGTCGTATTGCGCCTCGCGCGCGGGGGTCTTTTGCATGGGGCCAAATACGTCCAGATCGCCGCGCGAAAGCTTTTCCTGCCCCTCCACCCAGCCGCACGCAACAAACGTCAAGTCCCAATTGTTGTACGCCGCGATCCGCGTCATGTAGTCATAGGTGTAGCCCGACAGCGCGCCCGACGAATCCTGGGCCATGCCATAGCCGTCCCAATAGCCCACGCGCAGCGTAAAGGGGGCGGGCTGCGCGGCAAGCGCCGTGGGAAAACCGGCAACCACAACCGCCAACAGCACGATGGCGATCCAAGGGACGAGCAGTCTTCTTCGCCTCATCGCGACCCTCTCTCTCAACTTTTTAAACAGGCGTTTCTCTGTAAAAAAAGTTACCGTAGTATGGTTAAATTATACCAGACGGGTATCCGGTGGTCAAGGCGCAGAACGCCCAAAAGCGCCCCGTTTCGCCCATAATTTCACTTGCCTTGGCAATTGACGCCAAAGCGCACCGATTGGGGCAATATTTTAGCGTCCCTTTCGGGGACGAAAAGGGGCGGGCAGGGGCAAAGGGGCGCTTTGCTCATCTCCGGGCTTGTCAAGCGGAAAAAGTTGGGGTATACTGATCCCACTTAGAGAAGGAAGGAGGGGAGGACATGGACGAGAAAAAGAAGGTTCGCCTGACGCAGTTCACATCGACCGGCGGTTGAGCGGCGAAATTGGGGCCGGGCGCCCTATCGGATATTTTATCAAAGCTGCCCAAGGTGCGGGACGAGAACCTGCTTGTCGGGTTTGACCAGAGCGACGACGCGGCGGCCTACCGCATCTCAGAGGACATGGCGCTGATTCAGACGGTGGACTTCTTTCCACCGATGGTGGACGACCCGTTTTTATTTGGGCAGATCGCGGCGGCGAACGCGATCAGCGACATCTACGCCATGGGCGCGGTGCCCAAGCTTGCGATGAACCTACTGTGCGTGCCCAGCTGCCTTGGCGCGGACGTGATCGGCGAGATATTGCGCGGCGGATGCGAAAAGGCGCGGGAGGCGGGCGTGACCATTGCGGGCGGGCACACGATCACCGACAGCGAGCCCAAATACGGGCTGTGCGTGACCGGCTTTGCGCGACCTGGCGAGATTTTGACCAACGCGCTCGCGCGCGAAGGGGACGCGATCATCCTGACCAAGCCCCTGGGCACGGGCATTTTGGCGACGGCGGCGCGGGGCGAACTGCTGGCGGAAGACGGCGTGGACGCGATGATCGACAGCATGACGCGGCTCAACCGCGCGGCGCGGGACGCCATTGTGGCGCGCCATCCCAGCGCGCTGACCGACGTCACTGGATTTGGCTTGATCGGCCACGCGAGCGAGATGGCGCGGGCGAGCGGCGTGACCATTGCGATCGATTCGGCGCGCGTGCCGCTGCTTCCCTACGCGCTGGAATTTGCGCAAAAGGAGGTCGTACCGGGCGGCGCGTACCGGAATCAAGCGTATTTTTCGCCCACGACGCGCGTCGCGGACGCGGTGTCGGCGGCGCTGGCCATCGTGCTGAACAACCCCGAGACCTCCGGCGGACTGCTGGCCGCGATCCCGGAAAGCGAGGTGGCCGCGCTTCTTTTGGCCTATGGGCAGGCGCGCGTCATCGGAAAAGTGCACAGGAAACAGGCGCAGGACATCATCGTCTCCTGACAAAAGGCCGCCCCGCGGGCGGCCTTTTGCGCGCCCCAACGCGGCCTTTTGCGCGGCCAATTCGCGGCCTGATTTCCCCTCCGGCATATTCTACTTTCCTTTCGAAATAAATTGTGGTACACTATCCACATGGAAAAAACTGGAAGAACCGGCGGCGCGGGAGGGATGCAAATGAACACCAAGCAGGCGGAGATGCGTCAATTGCCGAAGATGGATGGATTGCTCGGCGACGCCCGGTTGGCAGAGCTGATTGAGACGCGGGGGAAGACGCCCGTGCGGGCGTGCGCGCGCGAAGTGCTGGAGGACGCGCGGTGCGCGCTGCTCGAGGGCGAAGCGCCCGAGGTGACGGAGGATGCGCTGGTTGCGCGGATCGTCGCGCGGATGGCGCGGGAGGGGCACGGGATTCGCCCGGTGATCAACGCGACCGGCATCCTGCTTCACACAAATCTGGGGCGCGCCGTGCTGGGCGAGCGCCAGGTGAAGGCGGCCCTTCGGGTGGCGGGCGGGTATTCTGACCTGGAGTACGACCGGGCGACCGGGCAGCGCGGGTGCCGCTATGCGCAGGTTTCCCGGCTGATGCGGGAGCTGGTGGGCGCGGAGGACGCGCTGGTGGTGAACAACAACGCGTCCGCGGTGCTGCTGGCGCTTGGCGTGGTCGCGAAGGGGCGCGAGACGGTGGTGTCGCGGGGCGAGCTTGTGGAGATCGGCGGCTCGTTTCGGGTGCCGGAGATCATGAGCCTGTCGGGCACCGTCCTAAAAGAGGTGGGCACGACCAACCGAACGCGGCTGAGCGACTATGAGATGGCGATCGGGGAGGCGACGGGCGCGCTGATGAAGGTGCACACGAGCAACTTCAAGATGGTCGGGTTCACCGAGGAGACCAGCATTTCGTCGCTGTGCGAATTGGGCAGGCGGCGCGAGCTGCCGGTCCTGTACGACATCGGCAGCGGCGCGCTGTTTCCGCTGGATCAGATGGGCGTTCCGGGCGAGCCGTGCGTCCGGGACGCGATCAAGGCGGGCGTGGACATCGTGACCTTCTCGGGCGACAAGCTGCTGGGCGGGCCGCAGGCGGGGCTGATCGTGGGCAAGCGCAAGCTGATCGCGCAGATGAAGGCGCATCCGCTGATGCGGGCGCTGCGCCCGGGCAAGGTGACGCTGGCGCTCTTGTATGAAACGCTTTCGTGCTATGAGGACGAGGCGATTGCGCGGCGCGATATTCCGGTACTGCACATGCTGGCGCAGCCGATGTCCGAAATGTGGGCGCGGGGCACGGCGCTGGTTAAACTGCTTCAGGAAAGCGGAATCGCGTGCGCGCTTACGCAGGAGCACGGGCAGGTGGGCGGCGGATCGGCGCCCGCGCAGGCGCTCGACAGCGTCGCGTGCCGGATCGAGGATCGGCGTTTGAGCGCGGACGCGCTTGAAAAGGCGCTGAGGCAGGGCGAAACGCCGGTCATTGCGCGCATCGCAAAGGACTGCGTGCTTCTTGACATGCGCACGGTATTAGGCGAGCAGATTCCCAGCCTTTCAGACGCGCTGCGCGCGGTGCTGCGCCCGGAAGGTCGATGAGCGCGCTCGGGATCATCGGGACGGCCGGGCATGTGGATCACGGCAAGACGTGCCTGATCCGGGCGCTGACCGGCATCGACACCGACCGGCTCGCGGAGGAAAAGCGGCGCGGGATCACGATTGAACTGGGCTTTGCGCCGCTGCGCCTTCCGGACGGAGGCGTCGCGGGCATCGTCGACGTGCCGGGTCACGAGAAGTTCATTGCCCACATGCTCTCGGGCGCGGGCGGGGTGACGCTGGCGCTTTTGGTGATCGCGGCGGACGAGGGGATCATGCCGCAGACGCGCGAGCACATCGAGATATTGACGCTGCTGGGCGTGCGCGCGGGCGTGGTGGCGGTCACCAAGTGCGACATGGTGGACGCGGCGTTCTTGACGCTCATGGTGGAGGAGATTCGCGGCGGGCTCGAGGGCACGTTTTTTGCGGACGCGCCGCTTGTGTGCGTGTCGGCCGTGACGGGCGAGGGGATCGAGGCGCTGCGCGCGGAACTGGCTAGGCAGCTTGCGCGGGCATGGCGGCAAGCTGCGTGCGCAGACACGCGGGACGCGCCGCTTTTGCGCGCCCAATTGCCAAGCCGCATGCCCATTGACCGGGTGTTCTCGGTGGACGGGTTCGGCCTTGTCGCGACCGGAACGCTGCTGGAGGGCGCTGTGTCTGTGGGGCAAGCGCTTTGCTGCTATCCGCGGGGCACGCCCGTTCGGGTGCGGGCGATCGAGGTGTACGGCGAGGCGACGTCGCGCGCGCAGGCCGGGCAGCGCGTCGCGGTCAATCTGGCGGGCGCTTCAAAGGGCGACGTCGCGCGCGGGGACGTGCTGGCCGAGGGGGGCTCGCTGTGCGTGAGCAGGATGCTGGACGTGCAACTGCGGGTGCTTGAGGGGAGCGCGCGCGCAATCAACAGCGGAAGTCGGCTGCACTTTCACCACGGCGCGCGGGAATGCCTGTGCAAGGTGACGCTGCTGGGGCGCGACGCGCTGGCGCCGGGCGAAAGCGGACTTGCGCAGCTGCGGTTTGACCAGGACGTGTGCGCCAAGGCGTTTGACCGGTTCGTCGTGCGATTCTATTCGCCGCTTGAGACGATCGGCGGCGGCGTGGTGCTCGACCCAGCGCCGCCCAGGCGCAAAAAAAACGACGCGGAGGCGCTTCAAGAAGTGGGCGCGCTTTTGCGGGGCGACCTGGCGGAGCGGCTAAGCGCGCTGCTGGCCGGCGCGGGCGACCGGCCGTGCGAGGTTGCGCAGGCGGCGCGCAGGCTGAACGAGCCGCTTGCGCAGGCGGACGCGGCGCTTGGCGAGCTGTGCGAAAAGCGCCTCGCGCTCGCGGTCGCGCCAAACGCCTACCTGGGCGCTTTTGCGCTTGACCGCTTTTGCGCGCGGGCGCAGGCGGCGCTTTCCGCCTATCACGCGGAAAACCCGCTCAAGGCCGGTCTGGCGCGCGAGGCGCTGCGCACGCGCGCCAGACCCGGCGGCGAGATTGCGCACACCGACAAGATGCTGGACGCGCTCATCGCGCGCGGCGACATTCGGGAAAGCGGGGGGCTGCTTGCGCGAAACGAATTTTTTCCGAAGCGCTCCGCGGCGCAGGAAAAAACGCACGCGGCGCTGCTCGCGGCGTATGCGTCCGGCGGGTTTGCGCCGCCCGACGCGCGGCAGGTGCTGGCGCAGTTTCCCAAGGCGGCAAACGCGCAGGCGGTGCTTGAAAACCTGGTGGACGAGGGCGCGCTCGTGCGCGTCGGCGAGCAGCGCTACCTGACCGCCGAGGCCGTTGCGCAGGCGCTTGACGCGGCTAGCCGATTGGGCGCGCGCGGCGCGTTTTCGCTGGCCGATTTCCGGGACGCGATCGGCGCCTCCCGCAAAAACGCGCTTGAATTGCTCACGTATTTCGATCAAAAAAAATACACGGTCAAGCAGGGCGACGCGCGCACGCTGGCCGGGTCTGCCGCGAAAGAAACTTAGCCGCCCGCCGGCAGGCCTTGAAGCCGCCGGGGCGGCCCGCCAAATAGGTCAGCCGCGAAAGAAAGCGCGCCGCCCGCTGGCAGGCCTTGAAACCGCCGGGGCGGCCCGCCAAAATAACGCGCAATGCGAAAAGCGTTGCACGGCGCGGTCACATATGTTATAATAATCAACACGCATGGGAGCAGATGGGCGCCGGTGTGCCCTGCGGTCCTCAAAACCGTTGCGAGGGTTTATTCTTCTCTCGGGTGGGTTCGATTCCCACATGCTCCCGCCATGCCCCGCCCTTCAAGGCGGGCTTTTTGGTTTTGGCGACGCCTGTTGGAAGTGTGGCCTCGGCCGATCCCGTGTAGGATCGACCGGGGCCGCTTCGCGGGGGCGAGTGGTGGCGCAAGGATCGGGGTGCGCGCAAAAGGATCGGGGTGGTGGCGCAAGGATCGGACTTAGAGCGCGACGTTTAGGTCGAATGTGCGCAGGAAGTCGTTCACCTGCAGCAGGTAGGCGATCATCTGGGGGCCGGTCATCAACTGGCCGTACCAAGGCGTGTCGCCTGCGGGCAGGCCTGACGCCATCAGGCGGAGCACTTCATCGGCGTCGAGCAGCGCCGCGATCGGGGCGTCCCTGTCGCGCAGCACGCGCGCCATCCGCTCGCACACGAGGCGCGTATATTCCGGGTGGTGCGTCTTGGGGTAGGGGCTTTTGCGGCGGTTGCGCAGCGCGTCGGGCAAAAGGTCGGCGTAGGCCGCCCGCAAAAGGCCCTTGGGCTGACCGCCCAGGTTCTTCATTTCCCACGGGATGTTGTACGCGTACTGGGCGAGCCGGTCGTCGCAAAACGGCGTCAGCACGGCAAGGCCGTTCTTTTCGCACATGCGGCTTGCGCGCTCTTGCAGGTTGGGCATGAACCAGTTGAGGCACAAGCCGTGCACCAAGCGCAGCCGCGCCTGTTCGGGCGCTTCGCCCGAAAGCCGTGGCAACTGCGCGGCGGCCTCGTGGTAGCGCGCGGCGGCGTAGGGCAGCAGGTTCAGCTTTTCGCGCACCGATTTTTTGAGCACGCGCTCGCGCAGTTCGAGCGAGCCCGACCACGGAAAGCCGTCCGTGTGGATCAGTTGCGGCTTGTGAAACCAGGGGTATCCGCCAAATACCTCGTCTGCGCACTCCCCGGACAGCACCGCCCGGTTTTCCTTGGCAATGCGCCGCGCGAACAAGTACAGCGACACGTCCACATCCGCCATGCCAGGAAGACCCCGCGCCATCATCGCGTCGTGCAGCCCCTCGGCCAGCGACGCTTGATCCAGAATCACCTCGTGGTGGTTGGTGCCAAACTCCTGCGCGGCAAAGAGCGCAAACGGCGCGTCGCGCTCGTGCTGGTAGTCGTTTTGGGTGAAAAAGTGCTCGTCTTGCAGGTAGCTCACCGACCAGGTGTCGATCGGGCGCGCGCTTTTCTGGGCGGCAAGCCCGGTCAGAATGGTGGAATCTAGGCCGCCCGACAGCATGGCGGCGGGCTCGAGCGGCAGCGCAAAGGCGAGCGCCTCCGAGAGCATTTCGCGCACGCGCTCAATCGTTCGCCGCTCGTCGTCCTCGTGCGGGCGCGCCTCGAGCGCAAAGTAGCGCCTGACACGCTGCGTCTTGCCGTCCGCGATCAGCTGGCATCCCGCCTCAAGCGCCTTGACGCCCGCGACCGGCGTGGTGCCGGGCGTGCGCGCCGGCCCCAGCGCAAACAGCTCGCGCAGGCCGTCCGCGTCCACCTCGCGGCGTCCAAACGGCGCGTTTAATAGCGGCGCGGGATGATCCGAAAAGGCCACAAACGCGCCGCGCGCTATGTAGAACAGGCTGCTCTCGCCCATTCGGTCGCGGCTGAGCACCAGCCGCCCCGCGTCCTGGTCGATGACCGCCGTGCCGACCGGCCCCTCGAGCTTTGCCGGATAATCCTCGCCCCACAGCCGATACGCCGCCAGCACCAGCGCGCTCAGCCCGCCCTCGCGCTTGACGCGCATCCCCGCGTCCGCAAGTTCGCGCGCAAGCGCTTGTCCGTTGCGAATCCGGCCGACCGCGCACGCCATCGCCCCGCCGTCACATGCGCTGTCGTGCGCACACAGTGCATGACGCCCCATCACCGCGTAGGGCGCGTCGAGCAGTCCCATCAGCGCCTTGGGTTCTCGCGCAAAAAACAAGCCTGTATATCTCATAACATCACTCCCCTGATCGTATCGTATGCGAGCTTACGCAAAAGGTGCGCCCGCGTGCATCGACGTAAATGACGGCATCAGAATAACCTATGCGCGAAGGTGCGAAATCATGCCCGAATACTTGCCATCTTGGGGCGCTTGGGGTAGAATGAAGGGGGACGGGGTGCGGGGGGACGGCGGGCTTCGGGAGAGGGGGCGCGGCGCATGGAAAGGGCACCCGACGCGGTGAGCCGCTTTGGCGCGCGCAGGCCGCTGTGCCTGGCCGCCGCCTGCTATGCCTTGGGCGCGGCGGCGGGCTGCGCCGGGCATGTGCCCGCCGCGCACTTTGGCGCGCTTGCCGCGTTGGGCGGCATGCTGTTTGCGTGCACGCGCCGAAAAGTCCTGCTGTTTGGGATGCTGCTGTTTACCGGCGCGTGGGCCGTCGCCTCGCTTTCCTTTCTGCCGCCCGGCCCGGTCGCGCGTGACGCGCAATTGACCGGCCGCGTGTGCGCGCAGGGGATCGAAACCGACAGGGGCGCGACCGTCACGCTGGATCGCGTGACGCTCAACGGCGCGCGCAGACCCGGACGCATGCGCCTTTCCCTCTACGAGCAAGTGCCCCTGCAAACCGGCGACCTGATCGCGCTCACCGCCGATACGTGGCTGCCCGGCGGCGTGCGCAATCCCGGCGGGTTCGACTTTGCCGCGTGGCTCATGCGCGCAAACGTGCGCCTGTGCGCAACCGGCGACGCCCGGACGCTGCGCGTGACGGGCAACCAGCTGACGCCCCAATTGCTGCTTGAAAAGCTGCGCGACGCGATCGCGAGCCGGCTAGACGCGCTGTTTTTCGCCAATGCGCCGCTTGCGCGCGCGATTTTGCTGGGCGACAAGCCCGCCTACGAGGACCCGCTGCGCGTGAGTTTTCGCCAAGCCGGCGTGGCGCACCTGATGGCGGTCTCCGGCCTGCACGTCACCTGCCTGGCGCTGGCGCTGGGCGCGCTCCTGCGCGCGGTCGGCCTTTCGCGAAAGCGCGCCTATTGGCTCACCCTTCCGCTGATGCTGGGATACGTCGGGGTGGTCGGCATGTCCGCCTCCGCGATTCGCGCAACCGTCATGTACGCGATGCTCGAGGGCGCGCGCCTCTTTGGCCGCCCGCCCGACACGCTCACCAGCCTGAGCGCGGCGCTTTTGCTGCTGCTTTGCGCCAACCCGCTCATGATCGCCGACCCGGCGCTCATCCTGTCGTTCTCGGCGGTCGCGGGCATTGTGCTTTTCTCGCCCACCCTCACGCGGCTGCTCAAGGTCAATCGGCGCGGGCGCGTCGCGCGCTGGGTGCTCGGCGCGCTGTCGGTCTCCCTTTCCGCGCAGCTGGGCACGCTCCCGGCCGCGTGCTGCCTGTTTGGCACGCTCACGCCCTACGCGCTTTTGACCAACCTCGTAGCCGTTCCTGTGTGTACCTTGGCGCTTCCGCTGATCGCGGCGGCGGCGGCGCTCTCCTTTATCGCGCCCGCGCTGGGCACCGCCCTTGCCGTGCTGCCCGACCTGCTCCTCACCCTGCTCACGCGCCTGACCCTGCTGGTCGCGCGCCTGCCTTGGGCGGAGGTTTACGTGCCCGCGTGGCCGGTGTGGCTGATTTTGCTCTACGCGCTTGCGGGCTTTCTGGCCTCGCCCTATTTTCGCCTTGCGCCGCGCGTGCGCTACGCCTGCCTTCTGGGGCTCCCCGTTCTGCTCGCAACCGCGTCCCTGATCGCGGCGCTTTCGCTGCCCGGCGGGCTGAGCATCGCCTTCCTCGACGCCGGGCAGGCCGACGCCATCGTGATCCGCGCCGAGGGGCGCGTGTACATGATGGACGTGGGCACGCAGAGCGGCCCGGTCCCCGGCTACCTCGCCCATACCGGGCAGGGCGTTGACGGCGTGTTCCTGACCCACCCGCACAGCGACCACGCAGGCGGGCTTCAGGCGCTGTTGATGGCGCGCCATGTGCCCGCACTCTACCTGCCCGTCGGGTGGGACGCGGTCGAGGCCGACCCCGGCGTGCGCGAGGCGGTCGCGGAGGCGGCGCGCGCGGGCACGCGCGTTGTCTACCTGCGCGCGGGCGACCAAGTGCAGCTCTCTAAAAACGTGTGCCTCACGGTGCTAGGCCCGGCTGCGGATGACGGGGCGGGTAGTGGGGCGGGCGCGGGCACGGGCGGTGGCACGGGCGATACTGCGCGCGCGGGCGCGACCGCCAACGCGATCTCGCTCGTCACCCGGATCAGCTATGGCGCGGGCGCGGCGCTGTTGACCGGCGACCTGACCAGCGGGGCGGAGCCGGTGCGCCTGGCAAGCGCGCAACTGCTCAAGGCGGCGCATCACGGGGCCGCCGGATCGACCAGCGAAATCATGGCGCGCGCGGTCGCGCCTTCGGTCGCCGTCATATCGGTCGGGCGAAACGGCTACGGCCACCCCGCGCCCGCGCTGCTGGATCGGCTTGCGCGCGTGGGCGCGCAGGTCTACCGCACCGATCAAATGGGCATGATAAGGGCGCGGATTTACGCGGACGGCGCCATTGAAATGGAGACGTTTTTATGAAATGGTCGGATTTTTTTACGGCGATCGACGAGGGGAAAGTGCAAAAGGCGTACCTGTTCACCGGCCCCGAGGGCTATATCAAGCGGGCGGCTGTCGAAAAAATGCGCGAAAAGATGTTGCCGAGCGGGCTTGAGGCGCTCAACGAGGCGGTGCTCGAGGACGTCGGCGCGCAGCAGATCACCGAGGCGTGCGAGACCCTTCCGTTCATGGCGGACAAGCGCCTTGTGCTGGTTCGCGACTGGGCGCCGCTGCTCAGCGGGCGCACGGGCGACGAGGCGCAGGCCGAGCGGATGATCGAATGGCTGAAGGGCGCGCCGGAGAGCTGCTGCCTGGTCTTCTGGATGCGCGAAAGCGCGGATTTGCGCAGAAAACTGGGCGCGGCGCTCGTGAAGATGGGCGCAGACGTGCGCTTTGACTACTTAGAGGGCGCGGAGCTGGACAAGTGGGTGCGCGCGCAGGCGAAGAAATTGGACGCGACATTTCACCCCGACGCGCTCAGGCAGCTCACGTTTCTGGCCGGCGCGTCGCTTGCGCGGCTGGACGGAGAGGTGCGCAAGCTGTGCGCCTACGCGGGCCCCGGCGGCACGGTGACGCGCGCGGCCGTCGAGGCGCTGGTGACGCCCTCGCTCGAGGCCAAGGTCTTTCAGATGATCGACTGCCTGATGGCGCGCGACATGGCGCGCGTGATGACGATGACCAAAACCATGCTGGAGGCGGGCGAGGCGCGGCTGGGGATTTTGGCGATGCTGACCAGGCAGATGCGATTGATGACCCACATAAGCCGCATGCTCGCGGCGGGGCAGATGCTTCCGCAGGTCGAAAGCGCGCTGGGCATCAAGGGCTACCCGGCGCGGCGCATGGCCGAGCAGGCGCGCAAGTTCACCCAAGCGCAATTGGAGGCGGGCTACCGCGCGTGCGTGGACGCCGACTACCGCATCAAGTCCGGCCAAGCCCGGGACGACGTGGCGCTTGACGAGCTGCTGTTTGCGCTGGGTTCCGGAAAATAAAAGCGCCCGCGCAAAGGCGGGAAAAAGCGCGGGGACGGGTAGAACGGGCGGTAAAACGCGAAAATTCGCGGGGAAACAGGTCTTTAGGATGTACATAGGCGCAAGAAAAGAGGGCGATTGATATGCGGGCAGAAATGGACAAGTACTTTATGGGGCTGGACGTGGGGACGCAGGGCGTTCGGTGCATGGTGGTCGACGCGCGGGGCGAGACGGTCGCGGCCCAGTCGGTGGCGTTTGCGCGCATGAACAGCGCGAGCGCGCCCGGCGCCTACGAGCAGTTGCCCGCCGACTGGCAGGCCGCGTCGGAGCAGGCGATCCGGGCCTGCACGTCGCAATTGCCGGATTCCGCGCGCGTTGCGTCAATCAGCATCGACGGAACCAGCGGCACCATCGTGCCGCTCGACGCGCGCTTTTGCCCGCTCACGCCCGCGCTCATGTACAACGACCCGCGCGCCAAGGCGGAGGCGGCGCGGGTTCACGCGGAAATGGGCGCGCACGAGCAAAAGCTGGGGCTCACGTTTGGCGCGTCGTTTTCGCTGCCGCGCATCCTGTGGATCAAGGCGCACCAGCCACAGATCTACGAAAAGACGCGCGTGTTTGCGCATCAGGCCGACTACGTGGTGGGCCTTCTGTGCGGCGAGTACTGCGTGAGCGACTACTCCAACGCGCTCAAGACCGGCTACGACCTGATCGAAAGGCGCTGGCCGGACGCGATTGCGCGGATGGGGCTTGATTTGGGCAAGTTTCCAAGGGTGCTGGGGCCGGGCGAGCCCATCGCGCCCGTCACGCGCGCCGCGGCCGAGCGGCTGGGGCTGAGCGAAAAGACGATGGTGGTCGGCGGCTCGACCGACGGCTACGCGTCCGCGCTCGCGGCGGGCGCGGTCAGCGCGGGGCAGTGGGCCTCGATCATCGGAACCACGTTTGTGCTCAAGGGCGTCACCGACCAGCTGGTCATCGACCCGAGCGGCGCCAGCTATTCGCACCTGCTGCCATCGGGCGAGTGGATGCTGGGCGGCGCGTCGAATCTGGGCGGGCGCTGCTTAAACGCGTGCGCACAGGGTCGCGCCTTTGCCGAGATGGACCGCGCGGCCGAGCCGCTCGTCCCGACCGGCGCGCGCTGCTATCCGCTGAGCGGGCGCGGCGAGCGGTTCCCGTTTGTCGATCCCGACGCGGAGGCGTTCTACCGGGGCGACATCCTGTCGGGCAAGCTGTATCCGGCGCTCATGGAAGGGGTGGCGCTGGGCGAGCGGCTCGCCTTTGCGCGCATGCAGAAGCTGGGCGCGCCTGTGGGGCAGACGATCTGGACGGCGGGCGGCGCGTGTCGAAGCGATTTGTGGCTGCGCATTCGCGCAAGCGTCCTCAACCGGCAGCTGGTGGTGCCGGGATCGATCGACGCCGCGATGGGTTCGGCGCTCGTGGCCGCGTCGGGCGCGTTTGGCTCGCTTGCGCGGGCGGCGGGCGCGATGCTCCGGCGCGAGAAGACGGTCGATCCGGTGGATGGATGGGTGCGCGCGTACGACGAGGTATACAAGGCGTTTGAGGAAGACTGCCGGAAGAACTATAAAATTTGACGGGGAGAAGCGCATGAGCATTTACAAGGACTGCGATATCCGGGGCGTATTTGGGCGCGAGCTGTTTGCGCGCGACGGGCATGACGTAGGGCGCGCGCTCGCGGCGTTGCGGCCGGGCGGCGTGTTCCGCGTGGGGGGCGACGTGCGCCTGTCCACGCCCGAACTCAAGGCCGCGCTGATAGAAGGGCTCGTGGAAGGCGGCGCAAATGTTCAGGACATGGGTACGATCGCGACCCCGGTGTTGTATTGGGCGCTCAAAAGACCCGGCGCGGATGGCGGCGTGATGGTCACCGCGTCGCACAACCCCGCGCAGTACAACGGTCTTAAGTTCATGCTGGGCGACCAGCCGGTGACGCGGGCGCTGATCGACCAGATTGAGGCGCTGGTTGCGCGCGGCGCGCTGCCCGAGGGCGTTGGGCGGCTCGAGGCGCTTGACGTCCTGCCGGGATACCTAGGGGCGATGAAGGCGCGCTTTGGCTGCGCGCCCAGGGGCAAGGTGGTGGTGGACGCGGGAAACGGCGCGATGAGCCTGATCGCGCCCGAGGCGCTGCGCGCGTGCGGCTATCAAGTGGTGGAACTGTTCTGCACGCCCGACGGCGCGTTTCCAAACCGCGCGCCCAACCCCGCGGAATATGGGGAGCTGACCGCGCTCAAGGCGCTGGTCGTCAAGGAGCGCGCGGCGTTTGGCGTCGCCTTTGACGGCGACGGCGACCGCGCGGTGTTCGTGGATGAACTGGGCGAGGTGGTCGTGAGCGAGCGGGCGCTGGTCGTGTTCATCCGCCACCTGTTGAGCGGCAAGCCCGCGCCGGTGGTCTACGACCAAAAATCCTCTTCGGTCGTGAAGGACGCGATCCGGCAAATGGGGGGAACGCCGGTTGCCGAGCGCAGCGGCCACACGTTCATCAAGCGCCGGTTTCTGGCGCTGGGCGCGGCGCTTGCCGGCGAGGTGAGCGGGCACTTCTTCTTTGGCGAACTGGGCTACGACGATGGGCTGTTTGCGGCGCTCCTGATGGGCGAGGCGCTTTCCAAGGCGGGAACCACGCTTTCGCAGGCGCTTTTAAACGTCGTGTGCCCGCCGATCACGCCGGACCTGCGCGTGTTCTGCGCCTATGCGCGGCAGGACGCGCTGCTGGGTGAAGTGGCGCAGGCGTTTGAGGGGCATCCCATCACCCGCATGGACGGCGTGCGCGTCGAAACGGCGGACGGCTGGCTGCTGGTTAGAAAGTCGGTGACCGCCGAGCAAGTGACCGTGCGCGCCGAGGGACGGACGTTCGAAGCGCTCGACAAGCTGCTGAAACGCGTTGCCGCCGCCGCGCCTGAACTCGAGGCGCTTTCCAAGGCCTGAGGCGGGGGTTGCGGCGCGGCGCGGTGCCAGCCCGTGCGCGTGCGCTCAAAACGGCCGGTTTTCAGGGTAAAAACGGCGAGGCGTTTTGCTTGACAGCGCGCGGGTTTGCGCTTATCATAAGGAAGATAGGCGGATGCCGATGGATTCCGGCCGGCGCGTGGGCGTGCGGGGCGGGAAGGGCTTGACGCGCAAGCGTCGGGCTTTTTGTTGGCTTTCATTGTACGGAGGCAAGTTGATTTGGTTATATTGGGGATCGATCCGGGACTGGCCACGATGGGGTGGGGCGTGATTGAGACGGTGTGCGACCGCAGTCGGCTGATCGCCTATGGCGCGCTGACGACGCCGGCGGGGCAGCCGCTTCCGCAGCGGCTGAGCGCGCTGTTCACCGGCGTCAACCAACTGATGGACAAGTTTGTGCCGGATGAGGTCGCGTTTGAGGAGCTGTTTTTTTCGAAGAACGTGACGACCGGCATGGCGGTGTCGGCGGCGCGCGGCGCGGCGCTTGTCGCGGCGGCGCAGCGCACGGACGCGCTGTATGAATATACGCCGATGCAGATCAAGCAGGCGGTGACGGGGCAGGGCAAGGCGGACAAGCAGCAGGTGCAGATGATGGTGAAGGCGCTGCTTCACATGGAGGAGATTGCGCGGCCGGACGACGCGGCGGACGCGCTGGCGGTGGCGATCACGCACGCGCATAGCGCGAACATGCGCCACCTGTTCAAGATCAAATAGCGGAGGATGCGCTTAAAAAAAGAGCGGA
Organism: Clostridia bacterium; assembly: GCA_036645575.1. Lineage (GTDB taxonomy): Bacteria > Bacillota > Clostridia > Christensenellales > Aristaeellaceae > JAVXNW01. Next base: position 1,837 of record JAVXNW010000041.1, on the reverse strand, counting down.
TCGCGGAGGGTATATGTACGCGCACATTGAGGGACTTGTGTCCGAAAAGAATCAGGATTCGCTGGTGCTGGACGCGCACGGAGTCGGGTATCTGCTGGCGGTGAGCGCGGCGACGCTGTCGGCGGCGCCGGCGGTGGGTAGCCCGATGAAATGCTATACGACATTGTCGGTGCGGGAGGACGCGCTTGAGCTGTTCGGGTTTTATAGCCGCGAGGAAAAGCGGATGTTCGAGCGGCTCAGGAGCGTGAGCGGGATCGGCCCGCGCACCGCGCTAGGGATATTGTCGGCGATGTCGGTCAAGGACCTGTCGCTGGCGCTGGTGACCGGGGACGCAAACGCGCTGCAACGCGCGCCGGGCGTGGGAAAAAAGACGGCGCAGCGGCTGGTGTTGGAGCTGCGCGACAAGGTTGAGGACGGCGACCTGATCGGCAGCGGCGCCGGGCAGGCACAGGCGCAGGCGCAGGATAGCCCGCAGGGCGAGGCGATCGAGGCGCTGATGTCGCTTGGGTATGCCGCGAGCGAGGCGGCGACGGCCGTCGCGCGGGTCGCGGATCAGTCTGACCAGGCGGATGGGCTGATCCGGCTTGCGCTGAAGGGAATGGTGCGCTGATGGAAGACAATCGGGTGGTGGGCACCGGCTTCCGGGACGAGGAGGAGGGGCTAGAGCAATCGCTTCGCCCGGTCACGCTGGCGGAATACTGCGGGCAGCCGAAGCTAAAGGGCAGCCTGACGGTCTACATGCAGGCGGCGCTTGCGCGGCGTGAGCCGCTGGATCACCTGCTGCTGTATGGGCCGCCAGGTCTGGGCAAGACGACGCTGGCGGGCATCATTGCGTCGGAAATGGGGCACAACATTCGCGTGACGAGCGGGCCAGCGATTGAGCGGCCGGGCGATTTGGCGTCGATATTGACCAATTTAAACGCGGGGGACGTGCTGTTCATCGACGAGATCCATCGGCTGAGCCATCCGGTGGAGGAGGTATTGTACCCAGCGATGGAGGACTACGCGCTCGACATCATGATTGGAAAGGGGCCGTCGGCGCGGTCGATCCGGCTAGATCTTCCGAAATTCACGCTAATTGGCGCGACGACGCGCGCGGGGATGCTGACCTCGCCGCTCAGGGACCGGTTCGGCATCAGCTTCCGGCTGGAGATGTACTCGCCGGAGGAGCTGTCGCAGATCATTTTGCGCAGTGCGAAGATCCTGAAGATCGCGTGTGACGAGGCGGGGGCGCTGGAGATTGCGCGCAGGTCGCGCGGCACGCCGCGCATCGCGAATAGGCTGATCAAGCGGGTGCGCGACTATGCGGAGGTGCTAGCGGACGGCACGATCACGCGGGAAATCGCGTGCCAAGGGCTGGACATGCTGGAGGTAGATCTGCTAGGGCTTGACCACACGGATCGGACGATGCTGCGCGCGATGATCGAGAAATTTGGTGGCGGGCCGGTCGGGCTTGACACGCTAGCGGCGTGCACGGGCGAGGACCCAGGCACGATTGAGGACGTGTACGAGCCGTACCTATTGCAGTTGGGGTTTCTAATGCGCACGCCGCGCGGCAGGATCTGCACGCCTGCGGCGTATGCGCATCTAAAGCTGCGCGCGCCGACGCCGCCCAAGCCGCTCGGGGAGCAGGTAGGGATGGAGCTGAGCGAGTAGCGGATTTCGCGGCGCGAAATCCGCGCGCGCGGGTGTGGTGTCTCCGCCGCCCGCCCTCCCCGCGTGAGCGCATGTGGTCAAGGCAGCACGGCACTGCGGTGCCGTGCTGCGCTCACGCGGGTTATTGAACGCGAAAGGTGGGCTGCTCGCCCCCTTTCACACTATCCCCTCGAGCTGTACG
>JAVXNW010000040.1:0-22373 GCA_036645575.1 Clostridia bacterium | reverse complement strand
CCCCTGCTTCCCCGTCATCTGTTTGATCCTCAAAACAAGCGGCTGCGGCACGAAACTTCTTTCGTGTCACAGCCCCCACCTTTTTTTACCCGAGGAAATCGTCGTCATCCACGTCGTCGAGTGCGCCGAACTCGTCCTCGGCTCTCACGCGACCGTTGAGCGGCTCGCCGTCCGCCCATTTCTGGACGTTGCCCAAACCAGCCGCCACGCCGCGATTTCCGTTGGTGTTGAACGGATAGAAGTTGATGGACGCGCGGGCGTAGCATCCGGAATACAGTTCCAGCGGATCGGTGATGGGCATGCGGCGGCGATCCACGAGGCCGGGCTTCTCTTTACTGTTGGCGTTGATGAAGAAGCTATCCGCGTAGTTGGGATCGTCCGGGCGGTCGATATCGCCGTCGCGCAGCGGGGTCTTGAGGTTCGGCGGGATCTTCCCACCCCACTTGGGGATGCCGTCCTGCTTGGCCTGTTCGATGGCGGCCTGAACCTCGCCGATGGTGTCGGTGTCGGCCTTGGGGATGATGAAGGAGCAGGAGTATTTCGGCTCGCTGCCGTTGACGGACTGCGGCTCGAATACATGGACGAACGAGGCTCGGACTTTGCCGGTGATTACCTTTGTGGACATAAATGTACCTCCTATTATCTTGGTCGTTATCTTGCTTGCCGACTTGCGTGCAAGTCAGTCTTTGAAGTCGGTTGCCGCATCGGAATACGGTCTTCGCGGATCGGTCTGGGAGACGAGCGTTGGCGCGCCCACAGGCTTGACGACGAACTTGCCCAGCACATCGGAGAATTTCTTCTTGCCCATGCGCTTTTCCAATTCGCCGATCCCCAGAAGCACGGTCTTGTAGATGTCGGTGTACCCAGCCTCGGTCGCGGCCTTGATGATCTCGGCTTCGCTTGCGTACTTGCGCACCGAGCGCCCGGCCACAAGCTTGTACCCCGGCCATTGCTTTCCGTCCACCGCCTGCTGCGTCGCGTAGGCGATAAGGTCTTGCACCCAGTTGTTTAGGCTCTCGGCAACGGGCAGAATGTCTGTGATCTCATCGTCGGTGAGCAAATCCGGCTGTTTGAAATCCTGGGCTGCCAGCCGCATGTGGTATTCGCTCCGGGCGCGGCAGGTGTATCGGGCTTTGCAGAATCGACAATGTTCGCCCGCGCAGAAATCGCCCTTGCCCTCGTAGGCGAGAAGCGCCTTGGGGCGCACCTCCGTTTCCGCCCAGTGAAGCAGATCGTCGGCGGTCATCTCGAAAGTGGAGATATTGGAGAGGCGCGGCTGCAAGATGGACATTCTGATGCGCCGGATGTCGTACAGCGGATCGAATTCCAGCAGTGCCCCCAGCGCGTAGAGCATAAGTTGGCTGTTGTGATCGGCTTCAACCCTCACGCCGCGCCCACCCTTGAAATCAATGCATTCCATCACGCCGTCCGCGACGATGATGAGATCGCCAGTGCCAAACCCCTCCGGCACATACTCGGAATAATCGAGCCGGTGTTCGACGAGGATCAAAGGATCGGGGCAGCTCGCCATGACGGCTTCAATCGTTTCAGCGCAGAAGTTCACGTATTCGTCCGTGACGCTTTCCGCTTCGTCGGAATAGAACTCGTTGTCCTTGAGCGCCGCGAAGGTGACCGTGATGAATTCGGGCGGCTTATCGCCGAGAAAGTTGTGCAGCTTGAGTTCGCACAGTTCATGGAGATAGGTCCCCTCCTCGGCGTACCGGGAGGGCGTATCCGCGAAGTTCTCCGACAGCCTGACCGACGGCGGGCACATCATCCAGCGATGGGAGGATGAGGCGTTCAACCGGGCGTGCGCGCGGCCGGCGTGGTTGATCTCATTCACAGCGCCGCCACCTCGCGCATAACGGCGGCGTACTTATCCTCGGTCAGTTCCGTGAGCTTCTTCACGCCGTAGCGAGTGAGAATCTCCTTGATCTTCGGGCGGTTCTCCGGGGTGGAACGCTCGGCCACGAAGGCGCGCAGTTCCACGAGAGTGATCGCCGTCTCAGGCGGGGTGGTGGTCATGGAGACGGGTTGCTCGGGACTCCGTTCCAGTTCGTCAATCGCGCCGTCCGACGCGTCCAGCGCTTTAGCCAGCGCTTCCACGCTGTCCGCTAGACTACGCAAGTCCTGCACAACATCAAGTGCCATTTTCGTCTTTGACATATTTCGGTTCTCCTTTTCATGTTCTTGATGGGTATAAAAAACCAGACCCGTTGATACAGGTCGGCGAACGTATTCTGTTGTTCATGGCCATTATCCCAGTAGCAGGCGTTTCGCTTCGTTGAACAGCGCATCTGCCTTATCCATCCGCTCCCACGGCAGATTCAATTCGGGTCGTCCATAGTGGCCGTAGGCGGCGAGGCGGGAGAAGCGCGGCTTGCGCAGGTCGAACGCCTTGATGATCGCGGCGAGACGCAGGTCAAACACTTTTCGCACCGTTTGCGTCAGAAGTCCGTTGGCGATGACGCCGGTTCCCAAGGCGTCCACACTCATCGAAACAGGCTCCGCTTGCCCGATGGCATAGGCAATCTGCACCTCACAACGCTCCGCCAACCCCACCGCAACGAGGTTCTTCGCAATGTAACGCGCCATGTACGCGCCGGAGCGATCCACCTTTGTCGCATCTTTCCCGGAAAGCGCGCCGCCGCCGATGCGCGCGACCGGCCCGTATTGATCGACCGCCAACTTGCGCCCAGTCAGGCCCGTATCCGCAGCAGGGCCGCCCAAGACGAATTGCCCGGAAGAATTGATGAGGATGTCGGTTTTAGGTCGCAGAAGCTCGTCCGGGATGGTGGGAAACACGACGCTCTCCAGAATCGCTTTTTCCATGCAGGATCGGCAGACGTTCGGCGTATGCTGTGCGGAAATCACGACGGTCTTGACGTACAGCGGCGTATCGCCGTCATAAACGACGCTCACCTGCGCCTTGCCGTCCGCGCCCAGCCATTTCGCCCCACGCGATAACTCGTCCAGCTCGCGGCAGATTCGATGTGCCAGAACCACGGGCAGCGGCAGAAACTCCTCGGTTTCATTTGTGGCGTAGCCCACCATGATCCCCTGATCCCCCGCACCCAGTTCCTCCCGATCCACGGCAGCGGCGATGTCGGTGGACTGTTCATGCACGCGCACCTCGATGTCAAGATGCTTATCTGGCGCGGACGAAAGATCGGCACGCTTGTAACGGATGGCGCGCAACACACGCCAAACGATCTCTTTATAGTTGACCTTCGCCTTGCTGGTCACCTCCCCCGCGACGAGAATCTTTCCGTCGGTTGCGAACACCTCCACGGCGACGTGGGCGTTCGGGTCTTGTTCCAGATGCGCGTCCAAAATGGCGTCGGCGATCTGGTCACACGCCTTGTCGGGATGCCCCCGGCGAACCGATTCCGCTGTAACAATGTGTCTGTTGCTCATTTAGTTTTCCTTTCTATCTCAGGCGGTATATCGTCCGCCTTGTGATTATGCTCGCTGCCATCCCGCTCACATTGCGAGCAGCGTCTGCAGCTCGTCCGCCATGGCATACAGCTTTTCGGCGAGCGCTTTGGTCTCGTTACTGTTCTCGCCCGCCACGCAAACGGCTTTGCCGAACGATTTCTTCAGGCGAGAAACCTTGCCCAACGATTTGTTGATGCCGTCGCGCTTCTTCCGTAATTGACTCTCCACGAGCTTGAGCGTCTCCGCGTCGCGGCAGCGTTTAACGCCCACATACGAGCCGGTACGGTCACAGGCGGCATAGTACGCGCGAGTTTGATCATCATCGCGAAAAGATGAGAGCAGCCTCCGCGCCGTCCGCTTCTTGTCGGCGCACATGATGTTCTCTTCCACATAGGTCGCGCGCTGTTCTTCGGGGAGCTTGGCCGCTTGCTTGGCTATGGAGATCGCCTTCATCTTAGGGTGCGTTTCAAGGGCGTGGTAGGTTTCTACGGCGGCGACGTGGGATTTTGCATTCTCTATCGTTCTTGATGTAACGCCAATCTCGCTCGCGATAACAGCTGTACGATTTGCTTTTTCTGGTCGACCGCCCAAAGGGTTTTTGCGAAACGGTTTCGCAGAAACCTCCATTCCCGTTTGAAGTCTTTCTCCGACCGCCTCCGCCAACGCGACCATGTTCTTGCTGATCTCGAACTCCGTGAAGTCCTTGCGCCGGATGTTTTCCTCAAGCTCGATCTCATGGAGACGCTCGGCGGTCAACTTCCCCTTATGGATATAGGGCATTTCCGTCCATCCCGGTTTTTTCATTGCCTCGACCCGGCGCTGCCCAGCGACCAGCGTTCCGTCGTCCGCCAGCACGGGCGGGGCGAGCAGTCCGTACCGCTTGATGCTTTCGGCAAGCGCCGTGATATCGTCCAAGTCCTCCCGCAGCCTGTCACCAATCTTGATGTCGGCTATTCGGATCGTTTCCATCCTCGTTGCCTCCTTGTTACTGGGCGTTGCCATCGCCACTCGTCATGCTCCCGCCGCGCCGGATGACGTACCGCCACCCGATCAACACCCGCCGCGCCACCTCGCAGATGCCCTCCTTCACGCGCTTCCACATCATCACCGGCAGAAACGCGGTCACCGGCGAAAGCGCCCACACGTCGGTCACGATCCACTGCCCGTGAATCTTCACCATGCACACGGCGAGGTGCTCATCAAAGCGAAGCGTCTGACCGAGGGTATCCAGCGGTTCGCTCCCCGCCTCGCGATAGCGGACGTACTCACCCAGTTCGAACCGCAGGCGAAGTGAGCAGAGGATTCTCCCGCCCATGTTGGCGTAGATCGCGCGGAGTTGCTTCTTGGCGTTCTTGTTCAGCTTGATCGTGGGGAGGTTCAGGACAGTTCGTTTACCGTCGTGGGTCTGGCTCATCGTCAGCGTTGTATAGGTCATGGTGTGCCGCCTTTCTTCGCCGGGGCTGCCGGCGTGCTCGGGATCGGCGGAGTTCCTGCGCTTAGGCGCATGACGACTAGCCATCCCGGTGTTTCTGTGCTACGGGCGATCATCCGGCGTGGGCTTACGGCTCGCTTGCCGCTGCCTCACCGTCCGAATCGACCCGGTTTCCGTCGCCCGACGCCCTCATGTGGGCTTGTCCTCGACGACATGCACATCCTACCGCGAATGGCTCTTTGGAGCCTCTAGCGATCGGGTTGATCTACTTTTTTCGGAGCGGATCACCCGCTCCATCGGCGAAATTTGCCGGCGTTTGCCACAACGCATCGGCAAGCAGGCGGCAAACCAACACGGCTACCCAACCGCGCTCGCCGCCGCAAGCCGCCTTTGTCGCGGCCAGACGCGCCTTTACGCGCCCCATAGCTTCTTCTATCAGCGCGCTGCCCATGTCGGCGAAGCGACGGCGCAGACGCGCGATGTTCCATTCGGAAATTTGGCTGCCCGCCAGTTGATTCGCCTTTCCGTCAAGGGCGGCTTCGATAACGCTGGCACTATGGCGATGGTAAGGAACCATACAGTCGAGCAACTCGATGTGCGTCCGATGGCAATGCTTGCAGCGCAGTCGGCGCAAATCGTAAATCTCTCTCTCCCCAGATTCGTTGACGAGGCTACGATCCCGATGCCCGAAGCGCAAAAGCGGCGCGCCACACACGGGGCAATGCCCGGTATAGACGTCGTCCGTGCAGGGGAAATGCTTTGCCTCGCCCGTCACGCGGTCAACACTTTGCGCCCATTGATCCTTCCGCGCCGCGATCTGAAGCGATGTGATGAGCGCAGAAAGACGCGCATAGCGACCGCCTGGCAGTACGGGCTTATCCGCCGGGATCAGGACGATCAGATCGGCGGCAAGTTGCTCCAGGCGCGCGCCAATGGCCGTGGGAGCCGTCATTTTCAACAGCCCAACCGCCATCGCAAGCACATGAATTAACGCCTCGTCTGTTGTTACAGCCAGTTCCCGTATCAGTTCGCCCAGTATCGTTCTTCCCTCCGTCAGCACCAGTTTCATCGGTTTCTTTCGCTTTCCGCGGCGTTGACGGGCAAAAAAAGGCCGAGCTGGGGCAGCCGGCCAAAATTCGCTCTTTTGAACGCGTGTCGCGCGCTCAGCGGTTTTGCCCGACTGTGCCCAGCTCGGCTCGCCCAGCGCCGGGCGCTCTACGGTATGCGCACGGTGCGACAGGCCTGATGCATCAAGCGTCGCTGTGGATTTTTAGTTCATTTGAAGGGGATGATTGTTAAGCCCGTCGCTTCACCGGCGGATCGGTTTCGCCCGGCGGCATAGAAAAGAAGGCGCGGCGGCGCAGTTTCGTATCGTTGATAGAAAGGGTTGGGTTCTGTTCAATCTCGTGTGGTTCGCGCATCACTGGTTGCCTCATCTTTCTTGGTTGTATTGCGCCATCTATTAGCGTATGAGCTTCCTTTAGTCTGTATATCCAAGTGTAATAAGGGTTTACTTATGGTTTTCAGTATGAAAACCATTGACCGTGTCCGCGTGGATTCGTTTCGCGCGGATAAAAAAAGGTGGAGCCATCACACCTACAGATTTCCAATCCGTCTGTGTTGATGGCTCCACCATTAGATCCTCTACGGGCAGTACACTACGGGCGCATCGATGCGCGCGCTTGCACCAGTCTCGTCCCCGCACGGCCTATACGTGGTAGTACTTCGTGAGTTGGCACCTGATATTCAGTTTTTCGTCGCGCCGCTCTGGCTGTTAGGCCGGAACGGAAGGCTGCCGTCGTCTTCTTATCGTGCGAAACATCCATCAGCCTGGTTTCGTGTGCTCAATTGTGTCGGCGGCTTGCCGAATCAAGCGAATGAATTCGCTCGCACGCATAATCTCGCTGCTCGAGTTGCTGGTTCTAAATTCAAGATAGATGTCATTGTCCCGAACGAGGATGTCGAACATCCGGGGCCTTCGCGCATCCGTGCCTTTGGGGCACCGAATTGTAATACGCCGCATCGAGCGTGCGCTTTCGATCGATGTACGCTGGATTATGTCCATTCCGTCTTGCTGCTGCCTCCACATCATCTCGCGTTTTAATCGTCCATCACCTATACATAAGCCCCGGCATGATCACCATCTCGCACTTGTCCTTCGCCATTTTTAAATCCCCCATTAAGGCGGCGGCGTAGATGGCGCGGGAACCGAACCGCCGCCTGATTTCCTCGATTGTGTCGTCCAGCGTCTTTTGCCGATCGCGCCGCGTGTAACCTTCAAACAGGTCGATCTGCACCGGCTGATTCTCGGGTATCAGGTTGATGCCTCGCACGGTCAGCGCTCGCACCGGTTTTTCCCAAAAATATCGTTCCCGAAACAGCGCGAATGCCGCCTGCGCGATCTCCAGCGGGCTTTGCGTGGGATAGGCAAGTTGCGCCTGATGTGGACGCGACGACAGATCCATGTCCTTGATGGACAGTTGCACGCCCTTGGCCATAAGCCCGCTTTCCCGCAGGCGATGCCCAATGTCCTGCGCCAGTTCGTACAGCACCAGCCATACCTCGTACTCGCTGCCTAGATCGACCACGCAGGTCGTCCCATGCCCCACGGATTTGATCGGCGCGACGAAATCGTGCGGCATTACCCTCGAACTGTCCAGCCCATTGGCGAAGCCCCAGAGCATCAGGCCGTTCTTGCCCAAGTGACCACGCAACATTTCTCCGTCCGCGCGGGCAAGGTCGCCGATGGTCAAGATATTCAGCCGCATCAGTTTTTTCGTCGTCTCGCGCCCCGCGTACAATAGCGCCGATACCGGCAGCGGCCAGATTTTCTCGCGCCATCTCTCGCCCGTGAGATCCGTGATCGCGTCGGGTTTCTTCATGTCGCTACCGAGCTTGGCAAATACCTTGCTATTGGCGATCCCGATGCTGACCGTCAAGCCCAATTCCTCCTTCACCGTTTTTCGAATGTCCTCCGCGATGGACTGCGCCTTGCCCAAGAGCGATACGCTCCCCGTTACATCCAACCAGTTTTCGTCCATCCCGAACGGCTCCACCAGATCGGTGTATCGACGATAGATGGCGCGGGTTAGGCGCGAATATCTCAGGTACAGATCGTAGTGTGGTTCCACGCAAATCAAGCCGGGGCAATTGCGCATGGCCTCCCAGTTCGCCATGCCGGTCTCGACGCCCTTTTCTTTCGCCGAGTATGATTTCGCCAGCACGATCCCATGCCGGTTCTCCGTGCTCCCGCACACCGCCACCATCTTCCCCCGCAGTTCCGGGTGCTCGTTCATCTCCACGGAGGCGTAGAACGCGTTTAAATCACTGTGCAATATCACACTTTCTTTCATGATTGCAAACACCTCCTTCTGGTGCAATAAAATTTCACCATTCCATGGGCAGAGCGTGAAAGGCGCCATCTTTTTACAGGTACAGCGGATGGTGCAAAAAAAGCCGACTCGGGGTTAATCCGAGCCGGCACAAAGGATTGAAAGAACGAGCGCACGGGGGGCGAAAGCTGCTGGGGGCTGTTTTGAACCGGAAATAAGCGCGTTTTGATTTTTTTTGGGGGGCGACAGTCGAAGGCGGGAAGCCCGGTCAATGAAAGAAAAACCGTAGGTGATCTGAACATTCTAGGATCAATGTTCTGTCACCTACGGTTGGTCATGTTCTGCTGGCTACTTGACCGTTACCGCACGCGACAATTTCTTGCCGTTTGCGAATGTGCAGGTCACCTTGGTCGTTCCGGCCTTCTTTGCGATCAGGACGTTGCCCTTGACGGTCGCGATCTTTGGATTCTTCACCTTCCACTTCACCGTTTGACTTGCCTCCAGTGGCAGAACGGTCGCCTGAAGGGTGTGCTTATCGCCGACGGACAGCGAAATTTCGGTTTCGTCGATCGCGTATTCCACAATTTCAGCGTACTTCTTGACGGTCACGGCGATCTTGCGCAGTTTGCCGCTGGTTGCCAAGAGGTAAATACTGGTCTTGCCCGGTTTCTTCGCCGTCAATACGCCCTTGTCATCGACGGAGACGATGGCGGGATTGCCGCTAATCATCCAAAGTGCTTTGTCCTTTGCGCCCGCGGGCTTCACAGTAGGGGTGAGTTCCCGCGTTTGGAGCGGCTTCATGGTGATGGATTTCGCGCTCACGATCTCCGAAACCGCGAGTTTCTTCGCGACCACTTCGACGGGGATCGTCTTTGTCGCGCCGTTTGCAAAGCGCACCGTTAGCTTGGTTTCTCCGACCTTCACGGCGGTGAGGGTAACATTGCCCTTCTTGTCCGCGTGCGCCTTCAAAACCTTCGCGTCTTCGCAGACAAATTCCGGCTTGCCCGCGAAATTCGGAGGCAGCAGGTTCGCGCCCTTCACCTTCGCGCCCACGCCGATCACCAGTCGATCCGGGATCAGCGTGCCTTCCTTCGCCGGCGGTTCGGGTTCATCGCCCTTTGTGACCGTCACGCGGCAACTCGCCTCAAACCCGCCATCCTCAGTCTTCACGCGGATCGTCGTCTCGCCACCCTTCACGCCCGCGATCGTTCCCTGCGCGACCGTCGTGATTTGCAGATTGTCGCTCGTCCAAATGACGTTCTTGTTCGTCGCGTTCTCCGGCAGCACCGTCGCAATCAAAACGCTTGTCTTTCCTTCCTTGATCGTCAATTCGCTGGGTGTCAGCGTCACACCCGTAGCCGGTACCTTCTCGGTCGGGGGCGTTGGGGGCGTCGGCACGTCTGCGGATTCCACCGTCACCACGCAGCTCGCCTGCAGCCGTCCGCCATCAATCGTCGCGGTAATCGTCGCCACGCCCGCCGCCACACCCGTGACGTTGCCGTCTACCGATACCGTCGCAAAGTTCGGTTTGTCGCTTGCCCAAGTAATCAAGTCGTTCGCGTCCGTGGGCTCCACGGTCGCCGTCAGCACAACGGACGCGCCGACCTTGATTGCCTTGCTTTTGTCGAGCGACAGGCTCGTCGCTTCCTTAATTTCCGCCCAAGTTGCCGTAAGCGTAACGTTTCCGGTCTGCGCCTTCGAAATTTCCGTGACCTTTTTGTTTTCCAGCGTCCATCCGCCAAACGCCCAGCCTTCCTTCTCTGGCGTCGGAAGGGTCAGCCCCACGCCATAGGTGTAGCTGCTCGGCGCTGTCCCGCCGGGAAAGCTTCCGCCTGCAAGGGCATAGGTTACGTCGTAGCGCTTCGCCTTCGTGACCGCCGTCAAGTTGACGGGCGACGCCGGCATGGTGAAGGTGTAATTCGCGTTCGTGCTCGCGGGAACCGCCGCGTTGTCGCTCTGCCAAGAGACGAATTCATGGCCAGTCACCTTGCTCGCCGTGACCGTGACGCTCGCGCCCTTGGCAAAGCTGCTGCCGCGCGATACCGTCCCGCCATCCACCGTCACCGGGTAGACTTGGGCGTTGTAGTAGATGTTGATGACCAGCGAGCCATCCGCTTTGACCGTTCCCGTTAGCGGCTTGCTGGAATCTACCATATACCCCTCGTAATTGCGCGGCACGGCGGTGACGCTGGTTCCGGCCTTCGCGTAGCGCGTGTCGGAATCCGTCAGGGCAAATCCGTTGCCTTTCGCCAATTGGTGCCGCACGGTGTACTGGCTTTCCGTCTTTGGGTCTCCATACTCGGCCGTAAGCTTGATATTCCCGGTCACACGCGCGGGGATCGCAACTTCGCCCGCCGCTTTGGCGGTTTTGCCGCTTGTGCTCACCGTCCAGCCGTTGAACGCGCCCTGCGGCATCGGCACCACCACGGTTTCCGTGCCGTCCTTGTTCGCGTCAAGCGCCTTGCTGACGGAACCGCGCTGCTGGGTAATCATCGCGCCGAACTTGGCGTAGAATTCCGCTTCCATGCCATTTCCCAAGTCGATGATGACCTTGAAGACCTTGCGCGGGTAGTACGCGCGCAGGCGCAGGCTGCCGTCCCCGGCGATTGTACCGCTTACTGCGGGCGTCTTCGCCTCAAAGCCGAAGTACGCGTCGCTGACGTTCTCCGTCGCCATCGACGCAAGCGTCGCGCTTGCGTCCGTCGTCCCGCGCTTCATCACGAGATCGCTCGGCGCTTCCTCATAGGTTCCGTCCAGGTTTTCCTTGTAATGTTCCTCCCAATAGACGGTGTTGTTGTTGGCGGTCCAAATCGCCCGACAGAGCAAGCCACGATCGGGCATCGTGCCCGGGATGCTGGCGTCCCAAGTGTAAGAATAGCCCTGCTTGATGGGATCGGGGGGCGTGATCCGCTGCCCGAACTTCATCTGCGCCGTATATCCGCCCTCGCCGCCGTTCGCGTCAAAGGTAAGGGTATGGACGTTGCGCGCGTAGTAGAGATGCAGCGTCAAACTGCCGTCCGCCGCCACGACGCCGCTTTGCGTCGAACGCGCCTGATCGAGCGTGAAGCCGGTGAGCGTCCGCGCCTCCGCCTTGACGGTCGCGCCCGTCGTGCCTTTAAGCGTTTCGGACTGATCGCCGTAGTCGCCAAGGAGCGTCTCCATGTGATGGACAACCGTGTAAACGGTATCACTGCCCGGCGTCCAGATGGCCGTGTAGGTAGCGTTCGCCGCGGGCATGGTCGCGGGAAGCGCGGGGGTAAAGCCATTTTGGGCGTAGCCCGACCGCGTAAGACTCGGCGCTGTGATCGGGGCGCCATACTTCACGGATTCCGCCTTGCCGCCCGCACCGCCGGCCGCGTCAAAGGTGAGGGTGTAGCTGTTGCGCGCGTAGTAGAGTTTGAGGGTAAGGTTGCCGTCCGCGCTGATCGCTCCGGTGTTTGTGTTGCCGGTCTTGGTCGCGTCGTAGGCAAAGCCCTCCAACGTGATCGGGGACGCCGTCGCCGTCTGCCCGGTGACGCCCTTGAGATTGTCCGTCCGCTTCACTTCGTAGATCCCTGTCAGGGTTTCGGTGTAATGCTCGACCTTGTAGGCCGTGCCCGCTCCCGGCACCCACGTTGCAGTGAAGGTGAGGGCGTAATCTGGCATCGCCTGCGGGACGGCGGGTTGCCATCCAGCGAAAGTGTAACCGGACTTTGTGGGATCAGCGGGCGCGGCGATGGGTGCGCCGTATTTCGTGGAAACGGCGGACGCGCTGCCAAATCTCAGGTCGTGACTGTTGCGGGTGTACTGGATGACGATATTCGTCGTTCCGTCCGCCTTGATATTTTGCTGCGTGACGCTGCCCGGAGCCGTAAAGCCCTCGTAGGTCTTGGCGGCGGCGGCGGTCTGTCCAGCCGTCGTGCCGATCTTCTTCTCGACCTCGCGGGTTTCGTAGGCGCCGTCCAGCTTTTGAAGCTGATGTTCCACGGTGTAGGGCGTGTCGGCCTTTTCTGTCCATTGCGCCGCGTAGGTGGCATCCGCGTCGGGCATGGTCGCGGGAACCTCCGGATCCCAGCCCGCCCGGGTGTAGCCCGCGCGGGTGAACGTGGGCTCCATGATCGGGGTTCCATATTTCACCGTTTCGATCACGATGGACGGTTCATCCCCGTAACCCAGCGCAAAGGTCAGCTTATGCGCGTTCCGGGTATAGTAGAGCTTGACCACGGTGGAGCCGTCCGCCGCGATGGTCTGCTGCTGATCGGAAAGCGTGCCTTTGAATGTGAAGCCTTCGTAGGTTTTCGTTCCCGCCGCCGTCTTCCCGCCGGTCGTGCCATCGGTCTTGGCTTCGGTATCGACCAGCGCGAATTTGCCGTTCAGCGCTTCTTGATAGTGCTCGACGGTGTAGGGGGTGTTGGTGTTCGCAGTCCACTGCGCCTTATAGGTCGTGTTAGCGGCAGGCATGGTCTGGGCAACCGCAGTATCCCAGCCATTTTGCGTATATCCCTGCCTCGTGACCGTTGGGGCGGTGATGTTTGCACCAAACTCGACCGTCTGCGTCGTGCCGCCCACGCCGCCGTTGGCGTCGAAGGTGAGCGTGTATCTCTCCTTCTCCGCAAGGGGCGTCAGCGTGATAGCCTTCGCGGGCATGGTGAATTTGTAGCTCGGGTTCGGGCTGCTGACCAAGGCGTTTTGGTCGGAACTTTCCCAGCGCAGCCACTTGTAGCCTTCGGCTGTGCCCGTCGCCTTTACCGTGACGGTAGCGCCGAACTTGTGGTTTGCCGCCTGTGTGTCCTCGCCAAGCGTTACGCCTGTGCTGCTTCCGATGGTCAGCGCATAGCTGTTGCGGGTATATTGAAGCGTCAGCGTTGTACCGCTCAATTCTGCGCAATCATAGGTAAACCCATCGTAGCGCTTAACCGCCGCTTTCGCCAAATTATCCGCCTGTGCGCCGCTCGCGCCGACGATGGTTTCGGTCTGGAAAAGCGTGTAGTCCTCATCTGTGACGTTCTGCTGCATGTGGTTCACCGTGTAGGAGACATCCGCCGCTATGGTCGTCGCCGTGAAGGTCTTGTCCTCCGCCGGCATGGTCGAGGGGATCGTCACCCCTTCGCCCCACCCGGTAAAGATCCGCCCTTCCACGCGCACGGTGGGCGCGCTGATCGGCGTGCCGAATTTTACCTTGCCGCTCATCAGCTCTTCGTAGTCGCCGTCACCATCCTGCGCCTTGAATGTCAGCGTGTAGAAATTACGGGTATAGTAGATTTTGACCACGGTCGATCCATCCGCCGCAATCGTCTTCTGCGTAAAGTCCTCGGCTGTAAAGCCGTCGTACGCCTTCACCGCCGCAACCGTGTCCTGATCCACCGTGCCTTGCTTATCCTCAGAGGCGGTCGGCGTCAGCGGATACCCGCCCTCGACCGCTTCCTGATAATGCTCGACCTTGTAGGGGATGCCGGTGCTCGGTGTCCACTTCGCCGTCAAGGTGATGTTCTCCGTCACCTGACTAGTCGTAAAATCCCACTCATTCTTTTCCTTATACCATCCTTCGAGGCTGTAGCCCGCTCGGGAAAGCGTCGGCGCGCTGACCTTCGCGTTGTAGGAAAGCCCCTTGCGCAGAATCTTCGAAGCGCCCGCGTAATTGGGATCAAAGGTTACGGTCAAGGTCTCCGCCCCATCCGGGATATTGACCGTGGCGTCGAGGCTGGCGGCATGGTTTGCGTCCGCCGCATAGCGCACCAAATACGCGCCCGCCGAAAGTCCGGTCACTGCGGTGCCGGTTGCCGCCGTATAACCTTGCGCGCTCGCCGCTTTGTATTCCATGCTGGTGGTCAACCCGGTGAGTTTGCCGTCTGCCTTGCCCCTGACGGTCGGCGCGACCGCCGTGACCTTCGTCGGCGCAGCCTGCAAAGCCGCTACGATGGCAAAGGTCTTTTGGGCGGTTCCGCTGTAATTGCCCTCTTCTTTCGCGGTAATCGTTACCTTTGCCGCATCTGTGCCAACGTTCGTATTGTCTTCATGCGCTACGGTATAATCGACATCCACAACCAGCGCCCGATTTCCGTCCGTCACCACGAGCGCGGGCGTGATTGCGTTGCCGGTGTAGGGCTGATCCGGGATAGCCGCGATCATGGCATCCGCCAGCGCTTTTTTTGCGATGGTGAAAGTCTTCGTGACCACCCCGCCGTAATTGCCGATGCCCGTCACCGTAACCGTCGCCGTGCCCGCGTTCACGTTGTTTTGGTAGGCAACGGTGTAATCGGTGTTCAAAACAAGCGACGTCTGGCCATTATTGACCACCAAAGTACCCGTGATCGGGGAACCGGTATACGATTCCTCGGTCGGAACCCCGGTAACCATGGATTCCGTCAGCGCTATCGCGGTAATCTGGAAATTCGCCACCGCTACGCCCGCGTAGTTTTCCTTGCCGGTCACAGTGACCGTCGCCGTGCCGACGTTCGTATTGTCCGCATACGAAACGGTGTAATCGGTGTTCAAAGTTAGCACCTGATTATTCGCCGTAACGGTAACCGTAGGTTCATGCGCCGTCCCGGTATATTCCACGCTCGAAATCGCCGCAATCATATCATCCGTCAAGCCCTTCGCGGTGATGGTCAACTCAAGCGTCTTCGCGATCCCCTCCGTCTTGCCAAACGCCGCCTTGACCGTAATCGTCGCCGTCCCCGGCTTCACAGGCGTCACCACGCCCTGTTCATCCACGGACGCGACGGTTGCATCGCTCGACAGATACGCAAGCGGCTCGGTCGCGTCATTCGGCGCGATCGTCACATACCCCGCCGTCTTCAAATCCAGCGTCGCCTGCGTTTCCGCTGTCGCGTCGAATTCCAAGGCCGCCGGAATATCGCCCAGCGTAATGCCCGTCAGCATTGTGGGCACGATCAGTTCCGGCGAGGACGCGCTTACGTGACTGCCGTCGTCTTGATACTTCATGAACATCACGCGCACCGTGCCGGGGTTCACCGCTTTCACCGTATAGCTTCCCTGATAGGCCAGCGGATAGCCCTCGGGCAGACTGCCCAAGTAGCGCACCCAACCGGTCTCGGGGGCGGCTTTCGGGGCTTCAAAGAATAGATGGCCGTACATGTTCTCCAATATGGCATCGCCCGCCATATAGGTCGCCGCCGCAGTCGCTTCCGTGTCTAGCAACAAATAGTTCTTGCCCGCGACGGTCTTTACAGCGTCGCCCGTCCACCGAGCATCTGTAATGTCCGTGACGCCCAGCGCCGTCTCAAGTCCTGGCCATATGCCGTAAGTGAAGCAATGCGCCTGATCCGAATTTCTGTAGACGTAAACGTCCACGCCGCGATCTGCGATATAGGTCGCCGTGACCGCGACGCGCCCATCTGCGATCGCCACCGTCGGTTGATCTGTTTCGTCCGCCGGTCTTCCAAGGCCCTCGTAGCTGGCGATAAATCCGTAGTCGCTCAAATCGACCGTTCCGCCCTCCGTCGTCGGCACGGGCTTTAGGTAATGCGTGAAGGGCACGCCCGAAAAAGCGCATCCATCCATATCCGTCTTGTCGTAATCGATCGCGAGATCCTTCATCGTGGGCATAGCTTCTGCATTCGGGAAAATGCGCATGATGTGCTCGATATCGAAGCTTTTCCCGCCGCTGGTCACGCGAATCACCAAGAAACCGTTGTCTTTCCGCTCGTTTTGAGCTTGAATCGCGAGGTCGAATGTCGTACCGGTTTTCTTTGTGAGCGTCGCGTCCACGCCCAATTCGGTCACGACCTCGACCGTATTCCCTGTTCCTTCGCTAAAGTCCAGCGGAGCGTAGCTTTCCTCGCCGTCTGCTACCGTCAGCCAGAGAAATTCTAGGTCGCTAATGGTTTCTGTCGTCCCGTTTTGCATTATCTTGGGGAAATCCTTCGAGGGGATGCAGAAGGTGTGGTCGTTTTGCCCATCCGATATGGTCACCGTGACTTCGGGATGCTCAGGGCTTGCGTAGAACGGCGGGATGGCGCGCACCGTCGACGAAGCGCCAGATGCGCACCCAACGATGGCGTTGCCGCTCCCATTCGTGGACACGGCTTCGCCCTCGATCTCGACAGCGAAGATATCTCCGTCCTCCGCCTGAAAGAGATTTGAAAGTAGTCGGCTTTCGTCCCGGAAGAGGGTGACTGTCTTTTCGGGTGCGGTGACCTTTGTCGCCGCCCGATTCGCCGGCAAAATCTCGATCACCCGCGAGGTAAATGCCTTGTCACCCGCCGTCACCTTTATGCGCACTTTGCCCGGATGGACGGCATAGAAATCCCCGCTCGCCAAGCTTCGGGCGGTCGCCTTGATCGGGAAAGTGTCGCTCAAAAGATCGGCAGTGGTCATAGTCGCCCAAGTATTGCCCTTTAAATAGAGGTAATCGACCGCAATGTTCGCGCCCTCGATTATGTTGCCCTCCGTGTCAAACGCGGTCTTCCAGGTACCAAGCATGTCGCCCACCAGCGCGATATCGCGCTGATTGTATTGGCGGCGCAGCGCAATATCCGCGTCCACGAATGCGACTTGCGCATCGGCATTCGGCACGATGAATTTTAGATCCGTGCCCATCCAGAACAGGGGAAGCCCTCCGTTATCGCGCAGTATGGCAGCGTTGAAGTAGATGGGGTATTCGCCGGCATAGGTCAGTTCACTTTCTGCGGTCGAATCGTAGGTGATCGTCACCACAATTTCTGTGCTGTTTTCGGCGCGCGTAGCAACGGCCTTGATCGCGCCGTTGAACCATTGGCTATATTCGTTCGGATCGTAGGTGTACCTTTTGAGTTCTTCTTCCGTCGAGTCACCCTGAATTGTGTAATAGAGTGTAAAGGTGTTTTTCTCTGCGTTCAGCACCAACCGCCCGCCGTTGTAATCCCCCTTGCTGGGATCAAGCGCGATGCCGGTGATCTTGGAATAATCGCTTGGGTTTTCGTAGAGCGCGGTATGGATTTCCCCGCTGGCCAAATAGGGGCCATCCTTTTTCTTGACATAGAAGCGCAGGGACGACCAGTTAACGCCTGGCTCTATCGTATCCGCCGCTTGGTAGCTGATCGCTAGCTTGCCGTCCGCAGTAACGACAAAGCTCGGTTCGCTCGCCCCGCCTTTTTCGACGATGTTCCCGTCCGTATCGTCAATGTCCCGGACGAGGAATTCATAATCGGCTGCGTTCAGCACAACCGGGTGTTCCCCGGCGTCGCTGTCGCTGAAAAGCGTGGCGGTAACGGTATGACGACCCGCATAGGTCGCCTGCGTCAGCCCGTCGTTTTGCACCTCCAGCCAATAGCGGTGGAGAACATCCGTGTCCTCAACCGTCAATTGGACGGTGCCGAACGGATCGTATCGGTTGGCATACGCTTCCCCGCCTTGCGAAGTCCGCCCCAACGTGGAATATGCCGAGAACGCGATGGGACTGCCCGAGCCGGTCGCGCGGACAAAGTTGATATCCCCATCATATTCCGCCTGTGCGTATGTCACGCCTTCCGCATTTCCTTGAGTGAAGGTAAGATCGTACTGATCCCGCTCGTTATGGGGAATGTCAAAAAAGGTCTTTAAGGGCATCATGGTGCCGTTCGAGAGGGTATAACTTTCGGGCAGAGTATTTAGCGCTTTCGCCCCGCAGTTTTTGATCTGATAGAACTGGGTCCCGTTTGTTTTTCGCACCGCGAAAAGGGTGGTAAAGCTATACGTCGAGCCTTTGGGAATGACGTTCAGGCAAGCGGTTTCTTGCCCGTAATCCCAACCCAGCGCCGAGACACTGCAATTGACAGCATCCTTGACGCTGACGACGACTTCATCGCCGGGCGTAAGATCCAGCCCCCAAGTATGCACGTCATAATTGTGCGGCTCCCCCTCATATACGTGCTCGTCACCGGGGCCATAGGCGACGAGACGGTAGGCGTGCGAGGAGAGTTCCTCGATCGTCGTAGAATCACCGTACAGTTCCTCGACAGCAATGCTGCTATAGAGGCTGCAGAAAAAAGGAACGCCTTCGCCAAGTGCGGGCGCACCCGCCTTGCGTTTGGGCTGGATATCAAGGTAGATATCATTTAGCGTTTTGCTTTGAAGCTCTTCCAACGCGGGAACGGTCAGCGTTAAGCGGAAAACTTTATCTCCTTCGACGTATGCCAAGGT
Source organism: Clostridia bacterium (assembly GCA_036645575.1). Taxonomy (GTDB): domain Bacteria; phylum Bacillota; class Clostridia; order Christensenellales; family Aristaeellaceae; genus JAVXNW01. The sequence continues at coordinate 4,067 of JAVXNW010000040.1, read as the reverse complement.
CGCCGCAGAAGCCCGCTCTTCGGAAAGAACCTCTCCATCGCTATAGATGAAATTTACATACACGTCGCATTCGTACTGCTCGGGATCGCTGATCTTGACAGGGAGGGTCTCATTCCCCGCTGCATCGATCGCGACGGACATCAATTCGAGGTCGATCGTCTGTTTTTCGCCATACGCCATGATCGGGTTGAAGTGCGTCTTCTCACGCAGGCCGATAAAGGAGGTGCTCGTGGTATTGGCTCCCTTGACTGTAAAGGGCAGTTCGATAATTTTTTGATCGGTAGTCCCATTATTCAAGGCGAGTTTAACCGTCTGTGTTCCGCCATAGTAGTCGCTTTTACACAGCCACGGCTTCACCATGCCGATGTAGATAACCGTTGGATTCTGTTCTTCATACACCAGTTCGGCGTTGTCGGGCCAAACGTCTGCGTCAACGCCCGTAAACGCAACATACTCCCGCACGTCGATCAATTGCATGCCGCGCACGGCAATCGACTTGGCATATTCTTCTTTCAATGTCACATTTGTGGCGATTGTCCCCTCTGCGAAGGCGGGGCACGCCAAAAATAGCAAAGCCAAGAGAATCCCCAGCGTGGCAAGCCGGCGCCCGTTTGTCAAAGCTGAATCCCACTGTCCCCCATCATGACGCTTCATAAAACAAACCCCTCCAAAGTATCATTTTTAACGTCTGCGCAACCCTTCTGTGAGCTACCTTGACTTTACCACGAATTACCCAAAAATAGGTGTGCGCGCAGCACACTTTTTCGCTTGTTATGCAAATTTTCGCTTGCGCCTTCGCGGGGATTCGCTTGCGTCTTCGCGGGAATTAAAAGCCGGGGAGGGGCCGATGGCCCCTCCCCGGGATGGATCGCCTTTGCCGCTTTCTTAAGAAATGACGATTGAAAATTTGGCTTTATCCCGAATTTCCTCGGCCTTTTCGCTCGAGAGGCTGTCCACGGTGAGGGTGTTTAGCCTTGGCAGCTTCAACAGCGGCGAGAGATCGGGCGCGATTGTGTTGTTAAACCGGATCCCCTCGAGTGCCTGACAAGCCTCAATCCCCTCCATGGTTTGCAGGTTGCCCCAGTAGAAATCCAAGTTTTTAAGCCCGGCGATCTCGGCGAAATAAGGGATGTTTTCGGAGGTCGCGCCGACGATGCGGATCAGCATGATGCTTTTCCCGCGCAAATAAGAGAGCACGCGGCTCAGGTCGGGGGAAGAGATATGCAGTTGATCCAGATCGCGCAAATCCCTCAGGAAGGCGTCGTCCTGCTCGCCATTGATCGTGAGGTTCAAGACGCCCAGCCTTTCGCAACCCGCGATGGGAGAGAGATCGGCCTTGCCGGGAAGCGCGACGCCAAGGCGATAGAGCTTTTTCAATTGGGGCAGCACGGAGAGATCAGTCAGACCTTCGATGCTGTTCAGATCAAGCCTTTCCAGAAGCGCAAGTTCCAGAAGCGGCGACAGGTCGGAAAATCCCTGTCTGCCAAGGAAGAGCGACTTTAGGTTCGGCATCATTCGAAAATCCTCGAGCGTCTCGATGCCGTAGACCAGATCCTTTTCGTTCCCGTAGACGTAACAGCCGCCCCAATAGGCCGTATCGCTTGGGAAGAATTGATCGCCGCTAAAGTAAAGCTCCTCAACGCCCTTTAATTTTTCGCGGCTGAGCCATGCGCCTTCCGGCAATCCGAGCGCGCTTTTGCACGCCGCCGCCACCAGCGGGGATTGAAACGATACCGGGCCGAAACGGTAAAAGCCCAGCCCGGCCAAGACGCAGAGCGCCAAGGCGGCGAGCGCCGCCGCCAGAAGCGCGATGCGCCGTTGGATTTTAGCGCCGTTCATGAGTGCAAAGCGCAGGCTTCGCGCGTTTTTGTAGCGCATTTCGGGGTCGAGCGCCATACATTTTTGGATGATCCGCCGAGTCGAGCGGTCGGACACCGAAGCGATATTCCGCCTAAGATCGGTGTCGCCCGTGCACATCCACAGAAACAACGCCCCCAGCGAATAGATATCCGCCCGCGCGTCGGTCTGGGAAAAGCCGTATTGCTCCGGCGGCGCGAAGCCTTGGGTTCCCAAGAAGACGGTGTCGTGCCGCTCGTCCCGCTTGTACCTTCGTGAGATGTCAAAATCCACCAAGGCCACATCCCCGTTCGGGCGGATGATCACGTTCTGCGGCTTGATGTCGCGATGGATGACCTGCGGGCGTTGCTCGTGCAGGTAGATCAAAATATCGCAGATTTGCGTGCAGACATTCAGCTTGGTCGAGCGGGAATGCTCGCCCTCGATCCATTTCGCGAGCGTCTGACCCGCGATGTATTCGCGAACCAAGACGACGCTCTGCTCCCCCTCGATCTGTTCGATCAGGCGCGGTATCGCCGGGTGGCTTAGCGCGGATAGGATCTCCCCCTCGTCGCGCTGTCCCGCCTCACGGGGGCGGACCCGCGTCACGCAGCGAATGCCGGTGCGCTTTTCCTTTGCCAGCGCGACGCGGCCATCCCCGGAAAGGTAGTAGAGCAGTTCGTAGCGTTCAAAAAAACTTTCCGGATAAACCGGCATCGCTTCTTTAGTCATCGTCGCCGAGACAGGGCAAGCCCATGTCGTTTAGAATCCCCTGCGTTGTCAAAAAATCCTTCTTTTGGCTGATGCAGTGCAAAAGGACGGCGTCCCGCCGCACGCGCGGGTAGAGCGGCGCTAGGTTAGCCGCGCGCAGAAGCTTCTGCGTCTCCGGCACGTCCATCTGGAAGCCGAACGCCAATTGCAGCACCTTATCGCGCGAAGGGTTCCGAACGCCCCGGAAAATTTGATGACCGTAGGTGCGTTCCAGCCCGGCAAGCCGGATCACATGCTCCCGCACCACCCCGCGCGCGTCGCAAAGCGCCGCAAGGTAATCCGAAAAGCGCTGATCGACCAGCGCCCCTTGATAGCGCTCGATAAAGCACGCCACGCTATTGGTTTTAAAAAGTTTGCTCAGCAATTCGCTGGTCGTGGGTTTCTGTCTCGCGTCGACCCGCCTTTTCTCCTCCTCTTCCGCCATAGGAACATCCCCCCGCTGTAAGTGATTCGGCTGTTTGAGGGTAGAATAGCACTTCCGGAAACAGCTGTCAATACACGATTTCATCTTCCGATAACTTCTGTGTCGGTTTTTTCAACATTTCCGGGGTTTCAAGTGGGCAACGAAAGGCTCGCGCGCGCAAGGCACTTCAACCGCTCCCCGGCGTATGCGCCGATTCAGTGTAACCGTCAAATAGCCCCCCGACACGCCATCCGATCCGCGGCAGCCCACGGTGCCAGCGCCGCAAGCCCCTCATCCGAGACCCCCTTGTCCAATAGCGGCAATCGTACCAGCAGAAAAAGCTTTCCAAACTTGCTGGTGGACACGGGTCCAGTAGGGGTATGGAAGCGCATGCTTGCCAATGATGACGTTCTGCCGCTTCGCCCGGTTGTACTGAAAAATGAGAATGAGAGAATATGCAGACACCGCTAAACGTAGTCCACGATGAATAAGCTACTGCGAGAACTCACATATTTCGATTGTGTTTCACCGGCATACCTGGTATAATACGTACATCGAACAAGCGAGGTGAGACCTATGGAAGTCAGCTATAAAAAGCTGTGGAAGCTTCTGATTGACAAGGACATGAAAAAGAAGGACCTCATCGCCATGGCAGGGGTTAGCCAATCTACGGTAGCAAAAATGAACCGTGGCGAACATGTCAGCATGGATATTCTGCTCAAGATATGTGGTGCGTTAAACTGCGACGTCGGAGATATCATCGAGGCGATGCACGTCAGTCATGAATAGCGGATCAGTACGATTCTGAGTGCCAGAGACAACACCGGAGGTTTGGAGGCTGTACATGACAGAAATGACGATTATTGACAACGTCACGACGATTGCCAAAGACGATTTGACCAAGAATATAGCGCGGGGCGATCATCTGTCGATTGCCGCAGCCTGTTTCTCTATTTATGCCTATCAGGAGCTAAAAAAGCAACTCGAGGGCGTAGAAGACCTTCGGTTTATTTTTACGTCGGATGCCTTTACGACCGAACACGCGCCGAAAGAGAAG
>JAVXNW010000039.1:0-23310 GCA_036645575.1 Clostridia bacterium | reverse complement strand
ACTGCATCAGCGGCTCGCCGCCCGAAAAGGTCACGCCGCCGCCCGACCGGCGCAGGAGTTTGCTTCCGCGAAGCAGCTTGGCCGCGAGCGCGTCCGCCGAAAACACTTCGCCCGCAATGCGCCGAAGCCCCAGCTTGCAGTATGGAATGCACGCGCCGCACGCGTCGCACACCGCCTTCGCGCAGTGCTTTTCGCATTCGCCGCAGTGGACGCACGCGCCGCGCGACACCATCAGCTGCGGTTTGACCGACAGCCCCTCGGGGTTGTGGCACCACGAACACCTGAGCGGGCAGCCCTTCATAAACACCGTCGTGCGCACGCCCGGCCCGTCAAACACCGCAAATTCCTTGATGTCAAACACGCAGCCGCGCGCTGCCGCATTTTCGGCGGAAGGTTCGCTTTTGGGAAGCGCTGCCGCATTTTCGGCGGAAGTTGCGCCTTCGGCGGTTGCACTTTCGGGAAGCGTTGCCGCGCCTTCGGGGCCTTCGCCGTTCACAGTTGCAGCTCCACGCGCGCAATGATGTGATCCTGATAGCACTTGTCCAGCTCCACAAAATAGCCGCTCCAGCCCCACACCCGCACGATCAGGTTGCGGTAGTTCTCGGGGTGCTGCTGCGCGTCGAGCAGCCGGTCGCGGTTGACCGTGTTGAGCTGCAATTGGTGGCCGCCGTCCTCGATGAAGGAGCGAACCAGCATGGCGACCTTGGTGATCGCCTCGTCGGTTCGAAAGACGGTGTCGTGAAACTCGATCGTCAGCGGGCCGCCGTTGATCACGCGCTTGAGGTCGGGCTTGGCAAACGAGCGCAAAATCGATGCGGGGCCGTTTAGCTTGACGTTCAGCGCCGGGGCGTAGTTGGCGGGCAGCGGTTCCGTTTTCAGCCGTCCGTCCGCCGTCGCGCCGATCTCCTGCGCGTGCCAGATGTAGTACATCGCCGATCCGGTTCCGGCGCGGAAGCACCCGCCGCGCTCGTTTTGAAGCCCCTTGACCGCGTCCGCGAACGCGTCCAGCAGCAAGACGGCGTACCGATCCGCGCGGTCGTCGTCGTTGCCCATCTTGGGACACTGGTTTTTGAGGCGATAGCGCAGTTCCGGCGCGCCCTCAAAGTTGTCTTCCATGGCCGACAGCAGTTCTTCCGGCGCGACGTCTCCGTTAAATACCAGCGCCTCGACCGCCGCCAGCGAATCCGCCGCGGTCGCAAGCCCGGTTCCGTGCAGGCCGTAGTTGTTGTAGCGATTGCCCAGACTTATGTCGCGCCCGCTTTCCAGACACCCGTCAAAGAACAGCGACAGGTACGGCGACGGGATCACGTACAGGTTCTTGACCGACTCCGCGATCGCGGCGGCCTCCTCGCGGATGCCTTTGGCCACTTCTTGGGTGAGCGCGTCCATCGACTGCGCCGTGCGCAGCTTTTCCTTGAGCACCCGGTTGACCAGCCCCGCAAACCCGACCGCGCCGATGTTGGGGATGTCCATCGCGCATCCGGGCACGATGAACTCCCAGCAGGCCGCGACCACGTAATTGCGCGCGTCGCGCGGCGCGTATCCGAGCGCCTCAAGCCCCGGAATCACCACGTCGTCGTTTTCATACTGCGGAAAGCCCAGCCCGAGCTTCGTGAGGCGCGTGCCCTGCTCGTAGACGCGCAGCGGGGTTTGGCCGTTTACGCGCAGGTTGATCTTGGGGTCGATCACCATGAGCTCCTCGCTCGCGGTCAGGCACAGTTCGCTCAGGCGGTTAAAGCCCTCCTCGCCGTCCGGCGTGACGCCGCCCAGCACGAGGCTCTGGCCGTTGTCGCCCTGCTGCATGCCGGGGTACAGGTCGCTGTCGCGGTTGCACGCGAGGAAAAACGCCTCGAGGTACTCGAGTGCCTCGGCCTCGGTCAGCACGCCCGCGTCCAGATCCTTTTTAAAATAGGGATACATGTACTGGTCGAACCGACCCAGCGTGTTGTGGTAGTCGCCCTCGCACCACATCGCAAAGTGCAAGACCCGCAGACTTTGCAGCGCCTCGACAAAGCCGGTCGCGCCCAGCGCGGGCACGCGGTACAGCCTGTCCGAAATGGCCTCGAGGCCGCTTTCGCGCGCCGCCTCGGCGTAGCGCTGCGCAAGCTCCAGCACCGCGCAGATCGACACGCGCATCGCCTCGTGATAGGCGCGCGACGCGGGTTCATCGGCGGCGTCCAGCTTGCTCAGCTGCTTGAGCAGCCCCTCGCGGATCAGCTTTTCATAATCGGGCGACAAATTGCACACGTTGCCCAGCTCGTGGATGTAGTGGCTTTCCTTGATGCGCGACCACTCCTCGGGCGAATAGATCGGCGGCGCCGCCTTGAGGGTGCGCGTAAAGGCAATCAGTTCGTCCGGCACAAAGGCCGGCTCCTCCATCTCGAGCATCGCCTTCATCCGAAGCGCCGTGCGCGTAAAATCCGCCAGCGACGCGTCCCGGTACGGCGCGGGATCGACCGCGTCCGCCCGGCGCAGCGCGTGGTGCCCGCCCGATAGGATGTACTCCCGCAACCGCCTGATGCGCTCTGTCATGGGCTCTCCTCCTCGCTTTATGGCTCGCCTCGCGGCGAAAAAATTATCGATAATGGTATGCCTATTTTATAACCTGGACGGCCGCTTGTCAAGCATTTGACAGGGGGAAATAAATCCGATAGGAATTTTAAGTTTGATTGTCTTACATACTCGCGCCCAAGTTTGACCACAATAGCTTATGAACGGGAGGGTGATTTAAATGGACAAAAAATCGATTCGATGGCTGGCACTGTTGGTTACGGTGGCGATGGCGCTGATGCTGGGCGGCTGCATGACGGGCGGCACCGGCGAGAACGTGCAGGACGACACGCAGGGGACGCAGGCGGGCGCGGGCGCGCCCGCGCCCAAGATCCCGGAGCGGCTGGAGCTTTCGCAGGGCGTGCCGCAGTTGCTGGTGTACAACGCGCAGACCGAGCAATATCAGCAGATGGACATGGAGGACTATCTCGCGGGCGTACTGGCCGGCGAGATGCGCAACGACTGGCCGATGGAGGCGCTCAAGGCGCAGGCGATCCTCGCGCGCACCTATGCGCTCAAGTTCATGGAGGACAAGCAATCGCGCTACGGCGGCGCGGACATCTCGACCGACGTTCGCGAGGCGCAGGCCTACGACGCGGGCAAGGTCAACGAGCGCGTGCAAAAGGCGGTTGAGGCGACGCGCGGCGAGGTGCTCAGCGCGGGCGGCGAACTGCCCTACGCGTGGTTCCACGCCCATGCGGGCAACGTGACCGAGCTTGCGACCGCGGCCCTCGAGTTTGACGGGGAGGAGCCGCCCTATACCCAGTCGGTTCGCTCGCCCGATTCCGACAAGGCGCCCACCACCGTCAAGCAGTGGAAGGCGCGCTACAGCGCGGAAGAGGTTGGCGCGGCCTGCGCCGACACGGGCGTCAAGACGGGCACCGTCAAGACCCTTGAGATCGGCGAAAAGGGCGCATCCGGACGCGCCGTCACCTTCGTGGTCAACGGAAAGACGGTCTCCGCGCCCGCGCTGCGCTTGGCGCTTGACGGCACCAAGTTCAAGTCCACATTGCTGGACGGCGCGCTGGTCGAGGGCGACAAGGTGACCTTTTCCGGCAAGGGCTACGGCCACGGCGTCGGCATGTCCCAGTGGGGCGCCTACGGCATGGCCGAGTCGGGCGCCAAGGCGGAGGACATCGTCAAGCACTACTTTAAAAACGTGGAGATCGCCAAACTCTGGGCTTAAAGGGACATAAAAAAGGCAAGCCGCCGCGCAACAGGACGCGGCGGCTTGCCTTTTTGGCGAATCCTTTGCCCCGCGCCGCGCCACGCGGCGATCCCGCGCCATGGCGGCGCAAAGCATCTTTGGGGCTATGGCGCGGGGGCGAACAGCGCTTGCGCGACGGACTGGGCGTTTTGGCGCATGATTTTTTCGTAGGTGTCCGCGTCCGACTCCGCGTGCGCGCTCAGCGTGTCGATCCGCGCGACGCGATAGCCCGCCACCTCAAGGTCGCTCACCAGCCGCGCGGGCGCTTGCCACTCGATCAGCACGGTCGATACCTGCGCTTTCTCCAAGGTGGCAAGCGCCTGCGCAAGGCCGTCCGCCTCGTAATCCGTGCCCGGTTCCCGGTCGATCACGCACGCGACCGTGAGCTTCAGCGTGTCCGCAAAATACCCAAGTCCCTCGTGCATGAGCGCGACACGCCCGCCTGCGCAGCCCAAAGCCGCCATATCGGCCTTAAGCGCGTCCAGCGCCTGCGCAACCTGTGAAAGATTGGCCTCATACCGCCGCGCGTTTCCCGGATCGAGCTGAATTAGGCCCTGCGCAATGGCCTCACTCATCGCCTGCGCGCCCGAGACGCCCATCCACGCCCACGGATTCGCGCCCGCCAGGTGGCTCGCCTCGTCGTCGCCCACGGGAACCGGCGCGTCGCTTCCCTTGAGGGAAAGATTGTCAAGGACGGTCAAGACCGGCAGGCTTCCGCCCGTCAGCATCCCCTCAAACGACTCAAGCCCGCGCCCGCCAAGCAGCAGCGCGTCGCTTTCCTGCAACTTCGCCGCGTCCCAGTCCGACAGCTGATAGCTGCGCAGGCATCCGTCCTGCGGCTGCGTCAGGCAGGTGAGCTGAAGGTCGGGCACGTCCCGCGTGATCCCGCGCGCCAGCGCGTAAATCGGGTAAAACGAGGCGGTCACGGTGATCGACGCGGGTTCGTCCACCATCCTGTGACAGCCGGCCAGCGCAAACACCGCCAGCAGACAAAGTCCCATCAATCGCTTTTTCATGCGTCCATTATAGCACAGCTTGCCAAGGATGAAAAGTGTCCGGGCGCACAGGCCGCGCGGCGCGATTTGGGGGGAAATCCGTTCTCAAATGAGGCCTTTTGGGCGCGAAAGCAGAAATTGTGCGCCGATCGATTCACACAGCGCGCGCAATGTGGTATACTTACCCATGGTGGCTCGCCCGCAATCGGGCGCTGGGCGGGCTTTCTGTCAACAATAAAAAGGAGGCGCTTTTTATGAAGATGGTCAAGGACAAGCAGGTCTTGGTGGGCGCGGATTTCGCGGGATTCCCGCTCAAGGAAGCGGTGGTTGCGCATCTTGTGGGAAAGGGCTGGGAGGTCACCGACATCGGCGTGCGCGCGGCGGACGAAAAGGAGCCTGAGATGTTCCACCGGATCGGGCTCAAGGTGGGCGCGAAGATCTCCGAGGGCGAATTTGAGCGGGCGCTGCTGTTCTGCGGAACCGGCATGGGCATTCACCTGGCGGCGAGCAAGTGCCCGCACGTCTACGCGGGCGTGGTCGAGAGCGTGCCGGCGGCGCTGCGCGCGATCACGGGAAACAACGTAAACGTGCTGGCGATGGGCGCGTTCTATGTCGCGCCGCAGATGGGCATTGAGATCGCCGAGGCGTTTTTGAACCACAATCTGGGCGACGGCTACGAGTGGTGGCACAATTTCTACGAGTTCCACAAGCTGGCCTGCGACGAGCTGGAGGCGTTTGACTACGAGACGTTTAAGAAAAACGGCTTTGAAGTGAAGCGGCTGGGCGACTTTGACCTGAGCCTCGAGGACAAGCCCGAGTCGTGCTAGGGAAGCGCTGAATACATCCCGCTTCGGGCTAATGCGCCTGGCGGCCGACGAAAAGGGTATAACCATTGCGCGGGATCGGTTGGGCAGGCGCGATCGACCCCGCGCTTTGCTTTGGCAAGCCCGGCGCGAGGCTGTTTCGCCAGCAGGGTTACATAAATTTTATGTGCGAAATATTTTACGTATCCTGCGCGTAATGTTTGCAGCAGTGCGCGCCATCCCAAGCAGCTGGTGCGCGACGCGCGAACCGCGCTTTTGTCCGCGTTTGACACAGACGTAGACTATCAAAAGTTTTCGGTGGCGCAGGTGGCCGATGAACTGGGCGCGGCGCTGGCGGGCGTGCAGCGGGTGGCGATGACGCCGGTACCGGTCGTGGTGGTGCTGGTCGAAATGCTGCAGGACGGGCAATCGACGCTGCTGGTGGGTGCGGCGGCGGCCTCAAATGACGAGGCGGAGAGCATCTAAAAGGCGACATTGGACGCGGTCAACCGAAAGCTGTCGGCATTGCGCGTCCCTGAATAAGAGAAAAACGAACCTGCGCGCGGGTTCGTTTTTCGATAGATTTTTTTTAGGGGCGATGGGAACCGATGGTCCACGCGCAGGGGCGCGTGGGTCACCGGTTTCCTCGCGCTCAAGCGGGACAAATCCGCGTTGAAAAGGAGGGCTCCCGCATGACAAAGGCGGCGAATCGCTATATTCACGCAATCATCGTTCTGGGAGCGCTGCTGCTTCCCTACTGCTTGTACCGGGTGATCGGGGACTTAAACGCCGCGAATCTGGCGACCGAGCTACTCCAGATGGGGTGCCTGGTCGCGATCTGCGCGGTGTGCCGCTCGCTGCCGATTTACATTACGCCGCACCACGCGATCGACGTGTCCATTCTGGCGATCATCACGGCGGTCTTGCTGCGCGGGCCGTATCAAGCGGTGATCGTCTACCTCTTAAGCTCGCTTTGCAGCGTGGATCTGGAGACCGGCGGCGAGAAAAAGGCGCATCTGTACAACACGCCGATCAAAAAGAGCGCCTTTAACAACGCCAACCTGCTGTTGTCGATCCTGATTCCGGGCTTGCTCATTCAGGCGTGCGGGCACGTGGCGGGCGCGTGATATTGCTGTATCTGATCCCGATTGCGCTGGCGATCGGGTACGCGCGCGGCGGGCGACTTCACCGCTATATCGAGCGGCCGCTTCGGGGAATCGGGCTGCCGTGCGTTGCGTTTTTGCTGGAGGCGGCGCTAAGCCAAGTGCCCAAGTGGATTGGGCTGGCGCCGGAGATGAGCCTCATGCTGTGCGTCGTGGCGGAGTATGCGCTTTTGACGCTGTTTTGCGGGCTGAACATGGATCGGTTTGGCATGAAGGGCGTGGCCGCGGGCGTGGCGCTCAACATGCTGGTGATCTTTGCCAATGGGTTTCGGATGCCGGTCGGCGCGATTGCGCGAAGCATTCCGGCGCTGGCGGAAACGGTTGCGCGGATCGACAGCGGCGAACTTCTAAACGAGCGAAAAGCCCCCGTTGACCGGCGAAAGCCGCAGGCGGGGGCCTTTATTTACCTATGAAATGCTTGGAAGTGATCACACGCACGCGGACGGGATGAGGCGGCGCAGGCCGGGATAGGCCGAGGGATGGAACGCCTCGTAAGTGGAGCACAGCTTATCGACCAGCGAGACCATCCACGCCTCGCGGTGCCGGGGCGGAACCAGCGTGACGGGGAACATGTGCCTGAGCACGATCTCCTTTTCAAGCGGGGTCAGCGTGAGGTCGCGCTGGGCGTTGTACAGCGCGATGCGCGGGTGCGCAAAGGCGTGCAGCGGGCGCGTGTCGTCGGGCGTGTGCCAATCGTAGAGAAAATAGTCGTGCAAGAGCGCGCCGCGCAGCAGATCGCGCTCGAAAAACGAGATCCGAAGCATCCGAAACGCCAGCGCGCTGTAATAGGCGACCGCCAAGCTGTGCAGCAGGCACGATGTGGTCCCGTGCTGCACATATTGGCTCGATTCGCCAAGGCGCGAGCCCGCCATCAATTCAAACAACAGCCCTTGCAGCCGCGCGTCCAACAGGCGCTTGCGCTGCATCCGGCGCTCAAACCACGTTTTTTTCATCATGCGTGTATTATAGCGGTTGCGCGCCGCGTTGGCAAGGTGCATTTTGGAGAAATTTTTGGCAAGGCGCACAAAAAAGCGACCGTGGATCAAAAGATCCAAGGCCGTCAAGAGGGCATGATTGCGTGGGGCGGGCGTGGGATGACCTGATGAACGATCCCAGAGTGCCGTTCGCTTCCGCTTTTTCACCCGCCAATTGGCAGGACGGAGACCTACAGTTGCTTGCTGTCTTCCCCGACAAAGGGGGCATGACATCCGCTTCCGACACGGAATCCTTTTATGAAGATGTGGGTAAAAGCAGTCACGTGGCGAACACCCCAGGAAGTCCGTTCAACGTAAAGATTATAGCGCCATCCGTTGCGCCCTGTCAAGCGTTTCGGCCCAAATTCCCCTGCTTAAAATTTTCCGGCGGGGAATATGTCGAATGTGACCAAGTGCATCTGCGGCGGCGCGCCGATTCGCACCGGCAAAAGCGAGCACCCAATCCCGCGCGAGACCACGATCCGCACGCCGTCCACCGTGTGATCGCCCTGCATAAAAAAGTACTTGCGCGACGAAAGCGCCCGAAGGTCGTACCCCATGGCCAGCGCGGTCAGCGGCCCCAGCGCCACCTGTCCCCCGTGCGTGTGCCCGCACAGCGCCAGATCCACCTTCGCGCGGCCGAGCACCTCGTCAAGCGCCCACGGCGAGTGGGTCGCCAGCAGGTGAAAGTCGCCCGGCCCCTGCGCAAAATCCAGCACCGCCTGATCGGGATGGCCGTATTTGCTCTCGTCCAGCCCCGAGATCACGAGCGCGCCGCCCTCTACCGGGATCGTAAAGCGCTCGTTCAGCAAAAAGCGCACGCCGGAAGCGTAAAGCATCGCGCGAAACCGGTCGTATTGCCCGCCAAACGCCTCGTAGTCGTTGTTGCCCGGCACGCAGTAAATGCCAAGGGGCGCGCGCAGGTTTTTGAGGTGCCGCGCGCACAGGCGCGCCTCGTCCCGCTCGTTTTCGGCCAAATCCCCGCCCAGCACGATCACGTCGGGCGACTGAGCGTTGGCCAGGTCGATCACGCGGGAGAACTTGTCGTCGCCCATCCACCGCCCGTAATGCAGGTCAGTCAGGAACAGCAGCTTTTTGCCCGCAAGGCCGCGCGCGCGCGCATGGACGCGCATCGGCACGACGCTTGGCAGGGTTCCCGACCTGCACAGCCACGCCTTACTCAAATTGCGGTTCCCTTCCGCACGCTCCACAGCGCCTGCGTGCTGGTCGATACGCCCACCGCGCCCGCGCGCAGCGCCTGCGCGACTTCGCCCCCCTCGGTGATCATGCCGCCCGCGATGATGGGCATCTTGAGCGCCTGGCTCAGGTGCGTGATCGCCTTGGGCACGAGTCCCGGCAGCACCTCGAGCATGTCGGGCGCGTTGTTTTTGAGAAACTTGACCCCGCTGGTCAGCGACGCAGAGTCCATGACGAACAGCCGCTGGATGGTGATCATGCCCAGCTCGCCCGCGCGCTTGAGCAGCGGCGCGCGCGTGGAGATCACGCCGTCGGGATGAATCTGCCCCGCGCACCACTCAACCGCCGCCGCGTCGCGCCCCAGCCCCGCCAGCAGATCGAGATGAACAAAGACCCGCTTGCCCCGCGCCCGCGCGCAGTCCGCCATCGCGCCCAGCGTCAGGATCGATCCGCCCAGTAAAAAGATCGCGGACACCCCGCTCTCCCCCGCGCGCTCCACCTGCGCAAGGTCGCGCGCCGACGCAATGACCGGACAGTCCGAAAGCGACCGCAAAAAATCCTGCATGGCATTCCCTCCCCGTGGACGAATTTTACCACGTACCGCCCCCGATTGTCAACCGAGGCGCGCTTGGCATAGGGTGTGAGGGGAGGTGAAGGCATGAGCGGGTGTAGAAGGTGCACGATTGGCCGGCGGGTGTGGAGCGCGGTCCTGATCGTGCTGGGCATCGTGTTGTTGCTCGTGGCGCTGCCCTCGTGGGTGTGGCTGGCGCTGGTGGGCATCGGGCTGATCGTGGTGGGCGTGCTGCTGCTGAGAATGTAGCGCCAATCAAGCGTCCAGGGAGAACCAACCAAGCGCCAATCGAGCGCCAACCAAGCGTCCAGGGAAGCCAAGGGACATAACGAGGCGTTCAAACAGCGGGATCAAAACAGGACTTGCCGCCCAGAATCGCGCCGGGCGGCGAGCCTTTTTTTTAAGCGCTGACCGGCACGTTTAAAAAAAGGGAAAGGCGCACGATTTTACGCGGGGAAACATGGGAAAGCGGCCTAAAGCCGCGCAAAAGAACATCGTTAAAAGGCAGATTAAAGTTGCACTTTGTGGCCGCATCAAGTATAATAGAATAGATATCGGATCAATCGAATGGCCTTTTTTTTTGACGGGAGGAGAGCCTATGAGCAAGGTATTCGAAATTCATCATCCACTGATTCAGCACAAGCTGTCGCTCATGCGCGATAAGGACACCGGAACCAAGGATTTCCGCGAACTGCTGAGCGAGATCGCGATGCTGATGGCCTACGAGGTGACGCGCGACCTGCAACTCAAAGAGGTCGAAGTCGAGACGCCCATCTGCAAGTGCAAAACCAAGGTGCTGAGCGGGAAAAAATTGGCCATCGTTCCGATCCTGCGCGCCGGACTGGGCATGGTGGACGGCGTGATGAATCTGGTTCCGGCGGCCAAGGTGGGGCACATTGGCCTGTACCGCGACCCCGCGACGCTTGAGCCCGTGGAGTACTATTGTAAGCTCCCCCAGGACATCGAGGAGCGCGAACTGATCGTGATGGACCCGATGCTGGCGACCGGCGGAAGCTCGGTCGCGGCGGTGGACGCGCTCAAAAGGCGCGGATGCGCTTCCATCAAGCTCATGTGCCTGATCGGCGCGCCGGAAGGCATTGCCGCGGTTCAAAAGGCGCACCCGGACGTGGACATCTACATCGCGGCGATCGACGAGAAGCTCAACGAGCACGGCTACATCGTGCCGGGCCTGGGCGACGCGGGCGACCGGATATTTGGCACCAAGTAATTTGGTGGAAGGCGGGCGATGGGGGGGACTCCCCTGTATTTTCCATAGAAACGGAGGGAATTCAATTTGGCAAACGCAGTGATGGAACAGATTGAGAAAGCGGAACGCGAGGCAGATTCCATCCGCGCCGAGGCCTCCAAGGAGGCGCGCGAAATCGTGAAGGCGGTCGAGGAGGCCTTGAGCGCGCAGATACGCCAGGAGGTCAAGGCGAACGCCGAGGCGACCGCGAACAAGCTCGAGGCGGCCAAGGCGCTCATTGGCGACGAGATCAAGTCGCTCGAGGTGCGCCGCAGCGCCGAGCGCGAGACCATGCGCAAAAGCGCTCAGGCGCGCGTCGCATCTGCCGGACAGGCGATCTTTGAAAGGGTTGTTGCAGATGGCCATCATTGAGATGAAGAAGGTGACGCTGCTTTCCCTCAAAAAGGACAAGCAGAAGATCCTAAAGACCATGCAGCACATGGGCTGCGTACAGGTGATTCCGCGCGACCCGGCGCTTGAGAGCCGGGACGACGCGCAGGGGCAGGCGCGCGCTTCCGAGCTGCAAAAGCAGATTGCGCGGCTGGATCTGACCATTTTGCGCTTGACGCCGTTTGACAGGCACAAGCGGGGGCCGCTCTCCCTGCGCCCGGTTGCGGCCGAGGATCAGGTGACCGCGACGGTCGCGGCGCAGGCGCAGATCCTGCAAGTGGTCGAGCGAATGGAGCAGATTGAGCGCACGCGCGGTGAACTGCGGGCGCGCGAGGCGCGGGAAAAGTCGCTCATGGAGCAATTGGCGCCCTGGGAGTGGCTGGATGTCAAGCTGGAGACGCTCAAGGACACGAAATACGCGAGCGTGACGCTGCTGAGCGTGGCGGCCAAGGACTTTGACGCGTTCCGGGCGGAAGCCGAGGCGCTGGGCGCGGTGGCGCTTGAAGAGGTCTCGCGGCTGCGCGACAACGTGAATTTGCTGGCGGCGATGCACAAGGATCAAAAAGCGCCCTTTGACGAGCTGGTTCGAAACTACGGCGCGACGCGCGTGGCGTTTGAGGGCATTGAAGGAACGCCCGTGCTCGCGATCGACCAACTGCGCGGAAAGCTCGCCCGCATCGACGAGGTGCGCCTAGAGCTCAAGGCGGAAGTGGAAAAGCAGGCGGACAATCTGGCGGACCTGCGCCTGCTTCGAGACATCTACGCCACCGAGCGCGACCGGCTGGACTCGTCCGCCAAGTGCGTGGATACGCAGGAGGCGTTCATGCTGACAGGCTGGGCGCCGCACGACAAGGTCGAGGCGCTCGAAAAGACGCTTCGGCGGATTTCGCCCGAGTGCGACGTGGAATTTGCCGATCCGCTGCCGGACGAAATGCCGCCCACGATGATGCGCAACGGCAAGGCGGTCGAGCCGTTTGAGTCGATCGTCAAGATGTTCGCCATGCCCGATCCGCGCGGGATCGATCCGACGGCGATCATGATGCCGTTCTGGATCTGCTTTTTCGGGATGATGGTGTCGGACGCCGGGTACGGCGTGGTGATGGGACTGGTCGCCGCGTTCGTGTGGTGGAAGCTTAAGGGACAGGGAATGGGCCGGATGGCCTTTGTGCTGGCGCTGGGCGGCGTCGCGACCGTCATATGGGGCGCGATTTACGGCGGCTGGTTCGGCGTGACGGTGGGCGACCCGATCCTCGACCCGATGAACGACGCGATTCAGGTGCTGATCGTGTGTATCTCCGCGGGCGCGGTGCATCTGCTGTTTGGCATGGGGGTGGCCGCGTACCTGAGCATCAAGCGCGGGCATCCGCTGGACGCGCTGTTTGACCAAGGGTTCTGGGTGATGTTGCTGGCGGGGCTGGGGCTCATGCTGGTCAACGGAACCGTGGGCGCGGTGATCGCGCTGATTGGCGGCGTGGGCATTCTGCTGACCGGCGGACGCGCCAAGCCGGGCGGGCCGATCAAGAAGCTGATCGGGGGACTGGGCGCGCTGTACGGCGTGACGAGCTACTTAAGCGACCTGCTGAGCTACGCGCGACTGTTTGGCATGGGCCTTGCGACCGGGGTCATCGGCATGGTCATCAACATGCTGGCCGGGCTTTTGATGGGCAATCCCATTGGAACGGTGTTTGCGGTGATCATCCTGATCGGCGGGCACACGTTCAACCTGGCGATCAACGCGCTGGGCGCGTATGTGCACTCGTGCAGGCTTCAGTACATCGAGTTCTTTGGCAAGTTCTACGAGTCGGGCGGCAAGGACTTTCGCCCGCTTGACAACAACACGCGCTATGTGGAAATCGCGGGAAGCGAACAGTAGGCGAGCGACCCCGGCGTTTCGGGGCGCATGGACACAATTCGAGCGGCGAAAAGCCGTTTGAGGATGAATTTGAGGAGGGTATCACGATGGTTTTAACGATGGGTCAGGTTCTTGCGCTGATTGGCGCCGCACTTTCTGTATTTCTGGCGGGCGTTGGCTCCGCGCGTGGCGTGGGCATTGCGGGCGAAGCGGGCGCGGGCGTCATTGGGGAAAACCCCGACGTGTTCGGAAAACTGTTGGTGCTTGAACTGCTGCCCGGTACGCAGGGCATTTACGGATTCCTGATCGGCTTTATCGTGCTGATTAAGCTGAACGTGCTGGGCGGACTGGGCATGTGGAACGCGGTATCGATCGAGCAGGGCATCATCATCATGGCGGGCTGCCTGCCGGTGGGCATTGTCGGCCTGTTCTCCGCCATCTATCAGGGCCGCGTCGCGGCCGCGGCCATCGGCCTGCTGGGCAAGCGCCCCGAGTCGAGCGGCCAGGGCATTTCGATGACGGTTATGGTCGAGACCTACGCAGTGCTTGCGCTGCTTGCCTCCTTCCTGATCGTGTGGTTCGCGGTATAATCAACATACAAGGAGGGACCGGGGCGTGAACGCTGAAGCTATCACAAATAAGATCCTCGAGGACGCGCGCGCTCAGGCGGCGCAGACGCTCCTAGAGGCTCGGGAAAAGGCGGCGCGCATTCAGGCGGATGCCGATGCGGCCGCGGCGGTGAAGAAAAGGGAAAGCCAGAAGCAGGCCGACCGCCAAGCGGTGGAAGTGCGCGACCGCATGCTGCGCATGGCGGAGCTGGATCAAAAAAAGGCGATGCTGTCTGTCAAGCGCGAGGTCATCGAGCAGGCGTTTTTAAACGCGCTTGAGCGGATGCGCAAGATGCCGGACACGCAAAAGCGCGCCTACCTGCAAAAGCTGATCGTGTCAAGCGCCCAGGGCGGCGAAGCGCTCATCGTGAGCGGCGAAGAGGCGGCGCTGTACGACGGCGCGTTCCTTGGCGCGCTTCGGGCGGCGCTTGAGAAGGCGGGCAAGGCGAATGTGACGTTAGCGGGCGAAACGCGTCCGCTGGGCGGCGGGTTTGTGCTCAAAAAGGGCGGCATGGAGATCAACTGCGCCTTTCAGGCGGTGCTGGGCCAGTATCGCGCCTCGCTCGAGGCCGAGGTTGCGGCGGTGTTGTTTAAGTGATGAAGCGAGGTGATCGACATGCAAGGGCGTAGTGCGGCCTATGCGGTTGGCCGCGTGCGCGTGCTGGAGGGCACGCTCATCGGTCGCGCCCAGCTGGAACGGCTGGCGGGTTGCGGGAGCATCGGGGAGCTGGCGCGATCGCTTGGCGAACTCAATTGGGGCGAGGCCAAGACCCGGCAGGACATCGACAATTTGTGCGCGGCCCACATGCGGGAGGCGTGCGCCACGGTTCGGGAGTGCTCGAGCGACGAGGCGTTGACCGACTGCTTTCTGATCGGGTATGACGCGCTCAACCTCAAGGCGCTGTACAAGATGAAGGCGCTGGGCGGGACGGTCGCGACGAGCGAACTTGGCATATTGAACGCGGAGAAATTGCGCCGAGCGGTGGATGAGAACGACTATCGCGAGTTGCCGCCGGAGTTCAAAGGCGCGATGGAAGAAATCGAGAAGCAGGCTTCGGTGAAGCTCGACCCGCTATTTGTGGACAGCGAGATTGACAAGGCGATGTATCGCTATATCGCGCGCCGGATTTCGGGAACCAGCGAAAAGGTCGTGCGGCAGTATTTCACCTGCAAAGTGGAGCTGATCAACCTGACCATTGCGCTGCGCGCCCATGCGATGGGGCGCGGCGGCCAGTTTGCCGGGGCGCTGTTTGTCGAAGGCGGGATCATTCCCCTTGACAAGGTGCAACGGGTGGCGGATGAGCCGGAGCGCGCGTGGGACCTGATCAGGCTGCGCCCCTACGCGGATCAATTGGCCCCGTCGGTCAAGGCGCTTGACGTGGGCGCGATTGAGCGCGCGACGGACGACTACCTGCTGGGGCTTTTGCGCCCGCACCGGTACGAGCCGACGAGCGTTCTGCCGCTCATTGGCTACCTGCTTGCGCGTTCGCGCGAGGCGATGGCGGTGCGGCTGTTGGCGGCGGCCAAGACGACCGGGGTCAAGAGCGAGCGGATTATGGAGCGCCTGAGGGCGCTGTATTAGGAGGGAAGCCAACATGCAGAAGATTGCGGCGGTCGGTTCCCGCGATACGGTGCTGGCGTTCAAGGCGCTGGGGCTGGACGTTGCGCCGGTTGATACGGCGGAGGAAGCCTCCCGCACGGTGTTTGAGCTGGCGCAGGCGGGTTGCGCGGTGATCTTTATTACCGAGGAGCTGGCCGATCAAATCGGCGAGACGATTGAGCGCTACAAGACGCAGGCGCTCCCCGCGATCATACCGATCCCGGGCGCCACGGGCTCGACCGGGTCAGGGATGCGCAAGGTGCGCGCGAACGTCGAAAAGGCGATCGGCGCCGATATATTGTTTAAGGAAGAGGGTTGACGGGATGCGGCAGGGAATCATCACAAAGGTCGCAGGGCCTTTGATCGTCGCGGATCATATGGGCGACGCCACGATGTATGACGTGGTGCGCGTCTCGGAGGCAAAGCTGATCGGCGAAATCATCGAGTTGCGCGGCGATCGCGCATCGATTCAGGTATACGAAGAGACGGCGGGCATTGGCCCGGGCGAACCGGTCTACACGACCGGCGCGCCGCTGTCGGTAGAACTGGGGCCCGGGCTGATCGAGTCCATATTTGACGGCATTCAGCGCCCGTTGACCGCCATCCGCAAGGTGTCGGGCGACCGCATCACGCGCGGCGTGGACGTACAGGCGCTCTCGCGCGACAAGGTGTGGGGGTTTAAGCCGGTCAAGAAAAAGGGCGAGCGCGTATCCGCGGGCGACGTGCTGGGCACGGTGCAGGAGACCACGGTGGTGGTTCACAAGATCATGGTGCCGCCCAAGACCGAGGGCACGATCGAGTGGATCGCGGACGGAAACGCCAAGCTGGAGGACACGATCTGCAAATTGCGCCTGGCAAACGGCGAAGTCAAGGAACTGTCGATGCTGCAGAAGTGGCCGGTGCGCAGGGGGCGTCCCTACGTCGAGAAGATCGCGCCGAGCGAGCCCATGGTGACCGGGCAGCGCGTCATCGACACGTTTTTCCCGATCGCGCGCGGCGGCGTCGCGGCGGTACCCGGCCCGTTTGGAAGCGGCAAGACCGTCGTCCAGCACCAGCTGGCCAAGTGGGCGGACGCGGACATCATCGTCTATGTGGGCTGCGGCGAGCGCGGCAACGAGATGACCGACGTGTTGATGGAGTTTCCGGAGCTTCACGACCCGCGCACCGGGGAGACGCTGATGAAGCGCACGGTGCTGATCGCGAACACGTCGGACATGCCGGTCGCGGCGCGCGAGGCGTCGATCTACACGGGCATCACGATTGCGGAATACTACCGCGACATGGGCTATAAGGTCGCCATCATGGCGGACTCCACCTCCCGCTGGGCGGAGGCGCTGCGCGAGATGTCGGGGCGCTTAGAGGAAATGCCGGGCGAGGAAGGCTATCCCGCCTACCTGTCCAGCCGCATCGCGGAGTTTTACGAGCGCGCGGGCTGGGTCAAGTGCCTGGGCGGCGACGGGCGCACCGGCGCGATTTCGGCGATCGGCGCGGTTTCCCCGCCGGGCGGCGACATTTCCGAGCCGGTCTCGCAGGCGACGCTGCGCATCGTCAAGGTGTTCTGGGGACTGAGCGCGCAGCTTGCGTACAAGCGCCATTTCCCCGCGATCGACTGGCTGCAGAGCTACTCGCTGTACCTAGACCGGATGGAGGACTGGTTCAGCGACTATGTCGCGCCGGACTGGAACGACAAGCGCGGGCAGGCGATGCTGCTGCTTCAGGAAGAGGCGGAGCTGGACGAAATTGTGCGCCTGGTCGGCGTAGACGCGCTCAGCTTTAAGGATCGGCTGACCCTTGAGGTCGCGCGAATGCTGCGCGAGGACTACCTGCATCAAAACGCCTTTGACGAGGTGGACACGTACACGTCGCTTAACAAGCAGTACCGGATGCTGTCGCTGATCCTGGCGTATCAGGAAAAGGGGCAGAAGACGCTTGAGCGCGGCGCGGAGTTCTCCAAGGTCATTGCGCTCAAGGTGCGCGAGCGCATCGGCCGCGCAAAGTACATTCCCGAGGACGAGCTGGCTCAGTTTGACAAGATCGAAGCGGAACTGTCTGACCAGATGTCCCAGTTGACGGAAGGAGAACTGTAAGATGCTGAAGGAATATTCTACCATCCGCGAGGTGGTTGGACCCTTGATGCTGGTCGAGGGTGTGAGCGGCGTCAAGTACTCCGAGCTGGTCGAGATTGAGCAGGCGAACGGCGAAATTCGAAGCGGGCGCGTGCTCGAGGTAGACGGCGACCGCGCGATGTTGCAGTTGTTTGAGTCGAGCCAAGGCCTCAAGATCGACACGGCGAAGGCGCGCTTTCTAGGCCGCTCGATTGAGCTGTCGGTTTCGATGGACATGATGGGTCGCGTATTTGACGGACTAGGTCGCCCGCGCGACGGCGGCCCCGAGATCATCCCGGAGATGCGCCTTGACATGAACGGATCGCCGATCAACCCGGCGGCGCGCGACTATCCGGACGAATTTATCCAGACCGGCATATCGGCCATTGACGGGCTCAACACGCTGGTGCGTGGGCAGAAGCTGCCGGTGTTTTCAGGATCAGGCCTTCCGCACGCGCAGCTTGCGGCGCAGATAGCGCGTCAGGCGAAGGTGCTGAGCGGATCAGAAAACTTTGCCGTGGTATTTGGCGCGATCGGCATCACGTTTGAAGAGGCGGACTTCTTCATCAGCGACTTTAAGCGCACGGGCGCCATTGACCGCGCGGTGCTGTTCATGAACCTAGCCAACGACCCGGCGATTGAGCGCATTGCCACGCCGCGCATGGCGCTGACGGCGGCGGAGTACCTAGCGTTTGAAAAGGACATGCACGTGCTGGTCATTTTGACCGACATCACGAACTACGCGGAGGCGCTGCGCGAGGTTTCGGCCGCGCGCAAGGAAGTTCCGGGCCGGCGCGGCTATCCCGGATACCTGTACACCGACCTTGCGTCGATGTACGAGCGCGCGGGCCGCATTCAGGGCAAGAAGGGTTCGGTCACGCAGATCCCGATTCTGACGATGCCAGAGGACGACAAGACCCACCCGATTCCCGATCTGACCGGCTACATCACGGAGGGGCAGATCATATTGAGCCGCGAGTTGCATAGGAAGGGGCTTCAGCCGCCGATTGACGTGCTGCCCAGCCTTTCGCGACTGAAGGACAAGGGAATAGGCAAGGGCAAGACGCGCGAGGATCACGCGCCGACGATGAACCAGCTCTTTAGCGCCTACTCGCGCGGCAAGGACGCCAAGGAATTGGCGGTCATATTGGGCGACGCGGCGCTGTCGGAGCTTGACAAGAAATACGCCAAGTTCGCCGACGCCTTTGAAAAGCAGTACGTGGCGCAGGGTTACAACACGAACCGCTCGATTGAGGAGACGCTGGATCTGGGGTGGAAGCTGCTTTCGATGCTTCCGCGCAGCGAGCACAAGCGCATTCGCGACGACATGCTGGACAAGTATCTGCCCAAGGAGGAATAGCCATGGCGCTGATGAACGTCAACCCTACGCGCATGGAGCTGACCACGCTCAAGCGCAGGCTCAAGACGGCGACGCGCGGGCACAAGCTGCTCAAGGACAAGCGCGACGAGATGATGCGGCGATTTGTGTTGCTGGTGCGGGAGAACGCGAAATTGCGCGAGCAAGTGGAAGGCGCGCTTTCCGCGGCGCTGGCCGAGTTTGCGCTGTGTGCGGGCGTGATGGAGCCAGAGGCGCTGGAGGAAGCGGTTTTATATCCAGCGCGCACGGTGGACATCACGATTGGGCGCAGGAACATCATGTCTGTTGAGGTGCCTGCGATCGAGGTCGATCAAGCGAGCCTGAGCGAGACGGTGTTGAGTTACGGCCTAGCGCAGACGTCCTCGCAGCTAGACGGTGCGATAGCGGGGCTAGCGCAGGTACTGCCGGAGATGATCAAGCTAGCGGAGATCGAGAAGACGTGCAACATGCTAGCCGACGAGATCGAGAAGACGCGTCGTCGAGTGAACGCGCTCGAGTACGTGATGATCCCGGACTTCAAGGAGACGATACGTTACATCACGATGAAGCTAGACGAGAACGAGCGCAGCTCGCTCACGCGGCTGATGAAGGTAAAGGAAATGATTGCGAAGCGTGACACAGCGGTGTAGCGCGTGCGTTATGCGAACCATGCGGCGAGGCGCAGGTGAGGAGCGGGCATTGCCCAATCCGCGCCTGTGCCTTGCGCCGTAATCTAAGGGTAGCGCCTCCCCCCCCCGCGCACGACGCGCCCGCCTCTCTCGCGCCCGCCTCCCCCGCTGCCCCGCCTCCTCCTGCGCCCGCAGGCGCGACTGGCATCCAAGGACCTTCCTTGGCGGGGTCCAGGGGCAGCGCCCCGGCCGCCGGAGGCACGTCCCCCGTCCCTCCTCGCCCATCGGCAAAATCCCCCGAACCCCGGAGCCGATGGGCGAGGTAAACCGTCCGGCGCAGCCGCAGGAATGGTCGCAGCGCTAGAACGCTCATAACTATCTCAAGAGATCGCCCGACCGTATTCGGGCGATCTCGCGGTTTTTTTCGCGGTCTTCCTCGCGTTCTGTCTCGCGTTCTTCGCACCCCCGAACCCCACCCTTCCGTCACCTGCGGGTGCCACCTCCCCTCAGGGCATCTCAGCGGCGCGTCTCACATTGTTTCACGTGAAACAATCGTCTCTCCGGCTTCACATTGTTTCACGTGAAACAATCGTCTCTCCTCCCCGCACTTTGTTTCACGTGAAACAATCGCCCTCCCCGCTTCATTTTGTTTCACGTGAAACAATTCCTAGCGACAGCTGTACACCTCATCGCCGCCGACCATTGTCCAGACGACGCGCAGTTGCTCGTCCAGCAGCGTGATGTCGGCGCGCGCGCCGGGCGCGATCACGCCCAGGTCTTTTCTTCCGATGGCGGCTGCCGGGTTCGCGGTCGCCATGCGCAGCGCCTCCTCGAGCGGAACGCCGACGCTTTCGTACATGTTGCGCACCGCGCGCTCCATCGTCAGCGTGCTGCCGGCGAGGTTGCCCTCCTTGAGCCGCGCCGCGCCGCCCTCGACAAAGACGCGGTTTGCGCCCAATCTGTACTCGCCGTCGGGCAGGTCGGTCGCCTCCATGGCGTCGGTGATCAGGATGCACCCGTCCGGGCCCTTGGCGCGCCAAGCGAGTTGAAGCGTCGCCGGATGTAGGTGCATGAGGTCGGCGATCAGCTGAACGCGCAGCGCGGGCAGGGTGAGCGCCGCGCCCGGCACGCCCGGCGCGCGATGGTTGAGCGGATTCATGCCATTAAATAGATGGGTTACTTGGCTGATGCCCCAGTTAACCGCCTGCGCGAGCTGCTCATAGGTGGCGTCGGTGTGCCCCGCCGCCAGATAGACGTGCCCCGCGAGCGCGCGAATGAGCACCTCCGCGCCCGGGATTTCGGGGGCGAGCGTCAAAAGTTTTACCGCGCCCGCGTGGGTGCCTACGATCGCGTCGTAATTCGCCCGCGTGGGCGGCAGCATGAAGGGGCCTGGCTGCGCGCCCTTGCGCGCCGGGTTCAGGAACGGCCCTTCGAGGTGACAGCCCAGCACGCGCGCGCCCGGCGCATGGTCGATCGCGTCGGCCACGCAGGCAAGGGCCGCCTTGGTATCGGCAAGCGAGGCGGCCATGGTGGTGGGGGCAAAGGCGGTCACGCCGTGCCGGGGCAGCCACGCGGCCATCTTGCGCACCGCGTCCCCGGCCTGCATGGTGTCGCTTCCATGGATGCCGTGGATGTGCAGGTCGATAAAACCGGGGGAGAGCAGGCCGCCGCGCGCGTCCAGCACCGGTTCGTCCGCGCGCGGCGCGATCGCCTCGCCCAATTCGCAGATTCGGCCGTCCTCGATTCGCACATCGGTATTGGGGCGAAGCACGCGCCCGTCAAAGAGTTTATTCGAACGAATTAACATGGCCATTGCCTCCATTCTAAGAATTATGCAAACTTAACCATTGCAACTGACTCACGTATCCATTATAATAGGAATGCTGATTCCTGGCAAGGGGGGCTTAAAAATGATATACCTTGCCGCTTGCGAGGCGATACTTTTAGGGGGACGCTGATGAACAAACAACGACGGTCGCCCATTCGATGGCTGCTCGTGTTGCTGGTTGTGGTGCTGCTGAGCGGGGGCGCGGTTTGGGTGGCGCGGGGCATTGTGAACCGCAATTCAAACGCGCTGCGCACGGTGTATGCGACGCCGGCCTACGCAAACCAGCCACTGGCGATATTGGGCGAAGGCATTCTGTATTATGACAACCAGTCGCTGCACGCGCTGGACAGCCGGGGCAGGCAGATCTGGAACTACGCGGCGGGCACCAACGCGGGGTTTTCGGTGGACACGGGCGGCGTGTCGGTGTGGTCGGGCAGCACGCTTTCGATTCTGTCGCGGACGGATGGGAAGACGCTGTTTAGCGGCAACGTCGAGGAGCCCGTGCTGGCGGCGCACGCGGGCACGATTTATTACGCCGTGCAGACGGGCACGGAGCACAACAGCAGCATGTTGATTCTGGACGCGAGCGGGCGGCGGGTAGACAACATCCTGCTCAAAAACCAGACGGTGCTGGACTTTGGCTTTTTCAACAACGACGCGCGGTTGTGGGTGATGTCGCTCAACACCGAGGGCACGGTGCCGATGTGTTCGATCAGCACCTATCGCCCGGGCAAGACGCAGGTGGGCGCGATCTCAGACAGCCAGCAAGTTCTCTATGAGGTGGTCTTTCAGTCGAGCAAGATCCGCGCGGTGGGCACGACGCACATCAAGGACTACAATTATTCCGACGGCAAGGAGCTTACGGACAATCGGCTCTTGGTGTACGGCTGGTACCTGATGGCGATTGACGACAGCGCGGCCAACCCAATGATGGTGTTTGTGCCCACGGAGCAGTCGGACGGCGCGACCGCGATCAGCGATCTGCGCATGATCCGAGGCCAGATCGACCAACCGCTGCATCTGCCTTACCCCGCGATGCAGGTGCTGGCGCTTTCGGACACGGTCTACGCCTACACCAACCAATACGTCATGGTGGCGGGGCTGGGCAAAACCACGCCTGACACCTATGTACTGCCGATCTACGTGGAGAACGTGCTGGGCATTACGTCCAACAAGACCGCCGTTGTGGCCTCTGGCGGCACGGTTTCGCTGATTCCCATGCCTTGATGGCGGTCGCTTGAAAGATCTGTGCGAGCGCCTGACGCGCGCGCAACAAACAAATGGAACGGAGGGAAAGCATGACGTTTAACATTGTCGATGTCGTCATACTGGTCGTGCTGGGGATCTCGCTGATCTCGGGCATGTACAAGGGGTTTTTATCATCGGGGCTTACGACGGTGGGGTTTGTCGCCGCCTTTTTCGGCGCGCAGACGCTCTATCCGCAATTGTCCGCCGCGGTTCAGTCAAATGCCAGCCTGATGAACGTGCTCACGTATTACTTGGACGCGCCATCGATGTTTAAGACCGTGGGGCTCGCTGAACAGTCCGTCGTCGGCGCGTCGCAGAGC
Source organism: Clostridia bacterium (assembly GCA_036645575.1). Taxonomy (GTDB): domain Bacteria; phylum Bacillota; class Clostridia; order Christensenellales; family Aristaeellaceae; genus JAVXNW01. The sequence goes on along the minus strand of JAVXNW010000039.1, from coordinate 667 downwards.
GGGCTGCTCACGCAGGCGGTCGCGGAACTCAAGACGCTGCCCAATGCCATTTTGACCACCTTTCAGTCCAACGTCGATCGACAGGTGTTCTCCTCGCTCGACTTTGGCACGCTGGGCGACTACCTCAACCAGACCATCCTCGTCGCGGTGATCAACGTGATCGCCTTTTTGCTGCTGTTTGCCATCGCATACCTGCTCGTGCTGCTGCTTGTGAACCTGTTCAACAACGTGTTCCACTTTCCGCTGCTCAAGCACTTCGATTGGCTGCTCGGCGGCGCGTTTGGACTGGTGCGCGGCGGCGTAATCGTCGCGCTGCTGCTCTCCGTTGTGCCTATGGCCCTGTCCGTCGTCAACTTGACCGTGCTCAATCAGATCGTCGCACAGTCCCAGCTCGCTGCCTATTTCCCCACCGACTTCGCCATCGCCGACATCATCGTAAAAGCATTCCAGTAACGCACCGCGCATAGAGTGGAGGCAGGGGGGCGAGGAGGAGGCGGGGGGAACCGGGAGGCGGGAAGATAATATAGGGAACGGCGAGGAGGAGGCGGGGGGAACCGGGAGGCGGGAAGTATAGTAAGGGAGACGTGCCGCCGGCGGGGGGGGGGGGGGGGGGGGGGGCCCCCCCCCCCCCCCCCCCCGCCCCCCCCCCGCGGCGCGGGGGCGGGGC
>JAVXNW010000038.1:0-23611 GCA_036645575.1 Clostridia bacterium | reverse complement strand
AGAAACCGAGCCCCTTGTCTTGCTTTCGCAAGCTCGCGGCTCGGTTTTTCTTTCGGCTTAGTGTCACAGCCCCTTTTTCGAGGCGGTGCGCATAATCTCGGAAATGAGGAAAAAGACCAATGGAGAATACCCCCAATGGGGCGTCTGGGAAAACGTGCCGGGCGCCCTGTCCTCGGCCGGCGGGGACGACTTCCGTCAAGTCCTCGAAAGCCTCGCGCGCGTCAAAGACCCCGGCGCAGTTATTCCTCTGCCGGATAACGGGAAATGGCTGCCTGCGGGAGAGATCGTGGGCGATCATTACGCCCTCGCCTGGCGCATCTTGGACGCGCAACACTTCGGAGTCCCCCAGAGACGGCGCAGAATCTTCCTTGTCGTCGATTTTGACGGTCAATGCGCCGGAAAGGTACTATTTGAGTCCGAAGGCGTGTCAGGGGATCATCAACCGGGCGAAGAGGCGCGGGAAAGCGCTGCCGCCGATCCTCCGGGAAGCGCTGGAAGAAGCGATCGCGTGTGGAACGAATCCGGGATCGGCTACTGGATGCCAGGATTTGGATGCCTGAGGGCGGACGGCGAACTGCATCCGGGTAGCCCTTCGCACGGCGTCGTCTATCCGACCGTCACGCCTCCTCTGTGCGCCCGCGCGGACAGTTCGCCCTGTATTGACCGAGGTCAACCCTTCTTAGCATTGTTTATGGGCGGGCAGGGCGAAAAGGCGCGGGGCATCGGGTACAGCGAGGCGGTCGCGCCGACGCTCAAGTCCGCGCCGTCCGGGGGCAATACCGTGCCCGACGTGGTGTACGCCTTGCAGGGCAACGGAATCGACCGCGCAGAAACGGCGGGATGCAACGGCAGGGGCTGGAACGATCGAGCGATGTACACGCTCAACACCATCGACAGACCCGCTCTCGCGTATGCCGCCGACTGTCGAAACGGCGCGCTGAGTAAGGATGTCAGCGGAACGCTTCAGGCCAAACCCAACGGCGGGCAGAGCCTCAACTGCGTCAACCCCGTAGTCTACGACGCGCGCGGCAACGGCGACGGCACGGTCGCGCCCACGCTGACGGGCGATCATCAGCGGACGATTTCCGATTACACCGCTCTGTGCGTAGGCAACGGACAACTTAACCAGATCAGCATGAAAAAGCAGCGTAACGCCCTTGACTGGTTGCACGACAGGCAAGCCGTGCTGACCCCAGGCAAGCCCCCGCGCAAGTATATCGTCCGCAGGCTCCTGCCCATTGAATGCTGTAGGCTCCAAGGGTACCCGGATGGCTGGACGGAGAACCTTGGCAAGGAGAATCCGACCGACGAAGAAATCGCGTACTGGACGGACGTTTTCCTTGCGTGGCAAAAGGCGCAAGGCAGAACCGCAAAGCCCCGCAGTCGGAACAGCCTCGTTCGCTGGCTGAGCAACCCGCGCACGGATGCCGCCGAATACAAGGCGTTCGGCAATAGCGTCTGCGCCAACTGCGTATATTTCGTGCTCGCGGGCATTGCCTGGGCGAGCGGAGGGGAGGACAGAGCTTGAGAGAAATCAACCTGAACGGCTATATCGACGACGAGGTCTGGTATGGCGATGAGATCACGCCGGAAAGTCTGCATGAAAGCTTGTATGGCTCCGAGAACCAAAACCGCGACGGCGTGCATATTCGCCTGAACAGCTACGGTGGCTCGTGCAACGCCGCCACGCGGATGTACGACGATATCCGCGCTTACCCCGGAAATGTCCATATCACGGTTTCCGGCACGGCGGCGTCGGCGGGAACGGTCTTGGCCATGGCGGCGGACAAGCTGGAAATGACGCCGGGCAGTCTTTTTATGATCCACGATCCCAGCACCATCGCGTTTGGGAGCGAGCGCGATATGAACGAGGCGATCAATCTTTTGCGGGCATGCAAGGAATCCATCCTCAACGTCTACGGCAAGCGCTGCAAAAAGCCTCGCGACGAGATTGCCGCGCTGATGACCGCGACCACATGGATGGACGCGCAGGCGGCGCTGGATGCAGGGTTCATTGACGGAATCACTGAGGATGAATCTGCACTGACGCTGACCGACAGCGCCGCACCCCGTTGCGTGGATATCAAGGAAGCCAAGGCCAAGGTGCAGGCATGGCTTGACCGACATCAGCCGTCCCGCCCGACCCATACGGGCGATGATCAACCATCTTCTGTACCGTCTGTTAGCGGACAGGCACAGAGGCTCAATACGCCGGACGGAACGGCACAACCTAAACCGCCGGAGGATCCCGGTAACGCCGTCGAACCCGACCCGCCGGAGGATCCCGGTAACGCCGTCGAACCCGACCCGCCGGAGGATTCCGGCACATCCACAACGACCATACCGCCGGAAACGCCCGGCACGCCCGTCGCCCAGCTGCAAAAGCGGCTGGGCTTAATCATGCCCACGCGGCGATAAAACAGGAGGATTTTATGAGCAAGATTCTGGACATGCGCGCGAAGCGCGGGGAAAGCTGGGACAAGGCCAAGGCGTATCTGGACACGCACACAGGCGAGAACGGCGTCATGAGCGCCGAGGACACCGCCGAGTACGAGCGCATGGAGCAGGAGGTCGTCGATCTCGGCCACGCCATCGAGCGCGAGGAACGTGCGCAGGAACTGGAACGCGAGATGAACGACGCCACCCGCGCGCCGCTGGCTGGCAAACCCGATAGCGGCGTCCCTAACGACAAGACCGGCCGCGCCAGCGCCGCCTACAACGACGCGTTCTGGAAATACCTGCGCGACCGCGCCAACTACGACGTGCGCAACGCCCTGCAGATCGGCACGCTCTCCGAGGGCGGTTATACCGTCCCGGACGAGTTCGAGCACACGCTGGTGCAGGCTCTGGAGGAGGAAAACATCATGCGCGGCATCGTGCATGTGATCACGACGTCCTCCGGCGACCGCAAAATCCCCATTGTGACCAGCAAGGGCAGCGCCTCGTGGACGGAGGAGGAAGCGGCAATCACCGAATCCGATGACGCCTTCGGTCAGATTTCGCTCTCCGCGCACAAGGTCGCCAGCATGATCCGCGTTTCCGAGGAACTGCTGCACGACAGCGCCTTTGATCTCGCAGCCTACATCACCGGCGAGTTCGCCCGCCGCGTCGGCGCGGCCGAGGAAGAAGCCATTCTCTCCGGCGACGGCAGCCACAAGCCCACCGGCCTTCTGCACGACACGCTGGGCGCGGAGACCGGCGTGACCGCCGCCGCCGTGGCCGCGCTGACCGCGGATGAACTGATCGATCTGCAGCACAGCCTCAAGGCGAGCTATCGCCGCAAGGCCGTGTTCGTCATGAACGACGCGGTCGTGAAGCTCATCCGCAAATTGAAGGACGGAAACGGAAACTACCTCTGGCAGCCGGGCCTGCTCTACGGTCAGCCCGACACGCTGCTCAACCAGCGCGTGCTGACCAGCAACTTCATGCCGCTGCCGACCGCTGGGAACAAGGCGATCCTCTACGGCGACATGGGCTTTTACTGGCTGGCTGACCGCGAGGGCAGGTCGCTGCAGCGCTTGAACGAGCTGTACGCGAGCTCGGATCAGATCGGGTTCAAGGTCACGCAGCGCGTGGACGGTCGTCTGGTGCTGCGCGAGGCCATGAAGTGTCTCAAGATGAAGGCGACCTGATTTATGTGGGAGGGGGCGCGTCCGTCCTCCCATCCCGATGAATGGAGGAAGCATATGTATAACTGCAAAAACTACACCGCCCACGGCGGCAACGAAACCGTGATCGGGGGCAAACTGACATTCCTACCCGGCGCGACGGTGGAGGGCGGCGAGGGGCTGTTCGAGAGCTCCGGAAGTGATTTCACCGTCATGCCCAATCAGGCATCGAGCGAGGCGACCACCATCGCGACGCTCAAAGAGGACTTCAATTCGCTGCTGGGCGCGCTCAAGACCGCCCGTCTCATGACCGCCGACACGCCTGCCGAGGGCGGCGGAACCTGATGGTTATCACCCTCGCGGAGCTAAAGACGCATCTGCGCGTGCAGCATAACGACGAGGACGTCTATCTGGAATCGCTGATCCGGCAAGGGCAGGCCGCCGCCGAGGACTTCTGCCGCGTGACTTTTACGGATCCCGTGCCGGAGCCGGTACGATTGGCGGTGCTGCTCATGTGCGCGCACTACTATGAGAACCGGGACAATCCCGACAAGCAGATGTATCTGGCGATGCGAATCGCATTTGAGAACCTGCTATACCCGCACCGCGCTGTGGATAAGATGTTCTGAAACAGGGCTATCCCAAGAGGCGACGCCGAATTATCCACAAATCTTCAACAGCAATCCACAGGCATGGGATTTATCCACAGGCTCAACGCAAGCCACAGGGGGTGACGCTTCGTGCGCGGTTATAAGAACTTCGAGTCCTCGCCCCATCCGGGCGACCTGCGCCATCTGGTCGAGATCGGATACACACGCAACAATATCAACGCAAGCGGCTACCCTGATCCGACCGATGTGGTTATCTGTCGCGTCTGGGCAGCCGCCGTCGATGCGGGCAACCAGAACTACCGTGCCGCGGATGTAAAGAACACAGAGGCTGTGATCAACTTCACGATTCGGTATCGGAGCGACGTGAAGCCCGGCATGTGGGTGCGCTTCCAGCGCGAAAAATGGTTCATCACCACGATGGGCGAATATTCGTTTCGGCGCGCGTACCTGGGTCTGAAGGCGTCCATCTCGAAGGGGGTCAGCGGATGAGGCAAGTTCAATCGGCTTTGCAGCACTTGGGCATTCCCGCCTACGTCGGTATCTGGCGTGCCACGTCCAACGATCCGAACCCGCCTTCGCAGTACCTCATCTACTCGACCACGACCACGGAGGCGTCATATCAGGACGATCTCGTTACGTCGTATCGAACGCATGTGTACCTCAATCTTTGGAGCAATACCGATCCAACAGATAGCGCCATGCGGGTGCGACAGGCGATGTACGCGGCGGGATTTTCCATGGTGGAGGAATCGGATAAGGGTTACAACCAACCCGGCTACGATACCGCCACTAAGCAGTACACCGTGCAATGGACGTGGTGTCTGCGGGAGGATGTCGCTCATGGGACTTGATCTGCGTGGCTTTAACGATCTGGAAAACGACCTGCTCAACATGGCGGCGGCGCTGGAGAACGGCCCCGCCGTCAACAAGGCGCTCAAAGCGGGCGCGAAGCCCATCGAGGAGCAGATGCTTCACAATGTGTCTAGCGACCCCAAGGTCATCACGGGCGAACTGTACGGCTCCATCCATACCGGAAACATCAAGGGCGGCGCGAAGGGCAAGCGAATAACGATAGGCGTCCACCACCAGGACAACGCCGCATATTTCTCGAATCCCCTCGAATTCGGGCACGGAGGCCCCGCGCCCGCGCCCGCGCACCCGTTCGTTCGTCCCGCCTTCGATACCCAGTCTGACACAGCTTTCGAGGAAATCAAGAACGTTCTTCGGGACGCGCTTGACCAAGTCTAAGCGCATACGGCCTACTTTTTATCAATAACACAGGAGGAAACACCTATGCCCGATCCTACCGCTTCCCCGGCCGTGGCCAGCACGGTCGGCCTCAAAAACGTGGTCGTCGCGCCGCTCACGGCGGACACCGAATCCGCGCACACCTACGGCGCGCTGCAACTCGTCGCGGGCGCTATCGAGGCGTCCGTTACGCCGGAAAACGCCGATCCAGCGGTGCAATTTGCGGATGACGTGGAATTTTCGGTGATTTACCCCGACCCAGAACTGTCTTTCAAGACCAAGATGGCCGACATTCCCCTCGCCGTGCAGGAGATGATCTTCGGCAACCAGATCGACTTAGGTGGCGTGCTTGTCAGGAAGGCGGGCGATACGCCGCCGTACTTTGCCGTGGGCTTCAAGAGCGAAAAGAGCAACGGCAAGTTCCGCTATATCTGGCTTTTCAAGGTGCGCGCCAAGCCCGTCACCGAGAACTACGCCACCAAGGAAGGCGCGACCATCAACCGACAGACCGGCGAAGTCGAGTGGACGGCCATCAAGCGCACCCACGACGGTCTGTATCAGGTGGTGGCCGACGAGGGCGAGAATGGCTTTGACGCCGCGGACGCGGGGGCGTTCCTCACGGCTGTCTACGAGCCGACCTTTACGACTACCCCGTAACCATGACGCCGCCGCGCGGAGTCCTCTGCGCGGCGGCGTTTCTTCTGCGACGTATGTGATTGGAGGCGATTTCATGATCACCTGTACGCTGGGCGATAAGAAGTATACCGTTGACTATATCTCCGGGCGCGCGCTGCGCGAGATGGGCCCGGCTAGCAAGATGTACGCGAAACTGGTCAAGCTGGCGGGCGACGCCACGGATGGGAAAGACGTCTCGAGCGAGAAACTCACGATCCCCGAGGCGCTGGACGTGCTGGTCAAATGGTTCTGTATTCTGTTCGGCAATCAGTTCACCCCGGACGACATGTACGACCATTACCCCGTGGATCGCCTGATCCACGACATTGCGCTGGCGATCATGGCTGTGCAGACCCAGACCACCGAGGTGTTGGACGCTTTTCCTACGATTCCGGCGACACAGGCGGCGGAGACGCTTCTGAAGGAGACACATGCGCCTGCCTGACGCTGCCGGATTATATCAACGCCACCTACAACGCCCTGATGAAAAGCGGCTGGCGTATGAAGGACATCGACGAGATGGATATGGTCGGTTTTCTTCTTTTGCGGGCGTGGGACGCGGGGCGGGAGCAAGAAAAGCGCGCGCCGAAGCGCGGGTTTATCGATCAGGTGTGGGCGTCGGTGAAGCCTTAACACATAGGCTTCGCTGTCAAACCTGACTGACTGCCTCATCAACCAAAGTAAGCCTTAAGCCAAGAGGCTGCGTTATTCGCAGAACCGTTTCAACATTGGGTATCGTTTTCATTGTCTCTATCCGCGCAACGGATGATTGTGGAAGACCGCACAACTCGGACAATTGACGTTGCGAAAGGCCAAGCTCTGTGCGTCGTTCTATCAGAGAATGAACGATACCAGCCAATTGCTCCGCCTGTTCAAGGTCAACTTTGACCTGTGGACTGGACGCTTTTGCGCGCTCTTTATACTCTTCCCATGTCCTCATGTTACGTTACCTCCTTCATGCGTTTCGAATAGTCTGCCCGCTCCGATCTTGCTCTATCAATTTCTCGTTCAGGCGTCTTCTGCGTTTTTTTGACGAATTGGTGCAATAGTACATAGGCGCCATTCTCAAAACAGAAGAACAGAACGCGATTGTTGCCTGGCCTTAATTCCCATATGCCATCGCTCAAATGCTTGGCGATGTTGCTTGGAAGCCGCATACAGCCGCTTTGGGAGAGTAATTGAATCTGAAAAGCTACTTGTTGGTATTGTATGCGGGCGTCCTTCACGCGGATACTTCGCTTTTCCAAATTCTCCAGGAACTCTCCGATCTGGCTGTACCCGTGTACATCCTCGTACAGCTCAATTCTATACATGGTATCCTCTCGTTCGTTCAGTACTCTACCCAAGAACATGATAGCACGGATGCTATCGGCTGTCAAGCATTTTGGAGGTGACTTTTCATGAGCGAAGTCTTGCGCGAGTTGGTCGTCGCGCTGTCGCTGGACAGCGACAATTTTGCGCGGAATCTGCGCACGATTAATAAGCAGATCAAGGAAGCAGAGAGCACCTTCACGTTGGCTGGTGCGGGGATCGACAAGTTCGAGGGGTCTGTCAAGGGGACGGATGCGAAGCTCTCCATGCTCGGGCAGAAGCTGACGAATCAGAAGCTAGCCGTCGAACAATATTCCCGCGCGCTGGTCGCGGCCAATCAGAAGCTGGTGGATTCCCACGCGCGTCAGGAGAAAATGACGCAGGCGCTCGAGGAAGCGAAGCAGCAGTATGCGGCGCTGCCGTCGTCCATCAGCCTTGCTCGCGCGCGGTACGAGGCGTGGAACACGGCGGTCGGCGAGGGCGACGCGCGCACGCAGCAGGCCAAGGCGGAGCTGGACGCGCTGGAACAGGAATACAAAGATCTCGGCGCGGAAATCAAGAAGCTCGAAGGCCAGCTGGTCGCGGGCGCCAAGACGCTCCAAAACAACGCCGACGCAATCTCCACGGCCACGACCAACCTCAATAACGCAAAGGCCGCCGTCAAGACGACCGAAGCCGAAATCCGCAAGCTCACCGAACAGCTCTACCGCATGAAGTCCCACTGGACGCAGGCGGGCGAGTATCTAACCGCGTTTGCCAAAAAGTGCGATACGGTTTCCAAAGCCATGGTATCCGCCGGGCGCGGCATGAGTAAGGCGCTGACCACGCCCATTCTGGCGCTGGGCACGGCGGCGATCAAGTCCAGCATCGACTATGAAACCGCGTTCGCGTCGGTCAGGAAAACCGTGGACGCGACCGAGGAAGAGTTCGCGTCCCTGTCCGGCTCCATCAAGGAGATGTCCACGCAGGTGGCGTCCTCCGGTGCGGACATTGCAGAGGTCATGGCCGTCGCGGGACAGCTGGGCATTGCCAACAGCCATCTGATAGAATTCACGCACACCATGATCGATCTGGGCAATTCTACCGACATCGTGGCGCAGGACGCCGCGTCCACGCTTGCCAAGTTCGCCAACATCACCGGCATGAGCCAGTCGGAGTTCGGGAATCTGGGCAGCGCGTTGGTGGACCTGGGCAACAACTACGCCACCACGGAATCCGAGATCATGGAGATGTCCAAACGCCTGGCGGCGGCGGGGCATCAGGTGGGGCTGACGGAATCGCAGATACTGGGCTTTGCCACGGCGCTGTCGTCGGTCGGAATCGAGGCGCAGATGGGCGGCTCGGCGTTCTCGAAGGCACTGGTCAAGATGGAGGTAGCCTCAGCCACCGGTGGCGCAGCGCTCAATGATTTCGCCCAGGTCTCCGGCATGAGCGCGAAGGCGTTTAAGACGCTGTGGGACAGTGATCCCGCCGCGGCCTTCCAGTCCTTTATCGTCGGCCTCTCCAAGCTGGACGACGAAGGCGAATCGGCCATCAAGACGCTCGAGGACATCGGGATCAAGGAGGTACGGCTGCGGGATACGCTGCTGCGCGCGACCAACGCCAATGAACTGTTTAGTAAGACGCAGAAAACGGCGAACAAGGCATGGACGGAAAATTCCGCGCTGACCATTGAGGCAAATAAGCGTTACGCCACCACGGCAAGCCAGCTTACCAACCTCAAGAACACGGCGGCGCTTTTCGGCCAGCAGATCGGAGACGATCTCAATCCCACGATCCGCGACATGATCACCCGCGCGAACGAATTGCTCGCGTCCTTTATGGAAATGGAACAGGGACAACGCAGGGCCATCGTCCAGTTCGCGGGCATGGCGGCAGCGGCGGGCCCCGCAATCCTCGTATTGGGAAAAACCATCGGCGCGGTCGGCAAGACGTCCGCCGCGATGGGGAAGTTCGCCACCAGCATGGGCAAATTCTCGGCCAAGGTCAGCGTCGCTGGCGGCGGGATCAAGGGCTTGGCCAAGGTTGCGCTATCCTCGAAGCTGGGCGTCGCGGCGCTGTCGGCCGCGCTGATCTACGGAGCCTACGCACTCTACGACTACGCTTCCGGCGCGAAAGAGTCCCGCGAGGCGCTGGAAGGCATGGCGGCGACCGCGAAGAAGTGGAAAGACAACGCCGCCGATACGTTCTTCTCGAAGGCGGGGCTGTCGCTTTTCGGCATGTCGGACGAGGACTTCGCGCGGAGCAAAGAATCCGCCGATACTTGGATCGCGGGCGTGCTGGCGTCCTGGTCGGACGGACAAAAGGACACCGACGAGATCGTCGGAAAATGGACGGAATCGTTTAAATCACTTACGGCGTCCACACGGGAAGAATTGTCCGGGCTGAACGAAACCGCGAAACAAGCGGGATTAACCGAGGTCAGTTCGCAGATCGAAGCGGATATGAAGACGCTCGACAGCATGGACAAAGAAATCGAATCGCTGCTTAAGAAGCGCCAGAACAAGAACCTCACCGACAAGGATAAGGTGCGGCTGCAAGCGCTGATCGACGCGCGGGAGGAAATCGAGATCAAGTACCGCCTCGCGCCCGCCGATGTGGATGGGTTCGAGACGATCAAGCAGAAAGTCGAAGCCGAGGTCGCGCGCGCGCAGGCGCGTGGGCAGAAGGGCGCAGACGTATCCGTCTACCAGAACGCCATGGTCGCCGCCGCGCAGGGCATGGCAGCCGTCAACGCCCAGATCGACGCGCAGTACGATAAGGAATACGCGCTCATTCAACTGATGGCCGAGGGCGCGGAAAAGGAACAGGCGCTTTCCGACCTCAACGCCAAGTACAACGCCGACCGAAAGGCCGCGACCGAGGAGTACGCCGAAACCCTAAAGGGCGTTGTGACACCAGTACTGGAACAGCCGGAAATCCAACGGGCGGATAAGGACTTAGACGCATTGACGCAGAAACTGCGCGCGTACAGTGCGGCCAGTGAATCGGATAAGCCCGGTATCCTGACCGAGATGGAAAAGCTCGCCTCCGGCATGGACGAGCGCGCGATGACGGAATATCTCGCCACGCTCACGCAAATTCAATCGCTGATCGACGGTGGAATGACCGAAGGCGAAGTACAGCAGATGCTTCCTGCGTTGGATTTCTCCGGAACAATGGAACAGATCGCCGCGATTCAACAATTTCTCAAAGACCGGGATACCGTTCTGCCCGGTTTAGCTACGATGTTTGGCGAATCGCTTCCGGAGGAAATCCTCAAGATCACAACCGATTTGGATATGACCGGCGCGCAGGCGCGCTGGAACGAATTCGCCGCCAATCCAGGCGTCATCACCACCGACGCGGTGGTGCAGCGCTATTCCGACACGAACGCCGTTAAGCCAAAACCCGACGTGATCGCTATCGTCAGCACCTATGTTGAAAAGCAAGGCAGCGCGGACAAAGCGGGTTTGAAACCCGAGGGGCTCATTGCCTACATAAACGACTATCAGGAGAAAACGGGCGGCGCGGACGTATCCGGGCTGACGCCCGAAAACGTGACGGCGCTGGTCAGCGCCTATAAGGAACTGAACGGCAAGGCGGACATCTCGACGCTCAAGCCCGATGAGATCACCGCCTACGTCAAGGGTTATCTGGAGAACGCGGGCGTGGATGTTTCCAAGCTCAAACCTTCCGCGATCACGGCGTTTGTGGCGGCTTATCAGGAACTGGATAGCGGCGCGTCCACGCTGGCGCTCACGCCCCGAGGGATCATCGCCTACGTGCAGACCTACGCCGAGGCGACCAGCGGCGCGGATGTATCCGGGCTGACGCCGGAGAACGTGACGGCGCTGGTCAGCGCCTATAGGGAGATGGACGCGGGCGCGGACATGAGCACGCTCAAGCCCGACGAGATCACCGCCTACATTCAGAATTATCTGGAAAAGGAAGGCGTGGATACCGCCGGCCTTAAACCGGAAGGCATTACCGCTTTTGTGCTGGCCTATGAGGAAATGAAGGGCGGCGCGCTGACCACTGCGCTGACGCCCGAGGACATCACGGCGATGGTCGGCAAGTATCTCGAAGCGGCGGGCGTGGATATTTCCGCGCTGAAACCGGACGAGATCGAGGCCCTCGTCAGTTCCTACGCGGAAGCCGCCAGCGTGGACAAATCGGCGCTGCTCAAAGCCTTCACCGCCTACGTGGACGCCTACGAGGAAACCCCGGTCGCCAAAGCTACGCTCAAGCCCTCCGCGCAGGTGTCCATTACCGGCTACGACCTGACGGCCTACAACGCCTTCGTGGCGGCGAATCCCGTGAAGCTAAACGGCATTGTCCGTGTCGGTACGGTTTACGAAAACCCGGAAGACGTGCTGAACGATCCGAACGCGACATTTTGGGAGAGCGGCAAACAGATTTCCGTGAATCTCGTGCCCGCGAACAAGATCGACGATACCACGCTCATGGCTTACGACGCGGACGGAACCATGCATGTGCTCATTACCCCAGAAGTCGGCGGCACACCCGAGGGCGTGGAGAACGCGCGCGGCGGCGTGACGGATAAGAAAGTCACGGCCACCACGGGCTGGGACAACAAGACTTCCACGCTCGACCTTGGGCCGCTGGGCAGCCTGGCCGGCATGGACGTGATGGATCAGGTAAAAAGGCTGACCGACGCCGCGAAATATCTGGAGGCGAGCAAAGGCACATGGGCGACGCTTTGGGGCCTCATGGACGGCGCGAGCAAGACGGGCGTGGAAAACCAACTGGCTACCCAGATGAACCCGGAAAACCTCGCGGCGCTGTCCGCCTACATCTCGGAAGTCGTCGCGCTGATCCAGAACGGCGGCGAAATCAGTAAGGAGGACGCGGCAAACCTGCAGGCGATTCTCGACTTTGTGTCGTCGCTGGAAGTCGCGGGCGTGGGGCAGAACATCGTCGCGGGCATTGGCGACGCGATGGCGGCAGCAGGTTGGTTGGGCTACGCCTCCACGGTGTCCGGGAATCTCTTGGCGGCGGTCAACGCGGCGCTGGGCATCAATTCCCCTGCCACCACCATGATCCCCACCGGCACGTCGGTGGGCGAGGGCATCGCCCAGGGCATGACGGGCTACGGGTTCGGCGCGGCGGGCGCTACCGTTTCTTCCAACATCAAGTCGGGCGTCGGCAATCTGACCTCCGTCGGCAAGACTGCCGGGAAGAACTTTTCCCAGGGTATCGCCCAGGGCATTACCAGCGGCGCCATGTTCATCCGCGCCGCCGCTAGCCGCGCCGCGAAGGCCGCGAAGGAGGCCGCGGAGCAGGCGCTCAAGGAACATAGTCCCTCCCGGGTGGGCATGGAGATCGGCGGACACTTTTCACGGGGCATCGCCCTGGGCGTGGCGGATGAGAAACAGCTGCGCGCCATCCGCAACGCTTCCCGCTACATCGCGGGCAGCCTGAGCCATTCGGCGAGCCAGACGATTGCCAACGACAACCGCCGCTTTTGCGACCAGCGAGACAGCGGCAATGTGACGGTACATGTGGACAGCTTGGCAGTAAAAGACCCGCAGGACGTGCGCGCATTGGCGATTGAGATCAGCCGCCTCAACCGGCGGGTACAATTTGGCTATGGGGGGCGAGGGTGATGGCGGCATGGTTCAGATTCAAGGGCGTTTTGTCAACCGACCTGGGCGTGTACGTTACCGAGTACCCACCCGCCATGGTCCCCGAGGAGCGCGCGGAGTTTAAGCCCGTGCCCGGCCGAAGCGGAGAACTGACCCTGCTCGAGGGCGAGTGCGTCTATGAGGACCTTATCCTGTCTATCGGCTGCCTTGTCCACGACCTTTCCCGACTGGACGAGATCGCGGTCTGGCTGCGGAGCGCGGGCGACCTGATTCTAGGCAATGATGAAGGAAAGTGCTACCGCGCCCGGGCGGTGAACCAGATCGAACTGAAAACCATCGTCCGCGCCCGCAAGGCCCGCACCTTTGACGCGGTGCTTCGCTGTAAGCCCTTCAAATATGAAGCCAATCCCGACCGCTACCGCCTCACCGTGCCCACCACCCTGACCAACGAGGGCACGCTCCCCGCCGCGCCCAAGATCATGATCCAGGGCACGGGCAGCGTCACCCTGACCGTGGGGAACCGCACCGTCGCCCTGGACGGCCTGGCGGGTGCGGTGACCATAGACTGCGAGGCCATGAGCGCCTATCACACGGGCGACCCTGAGTCGCGGGTGGAGATCACCCTGGCGGACAGGGATTGGCCCGAACTGCCCACGGGCGATACCAAGATAAGCTGGACGGGCGACGTGCGCACGGTGACTGTGGAGCCCGGGTGGCGGTGGCTGTAGATGTGCACGCTCGAAACACCGCTATTTCTTCAAATAGCGAATTCACCGGAAAATTATACTACACTATCGGGGCTTTTCCAAGCCTGATACGGAGGTGGTTCCCACGGGAGAAGTCTATATCTACCCAGAAAACGCTCAGGATTTTGAGAGCACCGGCCTAGTCGGGGCGCTCTGCCCCATCCGGTGCGAACACGAGGAGATCGCGGGGGGCATGAGCGCGGTGACGCTGACACATCCCTTCGATGCGGCGGGGCGCTGGAAGGCCATCGCCCGGGGATGCGTTCTCAAGTGCGATACCCGCGTGCGTACCACGCCCGAAATTGCGGGCGGGCAGGTGGTCACCGCCGTCGAAGTGTGGAGCGTCAAAGCCACGGCCAGCAAGGCTGAACGGTACGTCTATACCCAAGCGAAAAAGGGTCGCAAGCGCAAGTTGCTGCCGCTTGGCACGGAGGTGGTGGTTGTGCAAAAGGGAGCTGAGCGCTACAAGGTGAAGCTGGGCCGCACCAGCGGCTGGATCGCCCATGCCGCCCTAGAATTCAAGCTAGCCCAGACACTGGACGCTTCCACCGACGCCATCGAAGGCCTGGCCCCACCCTGGACGGTGCGGTCCCAGCTCTTTCGGATTCTAGACGTGGACGTGAGCACAAAAAGCGGCGCCGTTACCGCCTACGCGCCCCATATCAGCTACGACCTAAACTTCGGCAACACGCGATACAAAAACGACGCGCCCCTTGACGCGAATACCGCGTTGAACGGCATTCTGGACGGCTGCGATTTTGCGGGTGAGTTCGAGTTTTTCACCGACATCGCGGATAAGCGCACTTCCTGCGATTGGGTCAACATCAGCCCCCTGCAGGCGCTGCTGGATCCGGAGATCGGCTTTTTAACGCGCTGGGGCGCAGAACTGGTGCGGGACGATTTCGAGCTGTACCTGCTGCGCCGTGCGGGGCGCAACCGCGGCGCACGAATCGAGTACGGCAAAAACCTGCTGGGCGTGGACATGAAATCCTCGGACGAGAAGGTGGTTACGGCCATCCTCCCCATGGGCGAAAAAAAAGACGGATCCCCGCTCTACCTGACCGACACCCCGGACAACCCGGACAACTACGTCTATTCGGAATACGCCGACAGCTACCCCGTCCGGCGCGTCCATGTGTTGGGGTGTCAGGCCTGCAAGGTTAGCAAGGACATCCCCGTCGCTCTGGCCCGAGCCAGGATGCGAGAGCAGGCCGGGCGGATGTTCTCCGAGGATCAGGCGGATCTGCCCGAGGTCAGCCTCACCGTCAATTATCTGGAGCTGGGTAGCACCGAGGAATACCGGCAATACGCCCAGTTGGAGACCGTGTATCTCTACGACGAAGTGCCGGTGGTGGATCGCCGCCATGGGATAGAGATCAGCGCCACGGTACGGCGGCTGGTGTTTGACTGCCTGCTGGAGCGGGTGGTTGAGATTGAGCTGGGCAATATCCAGACCGGGCTGGACACGGTGTACTCCTGGCAGATTCCCGCGCTGAGCGGGCAAAAACTGTTGCCCGGCACGGTGCCGGGCGGCGCACTGGAGGACGGCGCGATCCCGCCCGCCAAGCTGGATCCAGACCTACAAGAAGCACTGAACCAGGCATGGGCGGACATCGAGGCGGCGCAGCAGTTGCTGACCGACACGAGGACGTGGCTGGACACGCTGGAGACCACCACCGAAACGCTGCAAAGCGCGGTCACCGACCACGCGGGGAGCATCACAGCCCTGCGCCAAACAGCCACGGAGATTCGTGCGGGCCTGACGGACGCGCAGAACAATCTGGCCACCGTGCAGTTGACCGCCGGGCGGCTGCAAACCGCCATGGAAAGCGCCCAGGGCGACATCTCCACCCTCAGTCAGACGGCATCCGGCCTATCCAGCACGGTCAGCAACCTGTCCGGCTCAATCACCAGCATCCGCCAGGACGTAAACGGCATCTCCCAAACGGTGAATGGCACGGGTGGGCTGGCATCGCAAATCCAACAGCTTTCGGACCGGGTGGCGATCCGGCTGTATAACCCAGCGATCAGTTCCGCCTTCGAGGCGGCGGTGGGAATTCCCGCCATGGGCGGATCGTACGCGGGGCTGGAATTCAGGCGCCCCGGTTCGGACAGCCCCTACGGCGCGATTGGACTCATGAACGCGGGCGGCCTGTTCGACGAGGGCTTGAATATTTATGGGAGATTGGACCTTAAGATGTCGGCCCGGAGCAAACTATGGCTCTCGGCGGGCGGCAACAATAGCGCCGACCTGATCCTCAAATACGACGAGCGCAAGGCCGCGATGAGCGCGGTAATGGTGGGACATTTCCTGCCGGACGCGGGCGACAGCTACGACTTGGGCGGCGATGGCAACGGAATGCGCTGGCGAAGGCTGTACGCCAACAACAGCGTGAACACCTCCGATCGCCGGGCGAAGCACGACATTGCCCCGCTGAATGTTGTCGCCCTGCTTTCTCGCTTGATCCCCGTGCGCTACCACCTGAACGAGGAACCGGAGGGCAAGCTGCGCTTCGGGTTTGTGGCGCAGGACGTGCGGGAAGCGCTGCGCGGTACCGATTATGAGGGCGCGAACCTGCTCATGGACGACAACCCGGATCATTTGGGACTGGTCTATTCCGAGCTGATCGCGGTGCTGACGGAGGGCTGGCAGAAGCACGAAAAGGAACTTGCCACACTGCGAGCGCGGGTAGACGAATTGGAGGGAGCACGATGCTGAAGCTGGACGCGAGCTCGGGCAAGATCACCTGCCCCATCGGGGATACGGGACTACTGTTGGTAACGCTGAAGCTGAAGGAGGGCGCGTCGCCCTTCCCGGAGGGCGCGGTGGTGGAGTTCAAAGTGTGCGGGGAAAAGAGCGTCGAGCCGCTCATCGTCAAGGTATCCAAATTAATAGGCAACGCCGCGGCGATTTGGCTGAGTAGCACGGACACGCAAAAGCTGCCCAAGGGCGGCGCGTATCGCTGGAACGCCCGCATCGTTACCGCACCCCAATACGACAAAGGCGGCGGCGTATCCGCCGCCAGCGCGGGCGCCGAAGTGCACAGTCCCTTCGCCTTCGGGGGCAGCCTGCCCGCGTTCGAGGCGAAATTCGTGCCCTAGGCAGGGAGCATAATTGGGAGGAGGAATAGCATTGGCTGGATATGAGGTAACGATCATCAGCGAAGGACAAGCCATCGGCGCGGGCATCGAGCCCGCGCTTTTTGTGGGCGACCGAGGCCCCCAAGGGAAACCCGGCGAGGCCGGGCCCGAAGGACCGCGGGGCGCGACTGGCCCTGAAGGGCCTGAAGGCGCGCGGGGTGAAGCGGGCCCCCAGGGCGAAGCGGGACCCCAGGGGAACAAGGGCGAGAAGGGCGATCCGGGCACCAGCTTCAAACTGCTGGGCCGCTATGAGACCCTAGCCGCGCTGGAGGCCGCTCATCCCGCAGGCGAGGCGGGGGACGCCTACGCGGTGGGATTCCCAGACAGCAATAGGGTGTATCTGTGGGACGGGGACGCAAACGTCTGGGCAGACGTGGGTCCGCTCCAGGGTCCCGAAGGTCCGCAGGGCATCCAGGGAATCCAGGGCGCGCAAGGGGAAAAGGGCGAATCCGGTGAGCCCGGCCCCCGGGGCGAAGCGGGCGCGGAAGGTGTATCCGGCGCGAACGGCGCCCAAGGCTCGCCGGGCAAACCCGGCGCTCAGGGGCCCAAGGGTGATACGGGCCTACAGGGCGACCCGGGGCCACAAGGCACGCCTGGCGCGGACGGTCAGGACGGCGCAGTCGGGCCGAACCGGATTTCCGTCAATACCGCGACCCCACTGACCGGCATTCTCAAGGGTGACGGTTCGACCGTGGGCGTAGCCGTCGCCGGAACCGACTACGCCGCGCACGATCACACCCACGCGGACGCCCTGACCCATGCGGGCGGAACCCTGACCGGCGCGCTCAACGCCGGCGGGGCGCAGAGTCTGACGGTCGCCCAGGTGCGCAATATCTACGCAGGTACCGCGGATATGACACCCGGCGCTACCGCCCTGCCCACCGGAACCCTCTACCTGATGTACGAATAGGGGGCGCTATGAGCAAAACAATCTATTTGGGCGCCGCCGGACTAGCCTGCAAGGCCAAGCGCTTCTATCTGGGTGTTGGCGGCGCGGCGCGCAAGATCAAACGCGCCTATGTGGGGGTGGCGGGCAAGGCGGCCACGTGCTATCGCGCCGGCGGGTATCAGTACTACGGCGCAATTGGCTCCTTGCGGGAACACCGCTGGAGCTATGTGGCTTGCTCCACCGGAGAAACCGGAATCTTCGCGGCGGGGTACAACAATTCGGGCAAACCCACCACGTCTATAGAGGCCTACAACGACACCCTGACGGTCCAAACCACCGATTTCCCCATGGAGATGGACCAGCCCGCCTGTGGCAGCTGCGACGGCTATGCCCTGGTTTTCGGCGGCAATTATGGGTACGAGAAAAACACCCGAATCGTGTGCATTCCGGACACGCTGGAGCTGACCTATTCCTACGCCTGGCCCAGCAGCGTTTATACGCGCCAAGCGTGTATTTCCAACGGCGTGCATGGGATCGGCGGACTGGGCAATTACGCGTCGGCGTCCTGCACGCGTGTCGGCGCGGCCTCGCGGGATTGCACCTTTACCGAATTGACCGCGCCGCCGTCCACGGCGCTGCCCAGTATAGGTCTGCGCTTCGGCAATCGGGCGATGTTTCTGAGAACCGGCAAGAACATATACACCTACGACCAGAATCTGGTGCTGCAAACGGCCGCGATGTCGGACGGCGACGTGGACGCGAGGGCGACCGTGGGAGAGAAATACTTTGTATTCTCGTCGGGTCTGGACTACAGTCAGAACGGCAACCAGCTTGACCGGATCCAAGGAATCGCCTATGACCGGGACCTGGTTCGCCTGACCCCGGTGGAACTATATAGCGCCAACAAGAGCTACCGGTGCGCCGCCTCCGCCGACAGCTACGCGCTGCTGGCGTGCCACGGGAATTATGTGAGCCCCAATCAGATGCACCGGGTGGACGACAATCTGGTCTTCACAAAAATGGATAACCCCATGCGCGCCGGCGAGTTGGGCAGTGATTACGCGTCGGTACGGGCGGGCGAGTATGTGCTGGTGATGGATTCCACGGGCGGCTATGGCAGCGATACGCTGCACGCCTTTATCGACTAGCGGGAGGATTGGCGGGAGGATTAGCGATGCGAAAAGTCATTGAGAAATACGACGGAACCCGGACCTATATGTTTCCCAGCGGCGTCGTGGCCACGCCGGAGGTGATGGCGGCCAAGTACCCCGCGGTGCTACAATTCGCGCACATCATCGAGAGTGATGAGAACCAGGAGGTGTGCTGGGCGATCCAGAACCTGTCGGCAGCCCGAAGTATGAACGGAATCGACCCGGCGCTGAGCGAAGCGGAAGCCATCGCCGCGCTGGAGGAGATCGCCAACGCCGCGCCGCTCGTCGTCAATGCGCCAGCGGCGGAGGAGCGCGTGGCGGCGGCGCTGGAGTATCAAAACATGGTGACCCTAGCGGAGCAGTCGGCGGCGCAGCATAAATAGAGGGGGAAACAGAGCATGACATTATCCATCATCCAAAGGAATTACGAGCGCGGGCTGTGGAACGCCCGGCAGGTACAAACGGCGGTGCTGGCCGGGGCGATCACCCAGGCCCAGGCCGAGGCGATCATTTCCGGGGCGCTGCCGCCCCAGGATAGCGCCGCCATGGACGAGGCGCTGGCCATTCTCCGGGGCGACGAGGAGGCGTCGGCATGAGCGCGCTGACACAGGCACAACGAAACGAACTGGCCGCCATGCGCAGGGCGCTGGACGGCTATGTAGTGAAGATCACGGATGACCCCACACGGATCAACGGCAATCTGCCGGTTCTTCGCGCTTGGCGGGCCGGGACGGCGGACACGCCCATCACCTATACCCAAGACGCGGACGTGCGGGTGTTTGGCGATACCCCTTACCTGTGTTGCCAGACGCACACCCACCGGGGCGAGCCCGATTGGACGCCGGATCGGGCCGCCTCCCTCTGGCGGGAATATCATGGCACCGACGCCAAAACCGCCCGGCCCTACCGTGCGCCCACCGGCGCCCACGACATCTACAAATCGGGCGAATATATGTTTTGGACGGATGGGCGGATCTACCGCTGCCTGGCGGACACCGACCGAGCCCCGGATGTGTTGCCGGCCAATTGGGCGGCGGTAACCTGAAGGAGATTGGGCACGATGGGAGGGACAGCTCATGAAATCACGCAGACGGCGGTTTCGCGCTTCGCCCCGGAGACTGCAATTGGGCAAGCGCTATGAGAAGCGGTTAACGGGCGGAAAGCGGGATGCGGAAAAGGTACGGCGCAAGGTGCGCAAGCAACGGCAAAACAAAACCAATCCACTCAAGGTCAGGCGGCGGCTTCTTCTTCTTCAGAGGCCGCCGTTTCCTTTTGAGAAATAGCGACGGGGAGGAAAACACATGCGGGATATTTCTATCGACCTGATCTGGAACAAAATCCAGATCGCCTGCGCGGTTCTGGGCGGGTGGCTGGGCTGGTATCTGGGCGGCGCGGACGGACTGCTGATCACGCTGCTGGTGTTCGTGATTCTCGATTACATCACCGGCGTCATGTGCGCCGTCATTGATAAAGCGCTGTCCAGCGAGATCGGCTTCAAGGGCCTTTTTAGGAAGGTGCTAATCTTCGCCCTGGTAGGCATCGGGCACGTAGTGGACACCCAGGTGATCGGGCAGGGCAGCACACTTCGCTCGGCCATTATCTGTTTCTATCTGAGCAATGAAGGGCTGAGCATGCTGGAAAACGCGGCGCACCTGGGGCTGCCCGTGCCCGACAAGCTCAAGGACGTTCTGGCGCAGCTCCACGACCGGGGCAGCAAGGCGAATAAGGAGGGCGACGAGTAATGGCGAAGCGAGTTCCGATCTCCACGTTTGTGGCGTATATGATTTGGGCGTATGAGAACGGCTGTGGCTACATCATGGGCAGCTACGGGCAAGACCCCCAAAATTGGGCGAAATCCGCCTGGTGGTTTACCCAGTACAAGGGCAGTCAGCGCGAGAAGGCGCTCTATTGGCGGGAGCACGCACCGCAGGTCTTCGACTGCAATGGCATCGCCGAGGGTTGCTACCAGAAGGAAACGGGCGTGAATATCAACGCGAGGGCGCGGAATAACTACGCCGCGTGGTGCACGAACAAGGGCAGCGGGCGCATCCCCGTGAAGCTACGCGTGCCCGGCGCGGCGGTGTTCATCCACAATGGGTGCTATATCAGTCATGTGGGCTACCTCTGGAAGCCGGTGGGGGAGAGCAAGCCGGAAGGCGACTGGTGGGTGATTGAGGCGCGGGGCGTCATGTATGGCGTGGTGAAGACGAAGCTGTATGCCCGCGGCTGGAACCGCTATGGCTGGATGACCAAGTATTTCGACTACGACGCTGCCGCCGAACCGGTTGTCTATGCGCTGGGCGAGCGCACGCTGTCCGTGGGCTGCGAAGGCGAAGATGCGCGCGAATTGCAAACGAAGCTGCTCTCCTGGGGCTATGACCTGGGCAAGTGGGGCGCGGATGGCGAGTTCGGTTCCTGCACGAAGGCCGCCGTCGCCAAGTTCCAGCAAGACCATATGCTCCCCGCAACCGGGGTCTACGATGCCGACACCCACGCCGCGCTGGTCGATTTCGCGGAAAGTGAAAGCGAGGACGGCGACGTGGAAACGCCCGATCCCGATACGCCCGACGAGGATGCCCCCGCCAAGGACGCCTATCCCGTCTTCCGCGTCTGCCCGGACATCTCCAAGTATCAGGCCAGGATCGACTTCGACGCCTTTTGCGCCGGAGCCGACTTCGCCATCTTCCGCGCCCGCGTCAACGGAAAGAACGACGTCAAATTTAAGGAATGGGCGGCGGAGTGCATGAAACGCGGCTTCCCGTTCTCCGTCTACGACTTCATCACCCTGACCGATGAAGCGGACGCCGCAGCGCAGGCCGAAGCCTTCTACGATCTGACGAGCCCCTTCAACCCGCGCATCTACTATCTGGATGTGGAGACGCTGGGCAGCGGCATTGGCCACGACGCCAATCGCAGGTTAATCCAAGCCTACGTCGCCCGCCTACGGGAATTGGGCGCGGAAAAAATCGGCCTGTACATGGGCAGCTATCGCTTCCGCACCCAATACAAGCAAATCGCCGACATCTTCGACACCCTCTGGCTGGCGAATTGGGGCAAGCAGACCGGCTATCTTTCGTCCATCCCCTCCGACCCCTGCGACCTGCACCAGTACACCAGCATGGGCTACGCCACACCCAAGGGCGCAAAAGAGCGCGTCCCCGGCGCGCCGGGTATCCAGCACCGCATCGACTTAAACCGCCTGACAGGGGGTAAGCCGCTCTCCTTTTTCACCGGGCGCGAACACACCCCAAATGGCGACACGAGCAAGGGCGGGGCGGGCTTCGAGTACGTCGGCCTCGCCAAAACCACCGCCGCCAACACCTCCGTCCGCTCCGGGCCGGGCAGTCAGTTCAGCAAACTGGGCGCCGCCGCGAAGGGCTCGATCTTCGAGCGCCGGCCCGGCGATACCGAGGACTGGTACGCCATCCTCTACATGGGCAAGGACGCCTTCGTCAGCAAGAAATACTGCAAAACCATGAAAGGGTAAGCCAATTCGCGGAGGCCGACTTTGCATAATATCGGCCTCAGCTTCTCACATGACCACGGTTGACGCGCGGTTCAAGCGCGGTGTCCTGTTGAGACCAGCATGACTGTAGTACGGTTGAATGAGCAGGGAGGTACCTATATCGGAGGCTGCGCATACAGTGCGTCTTGCCTCATATGTGTTTGATTCATACCGAATGCCGCCCTCGCCATCCTTGCGATGGCGGGGGATTTTCTATCGGTCCATTTTGGGAGGGAGGATGAATTTTTATGACTGGCGAGACCCGACTTCGAATCGAGGAACTCCGAGCGGAGGGTGTGGGCTATAAACGAATTGCCGAGACGCTCGGTCTGTCTGTCAGCACCGTGAAGTCCTTCTGTCGGCGCAACGGATGCTCGAGCACAACGGCAGTTCATATGGGCGGCGAGGAAAGACTGCCGTGCGGGCAACAGGCCGGGGCGAAGGCGCAACCCGAGACAGACGCTTCGGCCTGTCGGCAGTGTGGAATACATATCGACCAAATGCCCGGTCGAAAGCAAAAACGCTTCTGCTCCACCGCCTGCCGCATGAAGTGGTGGCGACGCCATCAAGCGGGAACGAACCATAGCGCCGTGCATACAAGGATTTGTGCCGGTTGCGGCGCTGCGTTTACCCATTGCGGGAACGGCGAACGCAAGTATTGCAGCCGAGCCTGCTATACAAAGCATCCGTTTCAGAATGGGCGTGATCGGTCATGAGCGTCATGACCACCGAACAATTGGGCCGCGAGGCGTCCTATCGCGCGGCGTTGGCCATCCTCAAGGATTGGCTTCGGCAGGGACTTGTCACCGATAAAGAGTACGTGAGAATTGATGCAATGTTCGCCCGAAAATTCTCTCCCGTATGGGGCGATATCTCGCCCCTGCGAGGGGCAAAACGCTCCGATATCGCTTGACTATCCGGGCGTTTGGAGCAATAAATGGTGTCGTGAAAAGCCTTATCGCGCCTGGACTTCTGGCGCGGAGAAAGGCCGGAAGGAGGGTTCCCCAATGGAAAAAACCATTACAAGACTCGAACCCACGACACCCCGCATTCCAAGGAAAACGAAGGTCGCGGCTTATGCCCGCGTATCCAGTGGGAAAGAGGCGATGATCCACTCCCTTTCCGCCCAGGTCAGCCA
>JAVXNW010000037.1:0-23915 GCA_036645575.1 Clostridia bacterium | reverse complement strand
AGACAGTATAATCATTTTTTCTAAAATACGCAAGTGCGTATACGCTTCTGCGCATAATATTTTAGACTTCTACGGAGGGGATGATATTATGCAGATAAAGGAAGCGATTGTTGCTCGTTTCCATGCCCTGTGCCGCGAAAGAAACATCAAATACAATGAGCTTGCCACACGTTCCGGCGTAACGCCATCAACCGTATACAGCATGATGGATAATCGCAGAAAAGATATTTCGGTCGTCACGGTCAAGAAACTTTGCGATGGACTTGAGATCACGGTTAGCGAGTTTTACAGCGATCCCATTTTCAGTCGTTTAGAGCAGGAAATTCACTGAAAAGCCGCGTCCGAAAAAGGCGGCTTTTCATATTGACATTTTTTGATTTGGCGCATATACTATATCGTATTAAGTGTTTTTGATGTGAGGTGTCGTGCGGTGATGCTCATTCCGGCGAAAAACGCCAAGGTCTTCAAGGCTTTTTGCGACGAAAAGCGGCTGGCTATTTTAGCCTTGCTGCGCGACGGCGAACAATGCGCCTGTGTCTTGATTGAGCAAATGGACATCGGCCAGTCCGCGCTGTCCTATCACATGAAGATCTTATGCGAATCGGGCATCGTAGAAAGTCGGCAGGCGGGCAAGTGGACCCATTATAAAATCAGCGAACAAGGCAGCAAGGAAGCCCTGCTTTTGCTCCAAGCGATTACCACGCCCAACGCCGCCGCAAAGGACATCAACTGCCGCAACCAATAAAAGCCATCCGGGGAGCATGGCTTTTATTTACCGCAACAGATCAAATATTTTTGATGTAACCATTCGATTGAGCAAAGAGAGGTGCCTTCATCCATGGATATGCTTCAAAACGGCTGGCGGTTCTTTGGGGATCAAGTGCTCGGCATGAAATGGCTCAATGGGTTAATCGGCCAGTTGCTCTCGGCGATGGGCCTTGATGTCTCAAGCCGCATCGGCGGAAGCATTCAATTCTTTTTTTACGATGTGTTGAAAATCACGGTGCTGCTCTGCTTTTTGATCTTTATCATCGCCTACATTCAAAGCTATTTTCCGCCGGAGCGCAGCAAGAAAATCATGGGACGGTTTCATGGCGTGTGGGCCAATATCATGGCGGCCCTCCTGGGTACGGTGACGCCGTTTTGCTCCTGCTCGTCCATTCCGCTGTTCATCGGCTTTACCAGCGCGGGGCTTCCCTTGGGCGTCACTTTTTCTTTTCTGATTTCCTCGCCGATGGTAGACCTCGGCTCCCTCGTGCTGCTGATGAGCATTTTCGGCGGCAAGGTCGCCATTTCCTATGTGGTGGTGGGGCTTGTCATTGCGGTCGTGGGCGGCACGCTGATCGAAAAGCTGCACATGGAAAACCATGTAGAGGATTTCATCAAAGCGGGCGGCCATGTGGACATTGAATCGCCCGGCCTCACAAAAAAGGCGCGTGTCGTTTTCGCCAAGGATCAAGTCCTGTCCACCCTTAAAAAGGTGCTGCCCTATATCCTGGTGGGCGTGGGCATTGGCGCGCTGATCCACAACTGGATTCCGGAAAGCCTCATCGTGGCGGTGCTGGGCAGCGACAATCCCTTCGGGGTTGTGCTGGCGACGCTGTTGGGCGTTCCCATGTACGCGGATATTTTCGGCACCATTCCGATCGCGGAAGCGCTGCTCTTTAAGGGCGCGCAACTTGGCACGGTGCTCTCCTTTATGATGGCGGTGACCACGTTGTCCCTGCCCTCCATCATCATGCTGCGCAAGGCGGTAAAACCCAAGTTGCTGGCGCTGTTCGTGGCCATTTGCACCCTTGGCATCATCATGGTGGGATACCTGTTCAATATATTTCAGTATCTGTTGGTCTAATAAAATTTTAGGAGGACGGAATGATGGCATTGTTTGGATTTGGCAAGAAAAAGGAAGCCTTGGCGCCGTGTGATTGCGGCGGAATGTGCAAGAGCGCTGAAAGCGCCGCAACGGAAATCGCAGAAAGCGCCCAAAACACCGCCTGCCACGGTGGAGACAACCGCCCCGCGAAAAGCGTGGCGGAGGCCGAAAGAGCAACCGTTGGCGGCGCGGCGGTAAAGGTACTGGGTTCCGGCTGCGCCAAGTGTAACGCGCTAGAAGCGGCCACAGTCGAAGCGCTCAAAGCGCTTCAGATGGACCCCGCCATCGACCACGTGACAGACTTCGCCCAAATCGCCGCCTATGGCGTCATGACCACGCCGGCGCTCGTAGTGGATGGCCAAGTGGTTTCCTTTGGCCGGGTGCTCAAAAAAGACGAAGTCATCTCCATTTTGAAAAACGCCCGCAGATAATGCGCCGCCAACCAGCGGGGACGCACTGCGGCCCCGCTGGGGTAGGATGGTTTTCTACTGGGACGCTCGGCCATGGGCAAAAGCGCGCTTTGCTTCCTTGCGCGGGGGATTACAGCAGCACGCACACGATGCCGCCGCTTCCATCGTTGATGATCTTCGTGATCGCCGTGCGCATTTTTTCCTGCACTTCGCCCGGCATTCTGGTCAGCTTTCCCGCAAGTTCGTCCCGCATCAAATCTGAAAGCGGCTTTCCAAACATGTTTGTGCTCCAGATGCTGTCCGGGTCGGACTCAAACTCGCTCAAGAGGTAGCCGATCAGCTCCTCCGACTGCTGCTGCGTGCCCACGATCGGGCTGACCTCCGCCCCCACATCCACCCGGATCAGGTGCAGCGAGGGCGCCGTCGCGCGCAGGCGCACCCCGTATTTTCCGCCCTGCTTGATGATCTCCGGCTGTGCAAGCGTCAGCTCCGCCATCGACGGCGACACCAGCCCGTACCCCGTCTCGCTTGCGCTCTTGAGCGCGGCCTCCACCCGGTCGTAGGCGCGCTTGGCCTGCGTCATTTCGGTCATCAGCCTTAGCAGGTGCTCCTCGCCGTTCACCTGCTGCCCGCTCTCCTCGCCCAGGATCTGGTAAAACAGGCCGTCCTTTAAATCCACCGCGTAATCCGCTTCGCCCTCGGCCAGCCGGATGCGCTCGACGTGCGCGCCCTGCGCATAGGGGCATGTGGCAAACGCCGCGCGCAGCTTGTCGTGGTCGCGCACCTTGTTTATGGAAAGCGCCGCCTCGCGCGCCGCCTGCGTGAGCGCGGTCACGAGGTAATGGTCCTTCGGCAGCGCGCTCACCCAGGCGGGCAGCTTCAAATAGGCCTCCACCAGCGGAAATTCGAACAGGAGCGCCTCCATGAGCCCGGATGCCTGCGCTTCGTCCATTGAGAGCACATCCATCAGCACCACCGGCGTCTCATACTTTTCCGACAGCGCGCTCTTCAGCATCTTGGCGGCGTCGCCCGTCGGCTCCGCGCTGTTGAGCACGATCACGAAGGGCTTGCCCAGCGCCTTGAGTTCGCCAATCACGCGCTCCTCCGCCTCGACATAGGCGCTGCGCGGCAGTTCCGTGATCGATCCGTCCGTCGTCACCACCACGCCCAGCGTCGAATGCTCCTCGATCACCTTGCGCGTCCCGATCTCCGCCGCCTTCTCAAATGGGATGTCCTGCTCAAACCACGGCGTGCGCACCATCCGCGCGCCTTCGCCCTCGTTTAGCCCCATGACGCCCCGAACCAGGTAGCCCACGCAGTCAATCAGCCGCACCCGCACCCGCGCCTCGCCGGGCAGCGCGATCTCCACCGCTTCGTTGGGCACAAATTTGGGCTGGGTGGTCATGATCGTCTTCCCTGCCCCGCTGATCGGCAGTTCATCCACCGCGCGGGCGCGCTTGGCGTCCCCCTTGATGCTCGGGAGCACCATTTCCTCCATAAACCGCTTGATGAACGTGGATTTTCCGGTGCGCACCGGGCCTACCACGCCGATGTAAATATCGCCGTCGGTTCTGCCGGCAATATCCTGATAGACAGCCGCTTGTCTCTCCATAAAACCCTCCTTGCCCGGCGCATACAGCCGCCATCCCAAGGCAACAGGCAGGCGCCTTCAAGCGCGCCGCGCAGGCCCTTCGCGTCCGCCCCGCATTGGGATCACCTTCTCGCCGCTTCCAGCCTATGAGGGGGACGAGGCAGATAGAACCCGCGCGGCCTTGCGCGGTTGACAGCCGCCGCCGCACAAGTTATAATTTGAGGTAGTCTGAAAGGTTCAACGATTTGCGCAGGGCGAGGCGGTTTTTCCGTCAGACAAGGCGCGCGGGCGTGGCGGCGCCACGTCAAGCGGAAGGCGCGCAAGCCTTACGGAAAAAGGTCCGCGATACGCGAAGAACGAGGCCTTGCAGATTGACCGGCGCTCCGTTAAAAACACGCGATGAAGGAGTCCTTCTTATGAATACGAACCAATTGCTCGCCTATCTGGACACCCCCCCGGCGCGCGCGGCGCTTGACAGGCTGTACGCCGGAAATGGCGCGGCTGCATTGGCGCGCTATCAGGCGCTCGTCCACGCGCACGAAGCGCATTTTGGCCCGCGCGATGGCGTCAAGCTGTGCTCCGCGCCCGGCCGCGCCGAGATCGCCGGCAACCACACCGACCACAACCATGGCCGCGTGCTCGCCGCCGCCGTCAATCTGGACACGCTCGCGGCGGTCTCGCCCAACGACACCGGCGTCGTGACCCTCTATTCCGAGGGCTACGCCGCGCCCTTTGTCCTTTCGCTTTCCGACCTTTCCGCGCGCCCGGACGAGCGCGAGACCACCAACGCGCTGATTCGCGGCGTCGCCGCGCGCCTCAAGGAGGAGGGTTTGGCGATCGGCGGCTTTGACGCGGTCGTCACCAGCACCGTCTTTAAGGGATCGGGGCTGTCGAGTTCCGCCGCCTTCGAGGTGATGCTGTGCGAGGTGTTTGACGCGCTCTACGGCGGGATGCGCCTGGACAAGCAGCAGCGCGCGCGCGTCTCGCAGTTTGCCGAGAACCAGTACTTTGGCAAGCCCAGCGGCCTGCTCGACCAGATGGCTAGCTCCGTCGGCGGCCTTGTGACGATGGACTTCAAGGAAAGCCCCGCGCACATCGAGGCGCTTTCCTACGACTTTGCGCACAAGGGCTATCAGCTGGCGGTGGTCTCGGCGGGCGGCGATCACGGCAACCTCACGAGCGAATACGCCGCGATCCCGCACGAGATGAAGCTGGTCGCCCAAGCGCTTGGCGCAAGCGTGCTGCGCGACATCGCGCCCGAGGCCATGATGGATGCGATCCCGCGCCTCAAAAACGTCGTGCCCGACCGCGCGATTCTGCGGGCGCTGCACTTCTACGACGAGGACGCGCGCATTGCGCAATTGGTCGCTTCCCTCAAATCAGACGACCTTCCGTCCTTCCTGCAGGGCATCATCGACTCCGGCGAGAGCAGCTGGAAGCTGTTGCAAAACCTGTCGGTCGCGGGCAGCGCCAATCAGGAGATGGCGCTGGCGCTCGAGCTTTCGCGCAGAATGCTCGCGGGGCGCGGCGCGTGGCGCATACACGGCGGCGGCTTCGCCGGAACCATCTTGGCCTTTGTCCCAACCGAGCTGCTGGCCTCCTACGCGCGCCATATGGACGCGGTATTTGGCCCCGGCGCCTGCACGCCCCTTGCCGTAAGGCCGGTCGGCCCCTGCACGCTGCCCGAATAGGCGCAAGGCGGCTGCCCGAATGGGCGCAGGCGATGATCCTCCTTTATTTTTTCCGGACGTGCACCCCGCGCGCGCCCTCGCCATATGATGTTAGCAGAATGGCGTCGGTCATTCAAAGAAAAATGTAAAGGATGATTTTCACATGTCTATGCCCATCATCGTTCCCGGAACCGTCACCCTGATCCAAGCCATTTCCGATCTCATCGAATCCGTCGCCCTTCAGGAGACGGGGCTGTCGCATATTCTGAACGCCGAAGGCGAGAAGATTCAGGCGTTCGTCGCCATGCCCGGCGTCACCGCCGATCAGCTGTTGGCCGTCAACGCCTCCGTGCAGAACACGGTGAACGCGGTGACCCGCCTCGAGATGATCCTCCAGAGCAAATTGGATCTGTTTGCCGCGACGATCAACGCCTAAATCGCGTCCCGGAGGGTAGCGCGAGATTCCTACATTGGCCGTACCGCCCGGCGCGGTCGTCCTGATCTTTACCTAAAACGAAGGCTGTCGCGCGTGCGACAGCCTTCGTTTTTTTGCTCGATTACCGAAGATAGCTGTTGTAGATGTAGCCGGTCGTCCCATTGGATGACACCTTGCTCCAGGAGCCGGTGACGCTCTTGACGATGACGGTGGTGCCAGCGGGCAGCTTTTTAATGATCGTGCCGTTGGCGGATTCGCGCATGTTGACGCGCGAAGTGGTCTTGGCGGTGTAGGTGTCCGACAGGTAGGTCAGGGACATCCAGCCCTTGGTGCCGCCCAGCGTAGACACGTAGGCCCAGTTGCCCTTGGTCTCCCAGATGCGCACCTTGGTGCCGGCGGACAGCGAAGTGACTTTGCCGCTCGACGCGGACGGGCCCTTGCGCAGGTTGACGCCGCTTCCGGTCACGCGGCCGGTAGAGGCGGTGCCGCCGGTGGAAGGCGTCTGGGTGTCGTCGCCCTCGTCGCCGCCGCCCGGCAGGTCGTCGATGAAGCGGTTCTTGATGTAGCCGGTCTTGCCCGAGCGCAGAACGGTGACCTTTGTCCACGTGTCGCCCACCTTGATCAGGTCGATTTCGTCGCCATCGACGACCCAGCCCGCGACCGAGTAGTTGGTGCCGGGGCCGGAGCGGACGTTGAGCCCGCCGTAGCTGCTGGGCAGGTTGACGAAGGACGAGGGCGTGCCCGCCAGCGCAAGCGGCGCGGCGGCGGTAAGGGTGAGCAGAACCGTGAGAACCAAGGCAATCAGTTTGTTTTTCATGGGGTCTTCCTCCTTTGTTGGATTCTGTCAATAAGACCAAGGATTGGGCGGATAGGTTTCGCGTTATCCACTGGCAATAAATGGCCGTATTGACAAATATTCCCATGAAAAACGTCAAAAAGCCTTGTCTTTCGGGCTTTTGTCAATTTTGCCCGATGGTTTGACACTTTTTGGTAGCTTAATCGGAAAAAAAACAGGAACAGCCTTCATGAGCTGTTCCCGCCTTTGTGCCCGCTTTTGCGCGGGCATTTGATTTTGGGTTATTTAGCCGATTCGGAGGCTTTGCGGCGCATGACGTCGATGATGACGGCGATCACGATGATCAGGCCTTTGACCATCTTCTGGGGGCCTTGCGCGACGCCCAGCAGGTTGAGGCCGTTGGCGATCACGCCGATGATCATGATGCCGATCAGCGTTCCGATCATGCCGCCCTCGCCGCCCTTCATGCTGGTGCCGCCGATGACGACCGCCGCGATGGCGTCCATCTCCTGTCCCTCCGCGTTGGTGGGCACCGCCGAGTCGAGGCGCGAGGTGAGCAGGAGCGCCGCCACGCCGCAGCACAGGCCGCTGATCGTGTACACCAAGCACTTCGTGCGCTCGATGTTGATGCCGGACAGCTTTGCGCAGTTCTCATTGCCGCCAAGGGCGTAGGTGAACCGACCCGCGCGCGTGTATCTCAGGCAGTACCACCCGAGCACGAACACCATCAGCATGATGAGCACCCCGTACAGCGGAATGCCCGCGACGCGCCCTGAAATGGCGGTAAAGCCTGCCGGCATGGTGTAAAGCGGCTGGCCGCCCGTGACCGTATAGGCCGCGCCGCGCGCAATGGACATCATGCCCAGCGTCGCAATGAACGGCGGCAGGTCCAAATACGCGATCATCGCGCCGTTGATCAGGCCGATCAGCCCCGAAAACAGCATGCACACGAGGATCGTCGGAACCACGCCCACGGCGAAGTTCTTCATCAGGATCGCCATCAGCAGCCCCGTCAAGGCGATGTTGGAGCCGACGGACAGGTCAATGCCGCCAGAGATGATGACAAACGTCATGCCAATCGCGATCACAAAGTTGATGGATATCTGTTGCAGCACGTTGAGCAGATTGCCCGCTGTCAAGAACTTGTCGGTCGCCAGCGTAAGGTCAAGGCACAGGACGATCAGCGCGATCAGGATGCCCAAGATGTTGCCCTTCGAGCTCACCTTGCCCTGCCCGCCCTTCTTGCGCAGCACGTTTTTGCGCGCGCTGTAGATAAGCCCGCCCACGCCGACCACCATGAGGTCGATCCCCAGCACCAAGAAGAGCGAATAGCAGTTGTACAGCGTCACGATCAGCTTGTCCGCGCCACTGACGGGCGTGACCGCAACCGCGGCGCTCTCTTCTACTTTCCGTCCAAGCGCCACCGCAGCCGCAGCCGCAGCCGCCTGCTTGCGCGTCTCGGCCATTTGCTGCTCGATCTCTACCACCTGCGCCTCGTGCGTGCCCACATAGACCGCAAGCCCGGTCAGCGCAATGCCCAGCACCAGACAAATGATGAGTGCCACGCTCATGCTTTTTTTCATACGCTCGTCCTCCTAAGCCGTGTGCCTGTCGCCACCGGTCGCGTAGTACAGGATCTTTTCCTGGGTAAGCGTCGGATCGTTGTCAAACACGCCGGTAATTTCGCCTTGGCACATGACCGCCACCCGGTCAGACATGCCCAATACCTCGGGCAATTCCGATGAGATCATCACGATGGCCGCGCCCTGCTTGATCAGTTCGCCCATGATGTTGTATACCTCGATCTTCGCGCCCACATCGATGCCGCGCGTGGGCTCGTCAAAGAGGATGATTCTGGACTTACTCATCAGCCACTTGGCCAGCACGACCTTTTGCTGGTTGCCGCCCGACAGGTTGCGCGCCAACTGCAAGTGCGACGGCGTCTTGATGTTCATTCGCTCGATGTAATGGTAGACCGAATCCTTCTCCGCGCGCAGGTTGAGCTTTCCGTGAGAGCGGAACTGCGAGAGCGAGGCCAAGGTGATGTTCTGCCCCACGTTCATCGTGAGCACCAGCCCCTCGCCCTTGCGGTCCTCCGTGGCAAAGCCGAACCCCGCCTTGATCGCGTCGAGCGGGTGCGCAATCTCGACCAATTTGCCCGCCACATACACCTTGCCCGAGCGCTTGGGGTCCATGCCAAACAGCGCGCGCATCGTCTCGGTGCGCCCCGCGCCCACAAGGCCGGAGATGCCCAATATCTCGCCCGCGCGCACCGAAAAGGAGATGTCCTTCACCTGCGGCCCCGCGCACAAATGCTCCACGCGCAGCAGTTCCTCGCCCAGCGGAATGTGCATCTTGGGGAATTTCTCCTTGAGCTCGCGCCCCACCATGAAGCGAATGATCTCGTCAAGCGTGGTGCCCTTGACGTCGAGCACCGTAATCCCCTTGCCGTCGCGCATGATCGTCGCGCGGTCGCACACCTCTAGCACCTCTTCCAGCCGGTGCGATATGTAGATGACGGAGACGCCGCGCGCCTTGAGCATGCGGACGGTCTGAAACAGCGTGTCGATTTCGCGGCCGGTCAGCGGCGCGGTCGGCTCATCCATGACCAGAATGCGCGAGTTGATCGACAGCGCCTTGGCGACCTCGACCATCTGCTTGTGCGCAACGCCCAGATCCCGAACCAATGTGCGGGCGCTGATGTTCACGCCCAACTCGTCCAGCACCTTTTGCGCCTGATCGTACATCTTCTTCCAGTCGAGCGCAAGGCGATTTTTCATGATGGGCCTGCCCATAAAGATGTTCTCGGCCACCGTCAATTGCTCGGTCAAGTTGAGCTCCTGATAGATGATCGAGATGCCCAGCGCCTGCGCGTCCCGCGACGAGTGAATCTCGACCGGCTTTCCCTCAATCAGGATCTCGCCCTCGTCGCGCGCATACGCGCCCGACAACACCTTCATGAGCGTGGACTTGCCCGCGCCGTTTTCGCCCAGCAGCGCGTGCACTTCGCCGCTGTTTACGCTCAGATCGACGTGGTCAAGCGCGAGCACGCCGGGAAATTTCTTCACGATGCCCCGCATCTTCAAGAATTCGGCCATGCTATCCCTCCTACTTAAATATGGCGGCGCGTTCCCGCGCCGCCATATTGCGGCAAATTCGATGGCTTATATTACTTCAGGAAGTTGTCTACCAAGGTGCTGTCGACCACCGTGGTCTCCGCCTCGATGACCTTCTCGGTGCGAACCGTGCCCGCAATGGCCTCGGTCAGCGCCAGCACCGCGTTTGCGCCGATGGCGACCGGGCCGCAGTCCAGCGTCGCCGTGAGTTCGCCCGCCTTGACCGACTCAAAGGCGTTCGGGTTTCCGTCCAGACCCACGCAGATGATGTCTTCGCGGTTCAGCTGCTTGCAGGCCTGCACCGCGCCCAGCGCCATTTCATCGGACAGGCCGTAGATGACGTTGATCTCGGGATGCGCCTGGAGCATGTCCATCGCGGCGTTCATGCCGGTCTCGCGCACCCAGTCGCCGGGCTGCGTCGCCACGACTTCGATGCCGGGATAGCTCTCTTTGCACTTGTCGACAAAGCCGCCCATGCGCTGGGTGGTAAAGTCGCTCGGCAGGCCTTCGATGATGGCCACCTTGGCCGTTCCGTTGGTCTTGGTGTTGACCCAGTCGGCGATCTTGCCGCCGCCGTTATACTGGTTGTAGCCCGAATAGGCGTAGACTTCCGCGCCGGTCATCTCGGTGATCGTGTTGAACATGACGACCGGGATGCCCGCTTCGTTGGCCTTCTTGATGGCCGGAACCAGCGCGTCCAGGTTGATGCCGCACACCGCAATGCCCTTGACGCCGCGCGTGATCATATCTTCCATCATGGACATCTGGGTCGCGTAGTCGTCCTCGGACGGGGGCGCCATCGTCAGAAGGTCATACCCGCAGGACTCGGCGACCGGCGTCGCGCCCTCGATGCAGCCCGCGTAGAAGGGGCTGGTCATTGCCGGGGGCAGAAAGCCGATCTCCGCCGCCATTGCCGCGCCGCTCATCGTGAGCACCAGGATGCACGCCAGAACCATGGAAAGTAACTTTTTCATAGAAAACGCCCTCCTCAAGATAATCATTTACGTTAATTATACGGCAATTATCGCCATTTGTCAACCGGTCATCCTAGACAAATGGTTCGAATTTTTACTAAATTCATTTTCGAATCGGAATATTTTCAACACCCCCCGCCCGCGCCAATTTGAAAAGCAGGGATTTCCCGCCCATCGCCGTTTGCGCGGCGCGGCGATTGCGGCCGGGATTTAGGGGGCGCTTTCTTAGCCCGCGCAGTGGCGATTGCGGCCCTGCGCCTTTGCCCGATAGAGCGCCTCGTCGGCGCGCTTGAGCACGGCGCGCATTTCCTCGCCCGGCGCCTGCTGGTTGCCCCTGCGCCACACGATGCTCCCGGCGCTGCAGGTGATGTGGCGATTTTGCGCGTCGCAGCTGACGTCGCGCAGCGCCAGATTGACCTTTACCGCCTGCGCAACCGCACAAACGCGCGCCTCGCTCGCGTCCGGAAGCACGATGACGAACTCCTCGCCGCCCACCCGCGCGACGAATCCGCCCGCCGCGCCCGCCTCTTCGGCAAGGCACGCCGCGAACCGCTTGAGCGCGCAATCGCCTGAAGGATGGCCGTAGGCGTCGTTGTAGTCCTTAAAATTGTCGAGGTCAAACATCATGACGCCGATCTGTTGATTGGTTCCGTGCGCGCCCATCATCTCCTCCAGCAGGTGGTCAAGCGCGAGGCGGTTGTAGGCGCCGGTCAAATAATCGGTCGCGCTCAAGTGGCTCAGGCGCGCGTTTTGCGCGCTCAGCTGCCGCTGCGTCCGGTTAAACGCCTCGGCCAGCACGCGCATTTCGCGCGCGCCCCCGGGCACGAGCGGCGCGCAATTTTCCGCGTCTTCCGACAGCGCCTCCAGGTATTTTTTGAGCGGCTTACACACAAGATATCGGCAAAGGACAAACGCGACCAGTGAAATCGTGACCGCCAGGCAGAGCGCCGCCTCCTCGAGCGCCGTCGCGCCGCCGGGATGGCCAATGGATGCGCAAAGCGCCAAGCCCATGAGGCCCTCGAAACCGGCCCACGCCGCGCTAAGCGCGCGCAGCGACAAATTTCCTTCGCGCGAAAACTTGCGCCGGCGCGCCCTTTTGCTCCATTTCGTCATGTTTTTCGCTCCTTGCAATGATTCCCACAAACGCTCTTTTACGAATTATCTTATGCGTGCGCACGCAATTTATGACGAAATAACCGCTTTGCGCTTCTTTATTGGATATAATTATAGTAGGATAAGGATATATAAGTAGCGAAGATCGTAGACTTAGACATAGGGAGGCACTCTGCCAATGCGCAAAACCAAGATCATCTGCACCTTAGGCCCGGCTTCGGATAAGCCGGAAATCATCAAAGCCCTGATTCAAGCGGGCATGGACGCGGCGCGGTTTAATTTTTCCCACGGCGATCAAGAGAGCAAGCTCGCGACCTATAAGACGTTTGTCGCCGTGCGCAACGAGCTTAAAAAACCCATCCCCGCGATTCTGGACACGCGCGGGCCGGAGATCCGGCTGGGCGACTTCAAGGACGAAAAAATCACCCTAAACGACGGCGATCCCTTTACGCTGACCACGCGCGAGCTGTTGGGCGACCAGACGATCGCGCAGGTCACCTACAAGCGCCTGAACCAGGACCTGAAGCCGGGCGCGCGCGTGCTGGTGGACGACGGGCAGGTGGGGCTCGAGGTCGATTCGATCGACGGAACCGAGATCCACTGCACCGTCGTGTGGGGCGGCAATCTGTCAAACCACAAGGGCATCAACCTGCCGGGCACGCGCTTTTCCATGCCGTATGTGAGCAAGCAGGATTACGACGACATCCTCTTTGGCATTCGCACCGGCTTTGACGTGATCGCGGCCTCGTTCGTGCGCTCGAAGGAAGACGTGCTGGAGATCCGCAAGATCCTAAACGAAAACGGCGGAAAGCACATGCTGATCATGTCGAAGATCGAAAACGCCGAAGGCGTTGCCAACCTCGAGGAGATCATCGGGGTGTCGGACGCGCTGATGGTCGCGCGCGGCGACATGGGCGTTGAAATTCCGCTCGAGGATATCCCGGTCATGCAAAAGCGCATCATCCGCCTGGGCTATCAGGCGGGGCTGCCGGTCGTCACCGCCACCCAGATGCTCGACAGCATGATCGCCCACCCCCGTCCCACCCGCGCGGAGACCACCGACGTCGCCAACGCGATCTACGACGGCACCAGCTGCATCATGCTCTCGGGCGAGACCGCGAACGGCAAGTACCCCATCGAGGCGGTGCGCATCATGGCGACGATCGCGGAGCGCGCGGAGAAGGACATCGACTACCGCAAGCGCTTTTTCGGCCGCTCCCAGAGCGAGCACGCGCACGACATCACCGACGCCATCTCGCTGGCCGCCTGCCTGACCGCCTACAGCCTCAAGGCGCGCGCGATCATCGCGGTGACCAAATACGGCCAGACCGCCCGCATGATCAGCCGCTTCCGCTCGGATATTCCGGTGATCGGCTGCACGCCGGACGGCTGCACGCTTCGGCAACTGTCCATATCTTGGGGCGTCATTCCCCTTGAGGTGGGCGAGGAGCACGTGACCGACGTGCTGATTGACCACGCGGTGGACGCGGCGCGTCAGGCGGGCTTGGTCAAATCGGGCGACCTGGTCGTGCTGACCGCAGGGGTGCCGCTCGGGCGCTCCGGAACGACAAACCTGATCAAGGTGTACGCCGTCGAATAATGCCTTTTGAAAGCGCCGCGCCAAAACGCGGTGCTTTCCTTATTTGAGGGCGATTGGGGGGCTTCAATTTCGACGCTTCGGTGACTTTTCTTCGAATTGATTGACAAGCCAACATCTTTCTTCTACAATGGAGGATGAGCGGCTGTGGCCGTAACGAAGCGTGCCAATCAGGGGCCCGGACAGCGGGCGCGGCGTGCGGCTAGATTGGCGCAAGCAAAGGGAGCAATGAACCTTCGATGAGCGAGCAAAACAACAAACCCGATAAAAAATTCAAGCCCCCGCGCGGGCTGGGGATGTACATCATCATCGGCCTTGTCGCGATGATCGTGATCAACGCGCTGACGATGAGCAACCTGCTGGGCGCGGGCGCGCAGCCGGTAGAGTACTCCACCTTTACGCGCATGGTCGAGAGCGGGCAGGTGACGGCGGTTGAGATTGGCGCGACGATGATCACCTTCACCGGCGCCGGCTCAAATCCCCTCAAGCCGACCCGCTACCAGACCTCGGTCATCGCCGACCAGTATCTGGTCGAGCGCTTGATCCAGCACGGCGTCACCTTTACCGGGGTCAAGCAGTCGCCCTCCTTTTTTGACATCTTGATCGGCATCGTGCTGCCGGTCGCCTTCTATGGGCTGATGATCTTCTGGATCATCAAGCTGTTCAAGGGCGGCATGGGCGGCGCGGGCGCGATGAACTTCGGCAAATCCAGCGCCAAGCTCTTTGAGCTCAACGCGACCAGCAAGAAGTTCACCGACGTCGCCGGGCAGGACGAGGCCAAGGACGCGCTGATCGAGCTGGTGGATTTCCTGCACGATCCCGAACGGTACAAGGCGATTGGCGCGAAGATGCCGCGCGGCGCGCTGCTCGTCGGCCCGCCCGGCACCGGCAAGACGCTGATCGCGCAGGCGGTCGCGGGCGAGGCGAACGTGCCGTTCTTCTTCGTGTCGGGCTCGGCGTTTGTCGAGATGTTCGTGGGCGCGGGCGCGGCGCGCGTGCGCGACCTGTTCAAGCAGGCGGCCGACAAGGCGCCCTGCATCATCTTCATCGACGAGATCGACGCGATCGGCAAAAAGCGCGACGCGAGCGGGCTTAATTCAAACGACGAGCGCGAACAGGCGCTCAACCAGCTGCTGGCGGAGATGGACGGGTTTGACCCCGGCAAGGGCATTGTGGTGCTGGGCGCGACAAACCGCCCGGAGATTCTGGACAAGGCGCTGCTTCGCCCGGGTCGGTTCGACCGCCGAATCACGGTGGATCTGCCCGACCTCAAGGGGCGCGAGGCGGTGTTAAAGGTGCACGCGCGCGTGATCAACCTGGGTCCCGACATCGATTTTACCGCCATCGCCAAATCCACCGTGGGCGCGTCGGGCGCGGATCTGGCCAACATCATCAACGAAGCGGCGCTGCACGCGGTGCGCGTGGGGCGCAAGATGGTCTTGCAGGAGGACCTCGAAGCTTCGGTTGACACGGTGATCGCGGGCAGCGAGCGCCGCAGCCTCGTGGTGCCCGCAGGCGAGCGCCGCATGATCTCCTGCCACGAGATCGGGCACGCGCTGGTGGCGGCCAAGCAGAAAAACTCCGCGCCGGTTCACAAAATCACGATCATCCCGCGCACGTCCGGCGCGCTGGGCTATACGATGCAGGTGGACGAGGACGAGCACGTGCTGCACGCGCGGGAAGACCTGATCGCGCGGCTGGTCGTATTTGCCGCAGGCCGCGCGGCGGAGGAATTTATGTTTGGCACCTGCACGACCGGCGCGTCCAACGACATCGAGCAGATGACCAAGCTGGCGCGCGCCATGGTGACCAAATTCGGCATGAGCGAGCTATTTGGCATGATGGCGCTTGAGACCGGCGGAAGCGTCTATCTGGGCCTCGACGGCCAGCTCACCTGCTCGATGGACACCGCGTCGCAGGTGGACATGGAGGTCAAGGCGCTGCTCGGCCGCGCCTACGAATCCGCGCTTTCGATCATCAAGGCCCATTCCGACAAGCTCGAGACGCTCACCAACGTGCTGCTCGAGAAGGAGACGCTTTTGGGCGATGAATTCATGGCCATCCTAAACGCCGAACCGGAAGTCCCGCTCATCGAGGCCGAAAGCCAAGGCTGATAAGCGCCCCGCCAAATGCGCAATTAGCAGGCGGCGCGCGCGAAACCCATTTACGCAAATTCAGCGCATCATGCGCCCCGCAAGGCATAGCCTTGCGGGGCGCATGATTTTGGTTGCTTTCGCGGGGGCGTGCGGGTATAATGAAGGCAATCAGAGGGGGTGCGTTTGTGGCGTCTTCAATGGAGATTTTGTCTTGCGCGCTGGACGTGGGGGAAAGCCTGCTGATCTGCGGCGCGGAGGTCGCGCGGGTCGAGGACACGATCGGGCGCATCTTAAGCGCCTATGGCGCGCGGCGCGCCGACATCTTCACGATCACTTCCTCGATCGTCGTGACGGTTGACATGGGAAAGGGCGACATCGTCACGCAGACGCGGCGCATCCTCGCGCAGGAGAACAACCTCGACCGCGTGGGGCGGCTCAACGCGCTGTCGCGCGATATCTGCGCAACCACGCCGTCGTGTGAAATCGTCCGCGCGCGCCTTGCCGATATTGCAAAGAGCCCGGTCTATTCCAGTCGCGTGATGTATTTCGTCTACGCGCTCGTGCCCGCCGCGTTTTCGATCTTCTTTGGCGGCAGCCTGCGCGACGCGCTGGTGTCGGGCGCGATTGGCATCCTGCTCAAGCAGCTGATCAACCTGTCGCGCGGCTTAACCCTGAGCCGGGTGCTGATCAGCGTGCTGTACGCCTTTGCGGGCGGCGCGGTCGCGATGCTGGCCGTGCGGCTGGGGCTTGGCGACAGCTTCGACAAGATCGCGATTGGCGACATCATGCTGTTGATTCCCGGCATTCCCCTGACCAATTCGCTCAGGGACATGCTGTCGGGCGACACGATTTCGGGCATGACGCGGCTCACGCAGGCGCTTTTAAGCGCCGCGTGCGTGGCGATCGGGTTTGCGCTGGCTGGTGGGTGGCTGCAATGAATGAACGCGATTTGATCGGGCTTGTGATGGCGGCGCTTGGCTCGCTGGGGTTTGCGATGCTGTTTAACGTGCGCGGAAAAAAGCTGGCGATTTCGGCGCTGGGCGGGCTGCTTTCGTGGGGTGCGTACCTGCTCGCATATGCGTACTTGGCGCACATGGCGCTGTGCTATGCGCTGGCGGCCATGCTGGCGGGGCTTTTTTCGCTGGTGATGGCGCGGGTGCTGCGCGCGCCGAGCACCGAATTTCTGGTGCCCGCGCTGGTTCCGCTGATCCCTGGCGGCGCGCTGTACTACGCGATGTTCGCGGCGGTCACCGGCGACTGGGACGCGTTTTTGCTGCGCGGCGCGGAGGCGCTGACGATCGCGGCGGCGATATCGGTGGGGCAAGCGGTCGCGCCCTCGCTCGACCTGCTGCTGCGCGGCGGGCTCATCAAAAGGAGGCATAAATTGTGATCAATACGACGCTTTGCTACATCGAAAAGGACGGGCAGTATTTGATGCTGCACCGCACGAAAAAGGAAAACGACCTAAACCACGACAAGTGGATCGGCATCGGCGGCAAGTTTGAAAAGGACGAAAGCCCCGAGGAATGCGTGCTGCGCGAGGCGCTCGAGGAGACCGGCCTTGTGCTGACCGACTACCGATATGGCGGGCTGGTCACCTTTGTGAGCGACCGCTGGCCGACCGAATACATGCACCTGTTCACCGCGACGTCCTTTACCGGCACGCTGATCGATTGCGACGAGGGCGACCTTGAGTGGGTGGACAAGCGCGCGATGCGAAAACTCCCCCTGTGGGCGGGCGACCAGATATTTCTCGACCTGCTCGAGGCCCGCGCCCCCTTTTTCTCGCTAAAGCTCCTCTACTGCGGCGATCAATTGCAAAAGGCCATCCTGAACGGCCAAGTGCTGTAGCGGCCATGCGCCCGCGAGCGCTCAATCGCCGCTTGGGCGCTTGGGCGCTCGCCTCACTCACCGCCTCACTTGTCGCTTAAGCCCTTGGGCGCCGCCTCACTCGTCGGAAAAGCGATAGCCTACGCCTATCTCGGTTAGGATGTGGCGGGGCTGGGCGGTGTCCTTTTCGAGCTTTCTGCGCAGGTTGGCCATCACGACGCGCAGCGTGCGGGTGTCGGCCATGTCGGCATAGCCCCACACCTCGCGGGCGATGAAGTTGTGCGTGAGCACCTTCCCCTTGTTGGCGATCAGCAGGGTCAAGAGCTTGTACTCCATGGGCGTCAAGTGCGCCTCGACCGCGTCGGTCGTGACCTTGCGCTTTTCATAGTCCACCCGCAGGTCGCCTTGCTCAAATACGCTGCCCGCGTCCGCCTGCGCGCCCGCCTGCGCCAGCTTGCGCTCAATCACGCGCACCCGCGCGAGCAACTCGCCCATGTGGAAGGGCTTGGTCACATAGTCGTCCGCGCCCGCGTCCAGCGCCTCGATCTTCTCCGACTCCTGCCCGCGCGCGGACACCACGACGATGGGCGTATGCGAAAACGCGCGCACCTCCCGGATCACGCCCAGCCCGTCCTGATCGGGCAGCCCGAGGTCGAGCAGCACGATATCCGGGTGATTGCCCGAAAACAGGAACAGGCACTCCGCCGCGGTCGCCGCGCGCAAGACCGGATAGCCCTCCTGCTTAAGCGACATCTCCATGAATCCCGAGATGTATTTGTCGTCCTCGACGATGAGGATGGTCGGCTTGCCGATCATGTTCTTCCCTCCCACGGCAGCGTGAACGTAAAGCGCGCGCCGCCCTCTTTTCGGTTTTCGGCGTGAATCTCGCCGCCATGCGCCTCGACCACCGACTTGGCGATCGCAAGGCCCAGGCCAATGCCGCGCTTTCCATCGGTGACCCGGCGCTCGAGCGTCACGAATCCCTCAAACAGCGTGTCCTTGACCTTGTC
The DNA here is from genome assembly GCA_036645575.1 of Clostridia bacterium. Taxonomy (GTDB): domain Bacteria; phylum Bacillota; class Clostridia; order Christensenellales; family Aristaeellaceae; genus JAVXNW01. Next base: position 5,403 of record JAVXNW010000037.1, on the reverse strand, counting down.
GTTGATGCCCTCGCCGCTGTCCTCGACAACAAACGTCACGACGCCGTCCCCCGCCTGAACGCGCAATTCGATCGTGTCGCCGGGGCTTGTGTGCTTGACGGCGTTGTCTATGAGGTTGATCAGCACCTGCGTGATCAGCCGCCCGTCCATCGGCACGACCACCACCTCGTCGGGCAGCTTGACCCGCAGCACGCGGTCGTTGAGCAGCCGCCTCATGTGCCCGACCGCTTCGGACGCCACGTCGTCCACCACCTCGTCCTGCTTGCTGAGCGACAGAAAGTTGTCGCTCACGCGCGTCATGTTCAGGATGTTCTCCACCAAATTGGTCAGCCACACGATCTCCTCGCTGAGGTCGCTCGCCAGCCGCCTGCGCTCCTGATCGGTCAAGTGATCGTAGTTGTCCGCCAAGAGCGCGCTCGCGCCCGACAGCGCGGTGAGCGGGCTGCGCAGGTCGTGCGCCACCGCGCGCAGTAGCGTCGAGCGCAATTGCTCGCGCTCCATCGCGACGCGGATCTCCTCGCGCTCGCGGTAGGTGTACTCGCGGTCAAGCGCAATGCCCAACTGCGTGAGCACCGTATGCACGATCAGCTCGCCCGCAAGCTCGCTGTGCGCCTCGCCCGGCTTGTGGTAGACCGTGAGCGTGCCCAGCGTGCGCGACGCGCCCGGGATCGCCAAGCTTTCCGCGACGCCCGCGTCCTTGGGCGGATCGCCATAGGTGGCCTTGTCAAGCGTCACCCTGCTTTCGCACCCGGTATGCTCGCGGATGTAGCCGATGCCGCGCTGCGCGATCGAGCTTTCGCCGGTCGCGTGGACAAATCCGGCCGACACCTCATAGAGCAGGCGCGCGGTCATTTCGTTTTTATGGGAGAGCGCCATCTGCCGCTGCAGGTTGGTGGTGACGGTTCCCGAAACCACGGAGGTGATCAAAAAAAAGCCCAGCAACATGACGTCCTCGGCGCTGGAGATGAGGAAGGTGTATTGGGGTTGGGTGAAAAAATAGTTGAGCAGCATGACGCTCGCGATCGAGGCGATCAAGCTATAGAGGTAGCCATAGGTCAATATATTGACAAACAGCACGCCCAGCAGGTAGATCAGGATCACGCTTTCGCGCCCGATCCCGGGCACCGTCTGCCAAAGCGAGAGCGCAGTGGCCACGCCAAGCACCATCAGCGTCTTGACGATCGACAAGCCGACCTTCTTTTTATCGCGCATAGGCAAAAAAACACCCCCTCTCGGGGGTATTATAGCACAGTTACCGCCTTTCGAAAAGGCGCATGCCGCTGTGGCGGTTTCCGGCGATGATCAAGTGCTCGTCGGGATCAAAGGCGTGGTCCGCGTCGATCATGGCGATCACCTTGCCATCCAGCTTGACCGCAATGACGTTGACGTCAAAGCGCTTGCGCACGTTGAGCTCGCGCACGGTCTTGCCCGCCCAGCCTTCCGGCAACTTCACCTCGAAGATGGCGTAGTCCGGCGACAATTCCACATAGTCGAACGTCCGGTTGTTGGAGTATTTCACCGCCGCGCGCGAGGCCATGTCCCGCTCGGGATAGACCACCTCGTCCGCGCCGTTGCGCAAAAGGAATTTGGCGTGAATGTCGCGGTCGGCCTTGGAGACCACCTTTTTCGCGCCCAGCTCCTTGAGCAGCGAGGTGACTTCAAGGGAGGACTGAAAGTCGCTCGAGGTGCACACAAAGCAGACGTCAAAGTTGCTGACCCCCAGCGCGCGCAGCACCTCTTCATCCTTGCAGTCGCCCACGTGCGCCTCGGTCACCTCATTGCACAGCGCCCGCACGCACGCCTCATCCTTGTCCACCACCATCACTTCATTGCCCAATTCCATACACTTTTGAGCCAGGTGCTTGCCAAAGCGACCCAGCCCGATCACCAACATGGATTTCATCGGTTAACCCCTTTCGCCGCCCGGCACAGCGCCCGCCCCGCCGTTCAGCTCCGCCAACGTAATCGATTTTTGCGCACGGGCTTCCGCCCCGAACGCGCCATCGGGCACGATGCCGCCCCTTTCCAGGTAGCGATCGATGCGCGCCATCAGAAAATAGCCCAATCCCATCACGCCTACAAACGCGACAATCACAATAGCCATCATAATGATCACCCGTTTTAGTATAGCACGCGTCGCACAAATGCGCCGTTAATACGATCCGGCATGGTGCTAATTTTGTATAAACGTCCCGCCTTTCGCCCGCGCAAAAATACGGCGGGGGGGATTAAATCTCCGCCCCGCCGCTTGCCCGGCGCGCCGCTTCCCGCCGCGTATTTTCTATGAATAGAAGATGAATCGATTCTTTCCCTCGTTTTTTGCGCGATAGAGCGCCTTGTCGGCCTCGCGATACAGTTTTTCAAACGTGTCGGTTCCGCTGGTCATGGCGATGCCGATGCTGCAGGTCAGTGGGAAGTTGAGCGCGTCCTCGCCGTTGGCCTCGCCCAATTTTTCAATGATGCGCTCGGCGACCTCCTGCGCGCGGCCGATGCCCCCGATGTTGTTTAGAAAGATCATGAACTCGTCGCCGCCCACTCGGCCGACGGCGTCGCTCTCGCGGACCGACGAGCGGATCGCCTGCGCAACCCGAAGCAGCGCGTCGTCGCCCGCCGAATGCCCATAGGTGTCGTTGATGCCCTTGAGTCCGTCCAGATCCAGCATAAACAGGCTGTGAATGCCATTTCCGCCTTCAATGGCCGCGCAGATCAGCGCCTCGGTCGCCCGCTTGTTGAAAAAGCCGGTCATGGCGTCGCAGTCCGCCCGCTCCCGCAAAAGCTCGACCTCCCTGCGCTCCGCGCGCATCACAAACCGGTAGGCGATGAACAGCGCGCCCAGAATGGCCAGCATGGCAGCCGCGAGCCACGCCGCGTTGACCGTGATAAACCGGTAGCCCGCCAGCATCTCTTCCCGCGCACGCACGCTCACCAGCCGCCACCCGTCCACGCCCGCCTCATAGACGGTCACGAAGCACGCGCCATGATCGGAAGCGAGGTGGGTCTGGCCGCTGGGCGCCTGCAGGAGGCGCGCATGGTCGCCTTCGGTCAGTTCGGGCCCGCCCGCTTGGCCATGCGCCGCCATCTGCCCCGCCTGCGCGATCACCGCGCCCTGCTCGTCAATCAGCAGGCACGCCTCTAAAAAAGCGGCATTGGGCGCCTGCTCGGCCATCAGCAGCGCGCCCAGCGCCTCCGGCTTGTAGCTGGCGGTCATCACGCCCGCCACTTCTTCGCCCGAGCGAACCGGCACCGCGAGCATGACACATTCCGAAAACGCCTGCGCAAAGCGGCGTCCCTGCATGGCCTCCAAAAAGCACCGGGGCGCGGCGGCTTTGTCCAGCTGATCAGGCCCGGTAAACGCGAGACTTACAAACGCGCTGTCCACAGACGCCGCGTCCAGCACCCGCTGAAATTGATCCCTTGGCAGCGAAAACAGCCGCGCATACGCCTCCAGAACCTTAAATTGCCCGTCGAGCGCGCAGCTTAGGCAGGTCGCCTGGCGAAGCGCCGCGTCCTGCGCGCGCAGCTGGGTCTGCGCGGCCAGTCCGCGCCGGTTCTCTCGATCAAAATGCCCAATCGCCAGCGCCATAAGCCCCAAAAAGAGCGCGACAAGCGCCAAGATGGCCAACGTTTTGTGCCTTCGCGGCCTTCCATTCATGGCCAAAACCCTCATTTTCTACATCGTTGTTTCCTTCGCCCCACACGGGGGAATGCCGTGGGTGGGCGCTAAGTAGACTTTGCGTTCCAATGTAGACTTTGCGTTCCAACCGTGTTATAATTCGTTTGTAGATATCATCGCAGCGATATGGCCGCTGTTTGTAGGCAATATTTGGCATTTATATACCATACCTGACAAACTTCTCGGATGGGGCATAAAGTCTACATCGTGCGCCATAATTTGCCAATAAATTTATCTTACTCGTCAACCGTCTCCCGCGCCCAGCGCAAAAACGTCTTGTGCGAAACGCCCAGCGGCATCGCGGCTTGGCGGGCGGAAATCTTGCCGCACCGCCACGCCTCGCGCAGCGCCGGGTAGCAGTCCGGGCGCGCCTTGGGGCGCGCGCCAAAGCGGACGCCCCGCATTTTCGCCGCCGCAATGCCCTCGGACTGGCGCTTGCGGATGAACTCGCGCTCGGTCTGCGCGACGTAGGACAGCAATTGCAGCACGATGTCCGCAATCAGTCGCCCGGTCAGGTCGCGCCCCTGCCGGGTATCGAGCAGCGGCATGTCGAGCACGACGATCGACACCTTCTTTTCCCCCGTCAATATCCGCCATTGCTCCAATATCTCCGCGTAATTTCGCCCCAACCGGTCGATGCTCTTGACCACCAGCGTATCGCCCGCCTTGACCTTGTGCATCAATCGTATGTATCCCGGCCGCTCAAAGTTCTTGCCCGACTGCTGGTCAAAGAAGATATGCCCCTCCATCACGCCAAATTCCCGCATCGCGATCACCTGTCTGTCTTCATTTTGTTCTTTTGTGGACACCCGAATATACCCGTAGCACTGTTCTTTCCGCATCTTCGTCTTCCTTCCGTAGCGCCTGTGCAATTCATTGGGATAAAACCGCCCCCATTTCCTATTGTAACGAAATTGTACTTTCCGGCAACTTGTAAATTTTTCCAATTTGCGCCCGTCACGCGAGTCGCGCAGCCCCCGGCGTCTAACGCCTATGCGCAAGCGATCCGGCAGGCACCGGTCGATCAATTGCTGGGGGAACTGCGCCAGTCATGCCGACGAGGCCTGCGACGCAAACGCGCCGCAGGCCTTGTTTTGCCCGTATTCTCTTTTAAACCAGGCCTTTGAGCGTCGCGAGCGCCGCCTTTGAGATCGCGTAATCCTCATCTGACGTGCCGCCGCTGAACGCGCACACCACATAGCCGCCGTTGTGCGGGGCAATCGCGCCGCCGCGAAAGCCGGTCTCGCCCAGCACCGACTCGCGCACGCCGCTTCCGCTGTCTTTGAAGGTGGTGATCATCTCGCCCACCTTCGAGCATACCACCGCAAAAAAATTCGCCGGCTCCTCGGCCCCTTCTTCGCGCAGAATGCGATCGACCACCTGGAAGTCAAACGTCCAGTCAAATGAGCGCTCGTCCTTGAGCACCCCCACCATCGCCACGCCCGGCGTAGGCACCGCGCGCGCATCCTTCGCCATCTGATCCAGTACCCGCGCAAACGCCGGCTGTAAAGCAATATCCATCCGAGAACCCTCCTATCGTTTTTTATCACAATACCAGCCCCGCCCCCCGTTGTCAACCCCCAAGTAGCGGGGGAACGGGGGAACGAGGAGGCGAGGGGAACGGGGAGGCGGGAAGTATAATTAGGGAAACGTGCCTCCGGCGGGGGGGGGGGGGGGGGGCGCCCCCCCCCCCCCCCCCCCCGCGCTGGCGCCCGCCCCCCGCGCGCCGC
>JAVXNW010000036.1:0-24199 GCA_036645575.1 Clostridia bacterium | reverse complement strand
GACCGGGGATTTCGCTCGCTGCGGCGAGCGACCGGCCTGCGCGGCCGGACTGCGCAAGGCTTGAAGCCTTGACCACACGCAAACCGCGGGGGAATTGGCGCGGCGGTTGACACCTTTGCGGTCGTTCGGTATAATGTACACCATATGTCATTTTATGGAGGCGCGCATGGATACATCGATGACGCATTGGAAAAAACCATTTTTTATGATTGCGATTGGGCAGACGATCTCGCTGATCGGCAGTTCCGCAGTGCAGTTTGCGCTGATCTGGTGGCTGGCGAGCGGGTCGGGTTCGCCGATGATTATGGCGCTGTCGAGCCTGCTCGCGTTTTTGCCGCAGCTGATCTTGGGGCCGTTTGCGGGCGTGTGGGTGGACCGAATGAACCGCAAGGCGATCGCGATGGGCGCGGATCTGTTCATCGGGGTTGTCGCGCTGGTGTTTGCGCTGACGTTTATCGGGGGCACGCCCTCGTTTATGTGGGTGTGCGTGGTGCTGGGCGTGCGCGGCATTGGCGGGGTCTTTCACACGCCCGCGATCCAGTCGATTATTCCGATGCTGGTGCCCAAGGAGGAACTGGTGCGCGCGGGCGGCTGGTCGCAGTTCATGATGTCGGGCGCGTTCATGCTGGGTCCGGTGCTGGGCGCGGCGATGTTTGCGATACTGCCCATGCCGGTGATTTTGCTCAGCGACACGCTGGGCGCGCTGGTCGCGGTGGGCACGATGGCGCTTGTCAAAATCCCGCAAGTTGTGCGCGCAAATCCCGAAGCGCCGCATTTTTTTCGAGAGATGAAGGCGGGGGCGCAGGTGCTACTGCGCGATAAAAAGCTTGCGCTGGTCACGCTCGCGACGGTCGCGACGCTGATTTTCTATATGCCGATGGCCTCGTATTACCCGCTCATGTCAAGTAGCTACTTCCACGTCTCGGCCTGGCACGCGTCGCTTGTCGAGCTTGCGTATGCGCTGGGCATGATGGGAACGGCGCTCATCATCAGCGCCTTTGGGCGCATCAAGCACAAGTTTCCGGTGATCTATTCGGGGCTATTCAGCATGGGCCTTGCCAGCCTGATCAGCGGGCTGCTGCCCAGCACGGCGTGGGCGTTCTGGGTGTTTGCGTTTGCCTGCGCGCTGATGGGCGCGGGCGCGAACGTCTACAACATCCCCTACACCGCCTACATTCAGGAGTCGGTGCCGCCGGAGGCGCAGGGGCGCGTGTTCTCGCTGACCGCTACGCTCATGTCGATCACCATGCCGCTCGGGCTGCTCATCTCGGGGCCGGTTGCGGAGAAGTACGGCGTGGCGCACTGGTTTTTGATTGCGGGCATCGCGGTGATTGTGCTGTGCGCGGCATTCTGGGTACTTCACCTGCGGCTGACGCAAAAAAATAAAGATGTCGTTTGAAATATCTTCGAGACTTAAGATGATATACCCTTTAAATACGCCGGACGCGTGTTATAATGAGGTGTATGCCGTTCGCAAGACGCGGACGGCTTTTTTAGGAAGGCATTGGTTTTTTCACGCGCGTGCGGGAACGAAGCAGCGCTTTATCCAGAAAGTAGAGGATTTTCGATGACATTCGAGGAAATGAACCTGATCGCGCCCCTGTTGGCGGCGGTCAAAAAGTCGGGGTACAGCGAACCTACGCCCATTCAGCAGGAGACCATTCCGTTGGTTCTTGCGGGCGAGGACGTGCTGGGTTGCGCGCAGACGGGAACCGGCAAGACGGCCGCGTTCGCGCTGCCGATCTTGCAGCTGCTGTCAAAAGACGGAAGCACCAGGACGCGCGCCAGCCTGCGCCCGATCCGCGCACTGATTCTGACCCCCACGCGCGAACTCGCGCAGCAGATATATGAAAACTTCACGCAGTACGGCGCGAAACTGGGCCTGAGCGCCTGCGTCGTATACGGCGGCGTCAAGCAATACAGCCAGACGGAGCGGTTGCGGCGCGGCGTCGATGTGCTGATTGCGACGCCCGGCCGACTCAACGACCTGATTGGACAGGGCTATATCCGCCTTGACCGGCTGGAGGTGTTCGTGCTGGACGAGGCCGACCGCATGCTGGACATGGGCTTTATTCACGACGTGAAGAAGGTTCTGGGGCTGATCCCCCGCGAGCGCCAGACGCTCATGTTCTCCGCGACCATGCCGCGCGAAGTGGAGTCGCTGGCAATGGGCATCCTGCATAGCCCGAAGACGGTCAAGGTCGATCCGGTCACGAGCACCGTCGACAGCATTCACCAGAGCCTGTATTACGTGGACAAGATCAACAAGCGCTTCCTGCTCGCGCAGCTTTTGAACAAGCCGGAAGTGGAAAACGCGCTGGTCTTCACGCGCACGCGCTACGGCGCGGACCGCGTCGTCAGCGAGCTCGCCCGCGAAAATATCGCCTCGCGCGCCATCCATGGCGACAAGTCGCAGGCCGCGCGCCAAGAGGCGCTCAACATGTTTAAAACCGGCAAGATCAAGGTGCTGATCGCGACCGACATCGCGGCGCGCGGCATCGACATCGTCGGCCTTTCGCACGTCATCAACTACGACCTGCCCAACGAGCCGGAAGGCTACATCCACCGCATCGGCCGCACCGGCCGCGCGGGCCTCGAGGGCGACGCGATCAGCTTCTGCTGCGTCGATGAGGTCAAGGCGCTCTCCGCCATCGAAAAGTTGATCGGCAAGCGCATCCCGGTACTCCCCTGCGATTGGCCCATGACCATCATGATCCCCACCGAGAAAAAGCCGCAGGATTCGCGCCCGCCGCGCCGGGATTTCCCGCGCAAGCTCGCCATGGACGGCAGCCCGCTCAGGCAGTCCACCTCCTACGCGCCCTACCCGCCCAAGGCGGTCGCCGCGCGCCGCAAGCCCTATGGCGCCTCCGCGCCCGCGCGTTCATCCGGCGGCTACGACCGCTCCGAGCGCGCATCCAGCTACGACCGCGCAGGCTCCAGCTACGACCGTTCCGGTTCCGGCTACGACCGCGCGGGCTCCAGCTACGACCGCCCGGCCACGGGTCACGACCGCCCCTCTTCCGGACACGGCCCGTCGCACGGCGGCCCTTACGGCCAGCCCGCCCCGCGCAGTGGCGCCCCGCGCACCGGCGCGCCCCGCCGCAAACCGTACTAAGCGCACAATCGCAAAAGGCCCCTGCCACGCGCGTGGCAGGGGCCTTTTTTGTGATGGATTACGCGTTCAGCAGCTGCATAAATTGTTCGCCCGTGATGGTCTCCTCCTTGTAGAGGTAGGCCGCGATCTCATCGAGCTTGTCCATGTGCGTTTTCAACAGCTCCTTCGCCTTTTCGTGCTGCGCGCGAACGATCTCAATCACGCGCACGTCGATCTTGGAGGCGGTCTCAGCCGAGCACATGAGGGAGGTGTCGCCGGAGAGGTAGGGGTTGCTGACCGCCTCGAGCGCGACCATGTCGAACTCGTCGGACATGCCAAAGCGGGTGATCATCGCGCGGGCGAGCTTGGTCGCCTGTTCGATGTCGTTGGACGCGCCGGTCGTCACCGAGTGAAAGACAAGCTCTTCGGCGGAGCGCCCACCGGTCAGCGTGGCGATCTTGTTTTCAAGCTCCGCGCGGCTCATCAGCACCTTCTCGCCCTCCTCCACCTGCATGGTGTAGCCAAGCGCGCCGGATGTGCGCGGTATGATCGTGATCTTGTGCACGGGCGCGGAATGGGTTTGCAGCGCCGCGACCAAGGCATGCCCCACCTCGTGGTAGGAGACGATCTTCTTTTCCTGCTCGCTCATGACGTTGTTCTTCTTCTGATAGCCCGCAATGACCACTTCGACGCTCTCCTCGAGGTCGCGCTGGGCGACGACCGCCCGGTCTTCGCGCACGGCACGCAGCGCCGCCTCGTTGATGATGTTGGCAAGCTCCGCGCCGGACGCGCCCGATGTCGCGCGCGCAATGGCGTTAAAGTCGATGTTTTGATCCATCTTGACCGCTTTGGCGTGCACCTCGAGGATCGCCTCGCGCCCCTTGAGGTCGGGCAGCTCCACCGGAACGCGCCGGTCAAAGCGGCCGGGGCGCAACAGCGCCTTGTCGAGCGTCTCGGGGCGGTTGGTCGCGGCCAGCAGCACGACGCCCTTGTTTCCGTCAAAGCCGTCCATCTCGGTCAAAAGCTGGTTGAGCGTCTGCTCGCGCTCGTCGTTGCCGCCCGGCATACCGGTGTCGCGCTTTTTGCCGATGGTGTCGATCTCGTCGATGAAGATGATGCAGGGCGCCTTCTCGCTGGCCTGCTTGAACAGGTCGCGCACCTTGGCCGCGCCCATGCCCACGAACATCTCGACAAATTCAGAGCCGGAAATCGAGAAGAAGGGCACCTTGGCTTCGCCCGCAACCGCCTTGGCCAACAGCGTCTTGCCGGTTCCCGGAGGGCCGACGAGCAGCACGCCCTTGGGCAATTTCGCGCCGATGGCGGCGTATTTTTCCGGGTTGTGCAAAAGGTCCACCACCTCGGTGAGTGCCTCCTTGGCCTCGTCCTCGCCCGCAACGTCGGCAAACGTGACGCCTGTCTGATCCTCGGCGTAGATCTTGGCGTTGGATTTGCCAAAGCTCATGGCGTTGTTTCCCCCGCCCATGCGCTTGGCCATCATCCGCCCAAGCAGTTGCCCGATCAGCACAAAGAAGAGCACCGGCAGCACCCACGAGATGAGCAGCGCCATGATGGGCGAGGCCTGCGTCGGGATCTCCATGGAGAACTTGACGCCCTGCTGGGCAAGCAGCCTGTCCACAAGCGCCTGATCGGGCCACAGTCCGGTCTTGTAGATCGACAGCTCCGCGCCCGCCTTTTGGGCGGTAAACACGATCATCGTGTCCTCGCGCGCAACCTCCTTGACCTCGCCCGCGTTCACCATCTGGATGAACTCATTGTAGCCCACCTCGGTCACTTTTTTCTCGAGCACCGAGGGAAAAAGGAACGCGTTGAGCAGCATGATGACCACCATCGCCATCACATAGTAGAAGATCAGTGGCTTCTTGGGCGATTTGTTTTCTTCCTGCACCATGACTCATTCCCCCCATTTGTTTTATACCCCTATTATACCGTTTTGTGCGCACGATCGCACGATCTAAATGCGGCATACCGGGTCATATAAGGTAAATAAGTTGTGAATTTCGGCACAATCGTCAAAAATTGACCTGCGCGACATGGCGCCGTCACGACAAATGCGGTACAATGAGGACTCAATAAAGAAGCAGGAAGTGACTGACGATGAAACAATTCAGGTGGATATCCATTGGCCTAAGCGCCGCGTGCATGGGGCTTGGGCTGTGTCTGGTGGTCTGGCCAGCCATTTCACTTAGGCTGTTCTGCAAACTGCTGGGCGTGCTGGCGCTCGTGGTCGGGCTTGTGCGGCTGGCGAATTACTTCATGCTGCCCGGCGTGGCCGGCCCGGTGCGCTTTAACCTGGCCTCCGGCCTCGTCAGCCTATTGTCGGGCGGCATATTGCTGTTCAAGCCCGACGTCGTGCTGAGCGCGCTGCCGCTGCTGCTGGGCGTCTTTGTGCTGATCGAGTGCGTGTTCAAGGTGCAGGAGGCGCTCGAGTACAAGCGCGCCGGCGGGCAGTACTGGTGGGTGCTGGGGCTCATGTCGGTGGTCGGGCTGGTGCTGGGCACGATCATGATCTTTATGCCCTTTAAGAGCATCGCCATCGTGACCGTGCTGCTGGGCGTCGTGCTGCTCGTCGGCGGAGGCAACCAGCTCTACCTCGCCGTCACCTCCGCAAGGCTCTTTCGGTAGGGCTCCTTTTCCACGTGACCATTCCCCGCAAGCCATTAGGCGCCGGCAGTGTTTCTGCCGGCGCCCAATTTGTGATAAGGTTCGCGCACCCCGCAACGCCTCCGCTTCGTGGGCGGCCTATCGCTTGCGAGGATCGCGCTTTCGTGGGCGGCCTATCATCTTGCGTCGCCGTCCCCTCCTACCGCGTAGCCCGCTTTCTGAGACAGGCCGTGCTGGCGGTCGAAGTTCTCCTGGTTTTTCTCAAGGTACCGGGCGAACAGCTCGTCTGCGTCCATGTCGGCGCGCTGGCACATGCTGACGAAGAAGTGGAGGATGTCCACCAGCTCGCCCTTGACGTTGCCCGGGACGACGGGCTTGGGGTTTTTCCACCATTTAAAGTTGACCTCGTCGATCAATTCGGCCAATTCAGAGAGCATGGCAAGCGTCTGCATCTGGATCCACTGCTCGTTTGAAATGCCCTCCAAGTGGCGCGTCCTGACCAGTTCGTCGTTAAAGGCCTGCTGCATCTCAAATATCTTCTCGAGTTTATCCACGCGATCCTCCATCAGACGTTCAGTCCGTCCACGCCGCGCCCGACCAGCGCGACCGATTCCTCGCCGCGCAGCACCATGCGCGCAATGTCGCACACCTGCTCGTAGGTGATGGCGTTGATCTTGCAAATGGCCTGCTCCTCGGACTGGGTGTCGGAAAGGAGCAGCAAGCGCCGTCCGATGGCGTTCATGCGGCTGGATGTGGACTCAAGGCCCAGCACGTAATTGCCCTTGAGCTGCTCGCGCGCCTGGGTGAACTCGTCCATGGTCATGCCCTCGTCCGCCATCTTCTTGGCCTGCTCGCGGATCATCGCGAGCACCTGCTCGCCGTTTTGCATGCTCGCGCCCGCGTAGACCACGACGATGCCCGTGTCCTGATAGGAGGACGGGTAGGAATAGACCGAGTAGGCCATGCCCTTCTCCTCGCGAATGGTCTGGAACAGCCGCGAGCTCATCGCGCCGCCAAATACGGTATTGACCACCGACAGCGGGTAGAGGCGGTCGTCGCCCTGCGGAACGCCCGGATACCCGATGCACAGGTGCAACTGCTCGATCTCCTTGTCCCTGCGCAGGATCGCGGGCTTGGCCGGCGCGGAATGGTAGCCTACCGGCGCGTCGTCCGGGGCGCGCCAGTCGCCAAAGGCCGATTGCGCCATGTCGATCAGCTTCTGCCAGTCGTAATTGCCCGCGACGGCCAAGACGCAGTTGTCGGGGCGGTACATCCGTTTGTAATAGGCCAGCACGTCCGCGCGGGTAAAGCCGGACACGGTGGCCTCGCTTCCGAGAATCGGGCGCGCGAGCGGCTGATCGCCATAGCGCGCCAGCATGATCAACTCGCTCACGACGTCCTCGGGCGAGTCCTCCGCCATGTTGATCTCCTCGAGCACCACGCCCTTCTCGCGTTCCAGTTCGGCCTGGGCAAAGGTGGAGTGAAGCGCCAAGTCGCTCAAGACGTCCATCGCCAGCGGCAGGTATTCATCGACCACCTTGGCGTAAAAGCAGGTGCACTCCTTGGAGGTAAACGCGTTGAGCTGCCCGCCGACCGCGTCCATCACCTCGGCGATCTGGCGCGCCGTGCGCTTCTCGGTGCCCTTAAAGAGCATGTGCTCGATGAAGTGGCTGATGCCCGCCTCCGGCTCGACCTCGTTTTGCGAGCCGACCTTAAACCAAAGCCCCACCGACACCGACCGAAAATGGGGAATGCGCTCGCCAATGATGCGCAGTCCGTTTTGCAGGGTAATCTGGTCAAACATAGTGATCTCTCTCCTAACAACGATGAGGAACCGGGAGCGCAAAGCGCCCCGCAATTCCTCATTCGTTCAAAGCTAATGGGTCAGTGCCTAATTACCGGCGGAATCCGCCGCCGCCGCGGTGATCGCGGTCGCCATCCCTGCGCGGGGGCCTGCGAACCGGCATGGCGTCGTTGTCGTACTGGATGTCGTTGCGAACCAGATTGACGCGGCCCTGTCCGTCGATCTCCGCCACCTTGCACTCGAGCGGATCGCCGATGCCCACGACGTCTTCGACCTTCTCGACGCGGCCGTTCTCAAGCTTGGAGATGTGGATCATGCCATCCTTGCCCGGCGCGTACTCGACAAAAGCGCCAAAGGGCATGATGCGAACGACGGTTCCGGTGAACACGTCGCCGACCTGCAGGTCCTTGGCAATGCCCTCGACGATGCGCTTGGCCTTCTGGGCCGCTTCCTCGTCGGTGCTGGCAATGTAGACGCTGCCGTCGTCTTCGATGTCGATCTTGACGCCCGTCTGCTCGATGATCTTGTTGATGGTCTTGCCGCGCGGCCCGACCACCTCGCCGATCTTCTCGGGGTTGATCTTGAAGGTGATGATCTTGGGCGCGAACTTGGACAGGTGCGTGCGCGGCGCGGGCAGCACCTCGAGCATCTTGCCCAGGATGTGCATGCGGCCGGTGAACGCCTGCGAGAGCGCCTGGCGCAGCACGTTTTCGTCGATGCCCTTGATCTTGATGTCCATCTGAATCGCGGTAATGCCCAGCGCCGTGCCCGCAACCTTGAAGTCCATGTCGCCAAGGAAGTCTTCCATGCCCTGAATATCGGTCAGCACCGCGACCTTTCCGCTGGCTTCGTCCTTGATCAGGCCCATCGCGACGCCCGCAACGGGGCGCTTGATCGGCACGCCCGCATCCATGAGCGAGAGGGTGGAGCCGCAGACGGAGGCCTGCGAAGAGGAGCCGTTGGAGGACAGCACTTCGCTGACCAGACGCAGGCAGTAGGGGAACTCCTCGGTGGAGGGGATCATCGGCTCGAGCGCGCGCTCGGCCAACGCGCCATGGCCGATCTCGCGACGGCCCGGGCTGCGCGGCGGCTTGGCTTCGCCGGTCGAATAGCTGGGGAAATTATAGTGGTGCATGTAGCGCTTGTGGTCTTCAAGGCTGATGCTGTCCAGAATCTGCTGCTCGCTGACCGGGGCCAATGTGGTCACGGTCATGACCTGGGTCTGGCCGCGCGTGAAGACGGCCGAGCCGTGCGCGCGGGGCAGTATGCCGGTTTCGCACCAGATCGGGCGAACCTCGTCGAGCTTGCGGCCATCGGGACGCACGCCCTCTTCGAGGATCTTGCGGCGCATGACCTCTTTGTTGAGCACATAAATCGCGTCGCCGATTTCGATTTCGCGGCCCGCGAACTGCTCGGCAAAGTGCTCGAGCGTCTCCTGCTTGACCTGCTCCTCGCGCGCCTGACGCTCTTGACGGTCGAATGTCGAGAACGCGTATTCCACCTTTTCAAGCGCAAATTCGCGCACCGCCTGCTTGACGTCGTCGCCCGGAATCATCAGCGGGAACGCCTGCTTTTCTTTGCCGATCTCCTGCGCAATTTCCGCAATGAACGCCACGAGCTTCTTGATCTCGCCGTGCGCGTACAGGATGCCCGCGAGCATGACCTCTTCGGAGACTTCCTTCGCGCCCGCTTCGACCATCAGCACCGCTTCGCTGGTGCCCGCGACGGTCAGGCTGAGCGTGGATTCCTCGCGCTCGCTCAGCGTGGGGTTGATGACATACTGGCCATTCACATAGCCGACGCTCACCGCGCCAATCGGGCCGGCGAACGGGATCTGCGAGATCGACAGCGCCGCCGAGGCCCCGATCATCGCCGGGATTTCGGGCAGGTTGTCGTGATCCACAGACATGACGGTGGCGACCACCGAGACGTCGTTGCGCATTCCCTTGGGGAACAGCGGGCGCAGCGGGCGATCGATCAGGCGGCAGGCCAGAATGGCCTTGTCCGCCGGACGGCCTTCGCGGCGAATCCAGCCACCCGGGATGCGGCCGACCGAGTATAGCTTCTCTTCGAAGTCTACGCTAAGCGGAAAAAAGTCGATTCCGGGGCGCTGGGTAGCCGACACCGTCGCATTGACGAGCACGCACGTGTCGCCGTAGCGCACGAAGCACGAGCCTGAGGCCTGCTCGCAGTACTTGCCGAACTCAAGCGTCAGTTTCCTGCCGCCCAGCTCTGTCTCATAAGACTTGAACATGTTTGTTTTCCCTCCTTGTGGGCATTCTTATCTATATCTTTTTCATTGATACCGTTTTTATGGGCCGCGCGCCCGCCCGCGTCAAAGGCCGCCCGCATAAGTAGGCAAAAGCCGCCGTAGGGGAAACCCCCAACGACGGCAATCTGTTCATCTCTGGGGCACGCAACCGGTCATCATTACTTACGCAGACCCAGCTTGACGATCAACGCACGATAGCCTTCGATGTCGTTGCTTCTGAGATAGTCCAGCAGTCCACGACGCTGGCCGACCATCAGCAGCAGGCCACGGCGGGAGTGGTGATCCTTCTTGTTGATCTTCAAATGCTCGTTCAGATGGTTGATGCGCGAAGTCAATAGGGCAATCTGAACCTCGGGTGAACCGGTGTCGCCCTCGTGGCGGCCGTACTCGGCAATGATCTCTTGTTTGGTCTGCATGATTTGTTTCCTCCGCTTCAATTATTGCCGCAAGCCAGGCATGCCGTTGGAGCTTCGGCAAACCGCGCAAGCGGGTCTATGGGCATATCTTAGCCCACTGCCTATTGTATCATACGCAGCCCCCGCTTGTAAATCAAGTTTTATCCTATTTACGTGAATTTTTCGCGTTTTCCCCGCACGACAGCACAGTGCCGGGCGCAGCTCACGCGGGTGATTGAACGCGGGGAAGAACGCGGGGAAGGACGCGGGGAAAAACGCGGAGGAAGAACGCGGGGAAGAACGCGAGATAGCCCGAATACGGTCGGGCGATCTCTTGAGTTAGTGACAATGTTCTAGCGCTGCGAGCATTCCTGCGGCTGCGCCGGACGGTCCCCTCGCCCATCGGCTACGGGGTTCGGGGGATTTTGCCGATGGGCGAGGAGGCGTTGGGGCGAGGGCGACGGGGTCGAGGTTCGAAGTACGAGGTATTTCGCTTGTTGCGACAAGCGACCGGCGCTGCCGCCGGCTCGCACAAGGCTTGAAGCCTTGACGACATCTTTGCTGCGGCAAGGGTTGGAGGCGGGGGAGGCGGGGGAGACGCGAGGGGCGCGGGGGGCGCTTAGAACGTTGAGGCGCGCGCTTGCCACAATATTCAACCGCGCCTCATCTCTTGTCCCGCTCGGGCATATCCTCAAGCGCGGAGAAAAGCGCAGAGGAGGCGGCGTCAATTGGTCATGAGACTATCGGCAGCGCGTGCTGGGTCGGAGGGCGTCATCACCGGCATTGCGGGCGATCGTCGCTTTTTAAGCCGCGTCACGGCACTCGGCCTTACGCCCGGCTGCCATGTCGCCGTGCTCTTGAATCAGCCGCGCCGGCCGATGCTCTTATACGCCCGGGATACGCTCCTGGCCATCAACCGCGGCGACTGCGGCTTGATCGAAATCGAACCCAAGGAGGCGCGCGCATGACGACAAGTACGCCCATTCCCTCGCCCAACGCGGGAAAAATCGCCGCGCCCGTGATCGCGCGATTGGGTCAGCCTAACGCGGGCAAGTCCGCCGCGCCCGTGATCGCGCTATTGGGTCAGCCTAACGCGGGCAAGTCTACCCTTTTTAACGCGCTGACCGGCGAAAATCAGCCTGTGGGCAATTGGCCCGGCAAGACGGTGGAGCGCAAGCAGGGCGTCCTGATCGATCAGGGCGTGACCTACCACATCGTCGATCTGCCGGGCAGCTACAGCCTATCCGCCAACTCCCTCGAGGAGGCCGTCACGCGCGACTACATCCTATCCGGGCAGGCCGACATCGTGTGCGTCCTCGCCGACGCATCCCAGCTCGAGCGGAGCCTATTCATGCTGGCGGATTACGCCGGGATCGCGTTGCCGATCATCTTGCTGATCAACATGATCGACGTCGCCCGCGCGCAGGGCAAGACGATCGATACGGCGCTACTGGAAAGGCGGCTCAATGTGCCGGTCATCCCGATCGTCGCCGCCGAGCGCGGCGCAAACGCGCGCTTCATGCACGCCGTGCGCCGCGCGCTCAAAGACAGGCGTCTTCTTGACACCGACGCGCTATTTCAAGCGTACTTGGCCCTTGGCTCCGTCTACGCAAACCTTCTACCTAGTATGCGCCCGGACGGCGTCTGCACCCCTATGTGGCTCGCCGCAAAGGCGCTGGAGGGCGACCGCGCGGTGCTTGACAGGCGGTCAATGCGCGCGCCGCTCTCCGAAAACGAGGGCGTCACAAAGACCGCCGCGTGCAAGTTTGA
This sequence comes from Clostridia bacterium, assembly GCA_036645575.1. Taxonomy (GTDB): domain Bacteria; phylum Bacillota; class Clostridia; order Christensenellales; family Aristaeellaceae; genus JAVXNW01. The sequence goes on along the minus strand of JAVXNW010000036.1, from coordinate 12,242 downwards.
CTGGATTTCCCAACTGCTGCGCGGCGCGGTCAGCGCGCCTTTAAAAAAAGCGCCAAGGCTCTCGCCGCTCGACCGCCTGATGACACACCGCTACATGGGCGCGCCCATGGCCGTTCTGGCGCTACTCCTGGCGCTCGTCTTTTCCTACCTTCCGGCCCTTCCCTTCATTGCGCTGGCCGAGCGGATTCCCGAACTCGCGCGACCCATGGCGCAGGGACTTTTCCGCATGGGCGCGCCTGACCCGCTGGTTCGCCTACTGTGCGAAACCTGCCTCAACACGCTCTACCTCGCCGTCAACATGGTGGGCTTTGTGCTTGGCGTCACGCTGGTGTTCGCGGTGATCGAGGAGGTCGGGTTCATGGCGCGCATATCGTTCATATTTGACGGCGCGATGGCGCGGTTGGGCTTGCAGGGCAAGTCACTCATGCCGATGATCGTGTGCTTTGGCTGCACGACGGGCGGCGTGTCCGGCGCGCGCGTGATCGATTCCTGGGGGCAGCGCGCGCTGACCATTGCACTCAGCTGGGCGATTCCATGCGCGGCGACTTGGTCGGTGGTGCCGCTTGTCGCCGTCACCTTCTTTGGCTGGGGCGCGCCGCTCGTGCTGCTGGGCATATTCGCCGTGATGATCGCGCATATGCTCCTGACCGCGCGCGTGTTCGGCACGACCCTCGCGCCCGCAAGCGAGCGAACCGGGCTTGCGATGGAGCTTCCGCCCTACCACCAGCCCAAGTGGGGGAATTTGCTGCGCTCGGTATTTCTGCGCGTGGGGCGCATATTTGTGCGGGCGGTGCGCGTCATAGGCTGCGTGTCGCTGGTTTTTTGGCTGCTATCGCGTCCGCTTACCCCGGGCGGGCAAAGCGTCATTCACTGCGTGGGTGCGGCGATCGACCCGGTCACGCGCGCATGGGGCATGGGTTGGCGCATGTTCATGGCGTTTCTCGCCTCCGCGCTCAGCAAGGAAGCGGCGCTCGGCGCGCTGTCGATGCTCTTTGCGGGCGCGCGGGGCGGCGCGGTGGCCGCGCTGCGCGCCGAAGTCACGCGCCCCGAGGCCCTCGCGTTCATCTTCGCCTTCACCTTCAACGTCCCCTGCGTCATGGCGCTCACCGCCACCCGCCAAGAGACCCGCTCCCCGCGCCTCACTTTCAAGCTCGCCGCCTACTACCTGCTGATGGCCCTCGCCCTCTCCTTCATCACCTACCGCGTCGCCAGCTGGTGCCTATAAAAAAATCAATGGGGCGGTTGCAAAAGATGACAAAACAGCCACCGCTAAAAACGGTGGCTGTTTTGCATCACAGTGCTTGTGGTGATATGGAGCTGATGATGGGAATCGAACCCATTACCTCTTCCTTACCAAGGAAGTGCTCTACCGAGTGAGCTACATCAGCGCGATCGGATTAACGTGCGCAAGAAATATAATACACGATTTTGGCTTAAAAAGCAAGGGATGGGGGTGAAGAGTAGATTGAATTGAGGTGTTTATTGTGTAAGTGCGGAAATTACGCACAATTTTGGGGCGAAAAGTCCGAATATTGCGGCGCGGGACGGCCGGGTTTTCAGCTATACGCGGCGTCGGTTCAAAAAAGCAGCGCGAGGAGGCAGAACATAGCGCCTATGGCGGGGCACAAAAGAGTGGCGACTGATCGCGCAAGGATTTGGCGGGCGGCCTACGGTTGCGCGATCAGCAGGGGGATATCGTCGGGCGGCCTACGGTTGCGCGATCAGTGCGGGGATATCGACGGGTGAATCGATCATGCCGTTGTCCAGCATGAAGCGAACCGTCTTTTCCATGCCCGCGATGTCGCGGTCGGTGATGTCCATGCTGAAATCGTAGTAGGCGTACATCTCCTCGACCGCCTCAAGGGGCATTTCGAGCTTTTCGCACACGAGCGCCTTGGTGTCCTCCGGGTGCGCCTCCATAAACGTCAGCACTTCCCTTTGCGCCGCGAGGAAGGCCTTGACCACGTCGGGGCGCTCGGAAAGGAACTTGCCCGATGTCGCGACGGCGATCGTCGCGTCCACGAGGCCTTCGCCCGTGGTGACCACGTGGTAGCCGTCGCGCGCGAGGTTGTAGGCCGCTACGCCCGCGATCAGCGCCGCGTCCGCGCTGCCGCCGGTGAGCGCCGCCATGGCGTTGGGAATGGTCATATCGACGAAGTTGACGTCCGAGAGCGTCATGTTCGCGCTGGCTAAGTAGGAGACGAGCAACTCGTGCAGAATCGTGCCCGCCGGGCCGACGATCGTCTTGCCGCGCAGGTCCGCCGGGGCGGCAATGGCCGCGTCCGAGGAAAGCAGCCGGAACGCCTTGGGAGAGCGGCTGTAGAGGCTAATGATGCGGATGTCCGCGCCGTTGGCGGCCGAGAGGATGACGCTCGTCGCGCCGACCGCGAACAGGAACTGAATGTCGCCCGAGGCCAGCGCCTGCGTCTGCTCAGGCCCGGTGGTCAATTCCGAATAGCCTACCCCGACGTCTAGCGCCGCGAGGTGCTTGCGGAAGGTCGATTGATCAAATTCCACGATGGTCGGAACGTTCAGCGGGGAGGTCACATAGGTGACGGTTACCGTGTCGCTTTCCTCCGCGAGGGCGACACAGAGGCATAGGACCAGCGCCAGCAATAGGCAGATTAGTTTTTTCATGATCATTCCGTCCTTTCTTCGATGTCCCGTTCTTCGATGTCCATCAGAATGCGCTTCTTGATGGAGATGACCGCTGGGTCGAGTGGGTCGCGCGGGCGGGGCAGCGAGCCGAGCGCGTATTCCCGCTTGACGCGGCCGTCCGCCAGCACGAGGATGCGGTCGGCCAGCACCAGCGCCTCGTCCACCGAGTGCGTCACGAACAGCACGCCGGGTCGGCTCGCGGCGTGAATGCGCAGAAGCTCCTTCTGCATGGCCGCGCGCGTGAATGAATCGAGCGCCGCGAACGGCTCGTCCATCAGCAGGTATTGCGGCTGGACGGCCAGCGCCCGCGCAAGCGCCACGCGCTGCTTCATGCCGCCCGAAAGCGCCGCCGGTCGGGCCTTTTCAAACCCGGCAAGGCCCGTGAGCGCAATCAGCCGCGCGATCTTTTCCGGGTCGCGCGCGGCGCGATCCAGCCCGAAGGCAATGTTCTTTTCGACCGACAGCCAGGGCATGAGCCGTGGTTCCTGAAAGACAAACGCGCTTTTCGCCACCTCAAGCCCGGTGACGCATCCGGCGTCCGGCGCGTCCAGTCCGCCCACGATGTTGAGCAGCGTCGTCTTTCCGCAGCCGCTGCGCCCGAGCACCACGCAGATGTCGGAAAGCGCGGCCGAAAACGAGAGCCCCGTTAATACGGCCAGCGCCCCGAACCGCTTTTCAAGCGCCCGCGCCTCAATCCTGCCCGACGGCATACGCCTCACCTCTTCCAAGCATTTTGCGAATCAGCAGCCGGAACAGCGCGTCGCACGCAAGCCCGACAAGCCCGATCATGATGATGCCCACGATCACGCGATCCGAGCGCGACATCTGCTGGGAATAGAGGATCAGGTGACCAAGCCCCGCCGACGCGGCGAACATCTCCGCGCCGATGATCGCGCGCCAGCTGTAGCCAAGGCCGATGCGCATGCCCACCAGGACGTCCGGCACGGCGGCGGGCAGCACGATTTTTAAAAACTGCCGTCCGCGCGAAAACCCAAAGGAGCGCCCAACCGCGAGCAGCCGCGCGTCGCACCCCTCAAAGCCCTTGCGGATGCTCAGAAACATCGGGAAAAAACTCGCCAGCACGATCACGATGATCTTTGAGGTTTCGCCAATGCCGAACCACAAGATCAGCAGCGCGATCAGCGCGATGGGCGGCACGTTGCGCATGAACTCCAAGAGCGGATCGTACCACGCCGAGAGTCGCGGCGCGAGCGAGGCCAGCGCGCCGAGCAGCAGCGCCAGCGCAAAGGAGATCGAAAAGCCCTTGAGCACGCGCACGAGGCTGATCCATACGTCCTCGCGCAGCGCGCCCGTCTCAAGCAGCCGCACAAACGCGCGCCACACCTTGTCAGGCCCCGGCAGCACGTATTCGCTCCACAGCCCCGACGCGCCCAGCAGCGCCCACAGCGCGACCAGCGCCGCGACAAGCGTCAGCGGCTTGAGCACGCGGCCGGCCCCCCAAGGCGCTTTGGCGGGCGCGCGCCCATTGAGCGGGGCGTCGGGTCGTTTTTTTGCGCGCGTCATAAGAGCGCCTGAAGCGCCGGGTACAGGCACAGGCTGCGCTTGAGCACGCCGTTCATGTGCGCGATCGCCACGCCGTAGTTGGTGAACGGAACGCCTTGGCGCGCCGCGGCCTCCATGCGCGTGAGCAGCTCGCGCTCGCCAAGCATACAGCCGCCGCAGTGGATGATCACTTGGTAGCGCGAAAGGTCGTCCGGGAAGTCGCCGCCGGAAGTAAATTCAAACGCCAGGTCTTTTCCCGCATGGGCGCTTAGCCAATTAGGCAGCTTCACCGTTCCGATGTCGCCGCACTGGCGGTGGTGCGTGCAGCCTTCGCACATGAGCACCAAATCGCCCGCGTTCAGGCGGTCAAGGGCTGTCACGCCGCGCACCGCCGCCTCGAGAAAGCCCTTGTAGTGGGCAAACAGGATCGAAAACGAGGTGAGTGGCACGTGCGTTGGCACGATCCTTGAGACCTTGTCAAAGACCTGCGAGTCGGTGATCACCAGGTCAACCGCGCCGCCCAGCCGCGCAAGCGCCGCCGCAAGCTCGCTCTCGCGCACGACCATCGTCAAAGCGGAGGCGTCGAGCAGGTCGCGCAGCACCTGCTGTTGGGGGAGGATCATGCGCCCCTTGGGCGCGGAGGCGTCGATGGGCGTGACCAAGATCACCGTTTGCAGCGCCTCGACGCACGCGCCCACGAGGCGCGCTTTGGGCGCGTCCCGTTGCGCCAGGAGGGCGATCTTTTCTTTTAATTCGCGCACGCCTTCGCCAAGCTTTGCGCTGACCGGGTGGGCGGACGCCACCTCCGAATGGGCTAGGTCGCACTTGTTGAGCGCAATGATGTAGGGAATGCCCTTTTCCTCGAACAATTTCAAAAGCGTCCGGTCGGTATCCGTAAGGCCGAGCGTCGCGTCGGCCACCAGCACCGCCACGTCCGTGCGGTTGAGCGCGCGCCGCGCCTGCCCGACGCGCTTTTCGCCCAGCTCGCCCTGATCGTCGTAGCCGGGGGTGTCGATGATGACGACCGGGCCGACCGGGAGCAGCTCCATGGCCTTTGAGACCGGGTCGGTCGTGGTGCCGGGCACGTCGCTCACGACCGACAGCTGCTGGCCGGTCACGGCGTTGACCAAGCTCGACTTGCCCGCGTTCCTGCGGCCGAAAAAACCGATGTGCACGCGGTTGCCCGACGGCGTCGCGTTTAGGTTAAAATCCATGCCCTAGCCCTCCTTTGGATCGCCGCGCGCGATCACCGTGCGGTAGCCGATGGCCGCCATCTGGCGGGAAATGACGCTCAGCCCCTCGGCGGCCTCGTCCCCGGAATGCTTCTTTCCGTCGTACAGCGCGTACTTTTCGCGCACGCGTGCGGGCGACAAATTGGGCATGGCGACGTTCGCCCCGGCCAACATGCCCCGCGCGCGGCCGTCCGCTTGGGCACTGTCAAGCGCCGTGGTCGCGGGCAGAAGGACGCCCGGGAGCATCAGCCGCACAATCGATAAAAGGCGCAGCGTCATCTCGGGAGAACCCGCCGGGCAGGCGGCAAAGGGCGTATCGCGGTGCGGGAGAAAGGGGCCGATGCCGACCATCTGCGGCTGAAAATCCCGGATAAATTCGAGGTCGTCCACGAGGTGCTCCAGCGTCTGCCCGGGCGAACCCACCATCATGCCGCAGCCCGTCGCGTAGCCGAGCGCGCGCAGGTCCCCAAGGCAGCGCAGGCGCGTGTCAAAGGCCATCTCCCTCGGGTGCAGCGCCTCGTAGTGGGCGCGGCAGGCGGTCTCGTGCCGCAGCAGATACCGGTCGGCGCCGGCCTCCCGCAGCAGGCGATAGCTCTCGAAAGGGCGCTCGCCCACCGAAAGCGTGACCGCGCAGTCGGGGTATTTTTGCTTGATCGCGCGGACGATCGCGCAAAGGCGCGCGTCGGTAAAATACCCATCCTCGCCGCCCTGCAAGACAAACGTGCGAAAGCCCAGCGCCCAGCCCGCATCGCAGCATTCGAGGATCTCCGCCTGCGTCAAGCGGTAGCGCTCGGCGCGCGCGTTGCTGCGGCGAATGCCGCAGTACAGGCAGTCGCGTTTGCAAAAATTGGTAAATTCAATCAGCCCGCGCAAAAAAACATCCTTGCCATAGACCCGCTCGCGCACCGCGCGCGCCCGCGCGGCCAGATAGGAGGCGTCGCTTGGGCATAGCGGGGAAAGCAGTTGCCACAAGTCTTCCCTGGGCAACGTGCGCGCCGATTCCAGTTGATCAATCATCGTCTTCATGCCTTCATTGTACCGAAGGCCATCAAAAAAGCGCGTTGCAGATGCAACACGCGCGCAAGCTTAACAGGGGCTTATCGCGCCGATTCGGTGTCGCTTGACGCGGGATCGGCGTCCCGGTGAACGGTAAAACGGTTTTTTTCAAATTCGATGAGGCCCTTTGCGCGCATGTTGGAAAGCTCCCTTGAGAGCGCGCAGCGGTTTGTGCCCAGATAGGCGGCCATGCTGCCCCGGTCGAAGGGCACGAGGAAGGTGTCGCCGTGCGCGCGGGCGAGAAACTGGGAGAACAGCGTCGTCAACTTCCCGCGCAGCGTGGATTTGGACAGCGTCTGAATGCGGTCGTTCATGGAAAGCGTCCGCTCCGCGAGCATGCGGATAAAGCGGTCGGTCATCTTTCGCGCGAAGGGGTCGTCGCCCGAGGCGGTCTTTAGGCCGTCGACGCCCATCCAAAGCACTTGGGCGTCGCACACGGCGCAGATGTAGACGGGCGAGGAATCCACCGCGAGATAGCACATCGACTCGCCGAACGTGTCGCCCGCCGAGGCCGTCGCCATGATCATGTGGTGGCCGTCCATGTCGTCCATCATGACCTCGATGCTGCCGGAGAGCACGAGGCCGAAAAAGCGCAGCGCGTCGCCCGGATGGATGAGAAACGCGCCGCGCCGGTAGGTCGCCCGCCGCGCGCCGAAAAACGCGAAGGCCTTTTCGACCTCCGCGTCGGAAAGCCCGCAAAACAGCGGGCAGCGCGTCATGGCCGAAGCCATGTCAGGCTTCTGAAAAGCCATCCTTGTCAACGCCGCACAGCGGGCAAGTAAAGTCCGCCGGAACGTCTTCCCATTTTGTGCCAGGCGCAATGCCATGATCGGGCGCGCCTTCCGCCTCGTCGTATAGCCACCCGCAAACGCTGCAAACATAGGTCTTCATCGGGAGATCCCTCCTTTCCCGATGCTTATTATACACCATTTTCGCCCTATATTGCGCCGCAATGGCGAGGTCAAGTGATTTTTACGAAAAATGGGCGGGATGGCGCGATGGAAGAAAGCCTGCGTGGGCACAGGACGGCCGATCACCTTTTCACTGGTTCCCCGCGCGGGCGGTTGCGCATAGCGTGAGGGGTAGGACGGAAAATGGCGGGGGTGGCGAAGATGGCGGGGGAAATGCCGCTTGCGAATCTGCGGCCGGGGCAGCGGGCGCGGATCTGCGGCCTGGCGGCGGCGGGGGAGATGCGTCGGCGGCTTCAGGATATTGGCTTAATTGAAGGGACGGAGGTTGCGTGCCTCATGCGAAGTCCCTTGGGCGATCCGGTGGCTTACGCGATTCGGGGCGCGGTGATTGCGCTGCGCAAAAGCGATTCGGGTACGGTAATGGTGGAGGAGGCGACGGTCAGATGACGCAGGAGAAGGCGCGCATGTGCGCGGGGCTGCTGGTCAAAAAAAAGGCGCCGGGCGACCGCGTGATCGCGCTGGCAGGCAACCCCAACGTGGGCAAGAGCACGATCTTTAACGCGCTGACCGGCATGAACCAGCACACGGGCAACTGGCCGGGCAAGACGGTCGTGGGCGCGCAGGGCTATTACCGGCAGGGCGCGCAGGGCTACGTGATGGTGGATATTCCCGGCTGTTACTCGCTGATGGCGCACTCAAGCGAGGAGGAGGCGGCGCGCGACCTGATCTGCTTTGGCGAGATGGACGCGGTGATCGTCGTATGCGACGCGACCTGCCTAGAGCGCAACCTCAACCTGGTGTTGCAGGTGATCGAGGCGACGCCGCGCGTGGTGGTATGCGTGAACCTCATGGACGAGGCGCGCAAAAAGAAGCTTGCGCTCGACCTCGAAATGCTTGCGCGCAGGCTGGGCGTTCCGGTGGTGGGCACCGCGGCGCGCAGCCTGCGCGGGCTTCGCGCGCTCACGGAGGCGCTTGACGGGCTGTTTAGCCGGAAACCGCCCATCCATACCGCGCCGGTCGTGCCCTATCCCGCCTACATAGAGAACGCGATTGCGCGCATGATGCCAATCGTGCGCGACGCGTGCGGCGGCAAGTGCGACGCGCGGTGGCTGTGCGCGCGGCTGCTGGACGCGAACGCGGGGCTGTGCGACGCGATCGGCCGATACCTTGGGGTTTCGCTCACCGATGTGCCCGAGGTCGCACGGGCGCTGCGCGAGGCGCACAAGACGCTTGCGCATGAGCGCATCCCCGAGGAAAAGCTGCGCGACGATCTGGCGGGCGCGTTTATCGGCGCGGCGGAGCGGGCTTGCCGGGGCGTGGTCGTTTCGCAGACAGGCGACGCGCATCGGCGCGACCGGCGCCTCGATCGGCTGTTCACCAGTCGCCTGACCGGCTTTCCGATCATGCTGCTCATGCTGCTGGGCATCTTCTGGATCACGATCACCGGGGCGAATGGGCCTTCGGAAATGCTGGCGGAGGCGCTATTGGGGCTTGAGGCATGGCTGGAGGCGGGCCTTGTGGCGCTGGGCGCGAAGGCTGTTTGGACCGAGATGCTGGTGCGGGGCGTGTACCGGGTGATGGCGTGGGTGATCTCGGTAATGCTGCCGCCGATGGCGATCTTCTTTCCGCTATTTACGCTGCTGGAGGATTTTGGGTACCTGCCGCGGGTCGCGTTCAATCTGGATCGCTGCTTTAACGGCTGTCGCGCGTGCGGAAAGCAGGCGCTCACGATGAGCATGGGTTTTGGCTGCAACGCGGTGGGCGTGGTCGGCTGCCGCATCATCGATTCGCCGCGCGAACGGCTGATCGCGATTTTGACCAACAGCTTTGTGCCCTGCAACGGGCGATTTCCGACGATCATCGCGATCATTACGCTGTGCCTGCTGGGCGGCGCGCCCGGCATGGCGGGGGGATTCATGGGCGCGCTCATTCTGGTGGCGGTGATCGCGCTGGGCGTGGGGATGACGCTGCTGGTTTCGCGCGGCTTGTCGGCAACGCTGCTCAAGGGCGTGCCGTCCTCCTTTACGCTGGAACTGCCGCCCTACCGCCGCCCGCAGGTGGGCAAGGTGATCGTGCGCAGCATCGTCGATCGGACGCTCAAGGTGCTGGGGCGGGCGGTGGTCGCGGCGGCGCCGGCGGGGCTGATCATCTGGGTGCTGGCCAACCTCCATTGGGGCGACAGCACATTCCTTGCGCGCCTGACCGGATTCATCGATCCGCTGGGGCGCGCGCTGGGCATGGACGGCGTCATCCTGACCGGGTTTATTCTGGGCTTTCCCGCCAATGAGATCGTCGTGCCGATCATCATCATGGCGTATCTGGCGCAGGGGACGCTCACGCAGATGGGCGGCGCGGAACTCTCCGGACTGCTCGCGCAAAACGGCTGGACGTGGATCACCGCGGTCAGCACGATCCTGTTTTCGCTGATGCACTGGCCGTGCGCGACCACCTGCCTGACGATCAAGAAGGAGACGCAAAGCCTCAAGTGGACGATCGCCGCAATCCTGATCCCCACGCTCAGCGGCCTAGTCACCTGCGCACTCTTTTCCGCAGTCGCAAGATTATTCTGATTTGCCCATACACAAAGCGAGGCAGCCAAGTAGATGACTGCCTCGCCAAAGACCACGGCGCGTTTTTGAGGGTATTGGCGGCAACGTGGTTGCGGCGCCCTGAATGGTTCGCATTAGCGCATGGGAAAACATCAAGCGGAGATGGATCACTTTTGCTTACAAATAAACTCGACTTGTTCCATGCGCTTTTTGTCTGAAACAGCCAGCGCTTCCTGGTGACGTACAAGCCACGCTTGGTTATTGGCCACCTTCTGCTTTCCAGAAGCAATCATGTTTTCCATCGCCTGTGATCCTGTACCGCCCAGAACCTCGCGGGTTTGCACGAAATAGAGGGGATCCATGCTTTTGAGAATTGGGGCAAAGTCCCCTTCAAATTTGCGCCCAAATACCTCTTCAAAGGTTTCTTCAAAAAACGCAGGGGAAATTTGTCGCAAACCATAGTGAAGCCGATCTGCTTTTTTTACCATCTGGGCTACAAAATGATGCGCTTGGCGGAACGGAATTGCATAGGACCGCACCATCTGATCGGCGATTTCCGTGACGACTGAAAAGCTCTCATGCACCCGTTCTTCTAAGAGTTGCTTATTGACATCCATTGTTGCCATGACTGCGTTAAAGAGGTCTAGATTTTTGCTCAACAGGTCAAATGTTCCGCTCATCGTGTCCTCAATATCCTCGTAATCGGAAATATCCCCATAGGGCGACTTTAAAAACCCAATCATTACAGCGTCTGATAAGCCCTTGACCATCGACAGAGAACTGCGTAGATGCTCTAGCGCAATGGGGTTTCGCTTTTGGGGCATAATAGAACTGGTTGAAATATAACCATCGGCCAATCGAATCATCTTTTCCTCTTCTGTTGCCCAGAGCAGCAGATCGGTGACTACGCGCCCTAAATCGAGTGCCAACAAACCCATAGCTGAAGCGGTTCCGGTAAAATACTCACAGTTGCCAATCGCGTCATAGGAATTTTCAATAACTCGGTCAAAGCCGGTCAACTCGGCAACCCGCTCACGAGACACCGGAAAACCGCTGGTAGTGACCGCTGCCGCGCCCATCGGAGAACAATTTGTCGCGTCGTAAGCCGCCTGTAAGCGCGTCACGCCTCGATCCAAGACATCCACAACGCCTAAAAAGTAGTGCCCTAATAGTCCGGGCTGTGCGTGTTGGGTATGCGTGTGAATTGCGTAAATGGTGTTCTTGTGCTCTTGGGCAAAAAGCAGGACCGTGTTTTGAAAGTGGATCACTCGGTTCATTAAGGACAAAATGTCATCGCGTATGGCCATATGCGACCAAGCAACACACATGTCGTTGCGACTTCTGGCCAAGTGCAAATTTCCGCCTACGCCATTCGTTTGACGGATAAGCTCATCTTCAATTTCAAAGTAGAGATCCTCAAATTTACCGGAGTAGGTTTTCTGCGTATAACTTGCGTAGTCTATCGTTTCAAGCGCCCGCATAATGATTGCCGCATCCGCGGAGGTGATGATCTTTTGCTCTGAAAGCATCACGAGATGCGCTTCATTGACGCTTCGAATATAAGCAAGTAAACGTTTTTTGGCGCGCTCATAGCCCGGAAGCAATTCCATCTGTACAAGGGCGACGCTGGGGTAACGAGTGCCTTCCACTTCAAAGACCCGCGTGCGTTCTTCAAGATAGTTTTTGGTCAGTTTCAATGTGACTCACTCCTATTGATCCATTTGAGATCCATCTTCTGATAGTCTGGTTCGATAAGCTCTGGGTATAATATACAGGTCAATAAAGCGCGTCTTGATGTCAACGATCTTCATAGCGCGTCCTCCAAACGGCGTTTTTATGAGACCTCACTGCTTTAGAGGTTCGTCGATTACCCCTTGACTGCGCCATTGGTCAAACCGCCGACTAGGTATTTTTGCGCAAACAAGGCGAAAAAGAAAGAGGGCACACAAACAACCATGGAAGCGGCAAGCACGTCGCCTTGAAGCATGTTGTCGCGCGTAGAAAAATCAGCAATGACAACGGGCAATGTCTTTTTCGCTTCGTCAATCAGCAACGTGTTGGCCAAAAGGAAGTTGTTCCAGATGCCAATAAATGTCATGATGCCGCTCGCCGCAAGGCCCGGAAGAGCAACAGGCAAAAACACATACCACAGCGTGCTGATACGCGCAAGTCCGTCAATTTCAGCCGCTTCAATTAGGTCGCGCGGAATCGTATCAAAATAGGACTGCATCGTCCAAATGCAAATGGGCAGTTCAAAAGCAATATAGCATAGAATCAAGCCGCGGTAGGTATTGATCAGTCCGAGTTTCGACATAAGCAGGTATAGGGGAATG
>JAVXNW010000035.1:0-24206 GCA_036645575.1 Clostridia bacterium | reverse complement strand
CGGCCTCCGGCGGCCGGGGCGCTGCCCCTGGACCCCGCCAAGGAAGGTCCTTGGATGCCAATCGCGCCTGCGGGCGCAGGAGGAGGCGGCGTGGCGCGAAGGGGCGGCTCACTTCTTAAGCCGGCGACACGTCCACCACCACGTCGTCCAGCACCGCGACCACGAGCGGTTGGCCGCGGCCGTCGCGGCGTTCGAGCTTGACCCAGTCCGTGCTGATCGTTGTCAGGGTGCCGCCGGCCTGCTCGACAACCAGGTCCTGCGCCGCGCTCACGCGCAGCGCCGCAACCAGTATCCCGCCATTTGCGCCGTTTTTCTGAAACGCCATCGCCTTGAGCCCCTTGCCCCCACGCGTCTGGCGGTCGAAATCGACCAGCAGACACCGCTTGAAGCAGCCCCGCTCGGTCGCGAGCAGCACACTCCCCTCGGAATTGTGCTGGAACGCGCCGATCACCCGGTCGCCGGGCGCAAGCGCTATGGCGCGCACACCCGCCGTGACGCGGCCGGTCACAGGCGCCTCCTCCAGCGCAAAGTGAATCGCCATGCCCATCTCGCTCACCAGCAACAGGCTGTCCAGTTGCTCCGCGCGCCACACCTTGGCTAGCTTGTCGCCGGTTTTTAAGCTGATCCCCGCAAAGCGCGCCTTGCGCACCGCGTAGTCCGATAGGGCGCTGCGCTTGACCTGACCCAGCGCGCTGACAAACACCAATTCGCCCGCGTAGTCGCCGCCCGCAAGCGCGATCATCGCGACCAGCTTTTCTTCCTTTTGAATGCCCGCAAGCAGCCCGCCCAGCGCCAGCCCGCGCTCCTTCATCTTCATATCGGGCAGCTGCTCTACATTGATCGGATAGCACTGCCCCGCGTCCGTAAACAACAGCAGCTTCCAGCCGGTCTCGGCCTCGATCAGCCAGCGCGGCGCTTCCGCGCCCTCCGATGACAAAAGCGCCTTGTCGTAGAGCTTGGGCTGTACCCGCTTGATAAAGCCCGCGCGGCTAAACAACACGCGGCAAGGCTCCGACACCTTTGCGTCTTCCTCGACCAGCACCACGGGTTCGGGCTTGTCAAGCAGTTGCGTGCGGCGCGCGTCCGCGTACTTTTCCCCGATCTCCGAAAGCTCGCCCTTGATGACGTCGAGCAATTTCTTTTCGCTCTTGAGGATCGCCTGAAGGCGCGCAATCACCTTGCTGAGCGCCTCGTATTCCTGCTTGAGCGACACGATCTCAAGGTTGGTCAGGCGCTGCAAGCGCATGTCGAGGATCGCCTGACCCTGCGCTTCACTTAGCGCAAACCGCTCCATGAGCCGCGCGCGCGCCTCCTTGGGCGTCTTGCTCGCGCGGATCAGCCGGATCACCTCGTCTAGGTTGTCCACCGCGACGATCAACCCTTCCAGCACGTGCGCGCGCGCCTGCGCCTGCTCAAGTTCGAACTTGCTGCGCCGCGTCACCACGTCCTTCTGGTGGCGAATGAAGTGGCCCAGAATGGTCTTGATGCCCATCTGCACCGGCTTGCCGCCCGCAATCGCGACCATGTTGACGCCAAAGGTCACCTGCATGTCGGAATACTTGTACAGCGCCGCGAGCGTCTTTTCCACGTCGGCGTCGCGCTTGACCTCGATCACCGCGCGCATACCGGTTCGGTCGGACTCGTCGCGGATGTCGTAAATGCCGCCCAAGAGCGCCTTTTTCTCCTCCGACAGGCGCAAAATCTTCTCGAGCATCTGCGCCTTGCTCACCTGATAGGGCATTTCCGTGATGACCAGCAGCGTTCGCCCGGCGCTCCCCTGCTCCGTGTGCACCTTGGCGCGCAGCTGGAGCTTGCCACGCCCGGTCTCGTAGGCGGTCTTGAGCTCCTCATCCACCAAGAGAATGCCGCCGGTCGGGAAATCCGGCGCGGGAATGTAGCGCATCAGCGCCTCGGTCGTGATGTCCGGGTCGTCCATCTGCGCGATCGCGCCGCCAATCACCTCGGCCAAGTTGTGCGGCGGGATGTTTGTCGCAAGCCCCACCGCAATGCCGCTCGCGCCGTTGACCAGCAGGTTCGGGTACCGCCCCGGCAGCATGTCGGGCTCCTTTTGCGTGTCGTCAAAGTTTAGATGAAAGGAGACCGTGTCCTTGTCGATGTCGCGCAGCAGCTCCATCGCAAGGGGCGTCATGCGCGCCTCGGTATAGCGCATCGCGGCGGCGCTGTCGCCGTCGATCGAGCCAAAGTTGCCGTGCCCGTCCACCAGCATCCCCCGCATCAGAAAGGGCTGCGCCATGCGCACGAGCGCGTCGTAGACCGATGTGTCGCCGTGCGGGTGGTACTTGCCCAGGCAGTCGCCGACGATGCGCGCGCACTTGCGGTGCGGCTTGTCGGGCGGAAGACCCAACTCCTGCATGGTGAACAGGATGCGCCGCTGAACCGGCTTGAGCCCATCCTCAACGCGCGGCAACGCGCGCTCCAAAATGACATATTCGGAGTAGGGCATCATGCACTCGTGCATCACGTCCGCCATGCCCCGCTGAATGATCGTCTCGCCAAGCGGGCGAACGACCAAGTCCTTATCCTTACTTTTCGCCATCTGCTTGCTCTCCTAGCTGCGCGTGTTCCATGAAGGTATCCACCTTGTTGAAGTTTGCGTTGAGCGCGATGTAGTCGCGGCGCGGCTCCACCTTGTCGCCCATCAGCACGGTCACGAGGTGCTCGGCCTCTGTCGCGTCGTCAAGCGTCACCTGAAGCAGCTTTCGATGCTCCGGGCTCATCGTGGTAGACCACAATTGCTCCGGGTTCATCTCGCCCAGTCCCTTATACCGCTGAAGCAGGTACCCGTGCCCGAGCTTCTTGGTCGCAATGGCCAGCTCGCGGTCGTCGTAGCAGTAGATGACGTTTGTGCCCTTGGCGCACTTGTACAGCGGGGGCATGCCGATGTACACATGCCCCTCCAGCACCAGCGCGCGCATGTAGCGGAAAAAGAAGGTGAGCAGTATCGCGCGGATGTGCGCGCCGTCCTGATCGGCATCCGACAGGATGACCACGCGGTTGTATTTGAGGTGCTTTAGGTCAAAGTCCTCGCCCACGCCGGTGCCCAGCGCGGTAATGATCGAGCGAAATTCCTCGTTGGCCAGCACTTGATCCAGCCGCTTTTTTTCCGCGTTCAGCGGCTTCCCCCGCAGCGGCAGGATCGCCTGAAAGCGGCGGTCGCGGCCCTGCTTGGCGCTGCCGCCTGCGGAATCGCCCTCGACGATGAACAGCTCGTTTTTCTGGGCGTCGCGGCCGGTGCAGGAGGACAGTTTTCCGACAAGCGGCGCGGCCTCTAGCTGGTTTTTCTGGCGCGCGACGTCGCGCGCCTTGCGCGCCGCTTCGCGCACGCGGGCCGCCTGCACCGCCTTGTCGATGATGACCGCCGCCGCGCCCTGATGCTTGAGGTCCTCTAGGTAGATCGACAATTGCTCAAGCGTGATCGCCTCGACGATCGGGCGCACCTCGGTATTGCCAAGCCGCCCCTTTGTCTGCCCCTCAAACTGCGGCTTTTGCACGCTTGCGGCCAGCACGCACGTCATGCCCTCGCGAAAATCGTCGCCCGACAGGTTCGTGTCCTTTTCCTTGAGCGCGCCCACCTTGCGCGCATAGTCGTTGAACGCCTTGGTGAGCGCCGCCTTGAAGCCGGTCTCGTGGGTGCCGCCCTCGGCGGTCGGGATGTTGTTGACGAAGGAAAAGATGTTCTCGGTGTAGGATTCGGTGTACTGAATCGCGACGCGCAGCCGCACCTCGCCCTGCTGCCCCTCAAATAGGATCGGCCCGCCCACGGGATCCTTGTCGCACGTCAAGTAGGCGACAAAGTCCGCAAGCCCGCCCTCGAAGCAGTAGTCATACATGCGCTTGTCCGCGTCCTTTACGCGCTCGTCGGTGAATTTAAAGGCAATGCCCTTGTTTAAATACGCGAGCTCGCGCAGGCGCCGCCTCACGGTATCGCCGTGAAAGGCCACCTCCTCAAACACGCGCGGATCGGGCTTAAAGGTGACGACGGTGCCGCGCTTTCGGGTGTTGCCCACCTTCTCGAGCGGGCCCGCCGGACGCCCGGAGATGATCTTGTGGGTTTTGGGGTCCTCAAATGACTCAAAGCGCTGCTTGTAGTGGCTGTAGTCCCGGTACACGTCCACCTCGAGCCATTCCGACAGCGCGTTTACGACCGAAGCGCCCACCCCGTGCAGACCGCCGGAATAGGCGTAATTTTTGTTGTCAAATTTGCCGCCCGCGTGCAATTGCGTATAGACCACCTCGACCGCCGACACGCCCAGCTGCGGATGCATGTCCACGGGAATGCCGCGCCCGTTGTCGGATACCGAGCAGGTGCCATCCTTGCCCAGCGTCACGGTGATCTCGCTTGCGTAGCCGTTGGCCGCCTCGTCGATCGCGTTGTCGACGATCTCCCAGATCATATGATGAAGCCCGCGCGGCCCGGTCGTGCCGATGTACATGCCCGGGCGCATACGCACCGCGTCAAGTCCTTCGAGAATGGTGATATCGCTCGCCTGATAACTGTTTGCCATTTTTCCAACCCCCATACCTGAGTTATCCATTATCATACCACATATTAGGTTAAAAACGCAAACCGATTCCTGCCCGCGCCCGATTTTATCATCCGAAACCATCTTTAAAACGCCGCGCGTGCTCGCGCGCGGCGATCGCGAAAAAACGGCTCAAAAATTCAACCAACCGGTCGGCCGCCCGTCTTGCTGTATGGGGCAAAAGCTGGTATAATGGCATCATTGGGGTTTTTACCAAAAAAGGGCGTCCTGCGCCAAGGTTCGCCCGCGCAACCGCTGGGATTTTTGCGAAGGCAGCACGCCCTGCGCCAAGATCCGCCCATGCGAGTATTTTACCGGGGAGGGAACGCCAGATGGAGGACATCCGCATTTGTCTGATGGGTGAATTTTCCGTCTACATCGACGGGCGAAAGGTCGGACCACTCATCAATCGCTCCAGAAAGGGTCTGGCGCTCATTCAATACCTGATTTTGCAGCGCGGCGAGCCGGTGCACAACTACCGCCTGATCGAGGCGCTTTGGCAGGACAACCTCTCCGCGCATCCCGACAACGCGCTCAAGACGCTCGTCAGCCGGATGCGCTCCTTGATGAACGAGCTGAGCAGCCAATTTGGCCGCTCCATCGTGGCGGAGCGCGGCGCGTACCGCTGGGACGGTCGGGACGGCGTGACGGTCGACGTGTACGAAGTGGAGGAACTGCTGGGCGAATTGGCCAACATGCACGATCTGGATGCGTTGACGCAGCAAAAGTGCCAGCGACTGATTGACATCTACTCGGGCGACCTCATGCAGGGCGCGGAGAGCTGCGACTGGGCGCTGGCCCGCGCGGTGGCGCTGCACAACCAATACCTGTCCTGCCTCAACACGTTGATCGCGCTGCTCGCGGCGGAAAGCCGCTATGAAGAGATCGCCGCGGTGTGCCGCAAGGGGCTTGAGATCGACGCCTTTGACGACCAGCTGAACCTGGGTCTGATCAACGCGCTTTCCAAGATGGGGCGCAACAGCGAGGCGGCAAGCCAGTACAAGCGCATCACCAACCTGCACTTCCGGCACCTGGGCGAACAGCCGCCGCCGATGATTCAGGCGTTTTACGAGCAGCTCATGCAGGCCGGACGAACGCTTGAAATGAGTCTGGACACGATTCGCCTCGAATTGCGCGAGCACGACAAGGTCGCCTGCGCGTTCGTGTGCGAGTATTCGGTGTTCAAGGAGATCTTTAACCTCCAGATGCGCAACCTCGAGCGCTTGGGTTCCACGATGTTCCTGGCGCTCATCATGGTCTCCTCGCTTGACGACACGCCCTTTGCGCCGCTTGAACAGGCGGACATCATGCAGGGACTGATCGACGTTCTCAAAAGCGGCCTGCGCAAGGGCGATACCGTCACGCAATTTAGCCCGACGCTTGTCGCGCTGCTGCTGCCCATGGTCAGCTTCACCTCGGGCAACCAGATCATGGAGCGAACCAAGCGCCAGTTCTATCAACGCTTCGCGGAAAGCCACGTGATGTTTCGCTATCGCGTCGGCCCGCTGAACGCTGAAATCGACGAAAGAGGGAGGCTGTGCCTGTGAAATTCGACAAAAAAACCGTCCATACGCTCCGATGGCTGATCGTGTTCACCGCGATCATCTGGGCAAGCATACACAATTTAAGCGTGGTGACCCAGCTGTTGAGCAGCGTCATCGGCATCATTTCGCCCATTCTCATGGGGCTTGTGTTGGCCTTTGTGCTGAATATCCCGCTTCGGCTGCTTGAAAAGCACGTGATCAAGCCGCGCGGCAAGAAGTGGCTTCCGCTTCAAAAAAAGCTTCAGCGGCCGCTCAGCATGCTTGTGTCGCTGCTGCTTTTGCTGATTGTCCTCGCGGGCCTTTCGATGATCGTGATTCCGCAGTTGATCGACTCGCTCACCCGGGTATTTGCGATGCTGCCCAACTGGGCGGAGTTGATTCGCGCGAACCTATCCAAATTTAGCGAGACCATGCCCGAAATTGGCGCGTGGATCAACTCGTTCCACATCGACTGGGCCACGACGCAGGCCTCGGTCATGGACTTTGTCAAGCGCGGACTGGGCAGCGCCGTCGGAAGCGCCGCCTCCATGGCCACTTCGGCCTTCGGAACCGCCGCCAGCTTCATGCTGGCCTTCATCATGGCACTTGGCATGCTGGCCAACAAGGAGCGCCTGTCGTGCCAGCTGCAAGGCTTTGTGCGCGCCTACTTAAAGCCGCAGACGGCGGACAAGGTGATTCAGATCACCGCCTTGACCGGACAAGCCTTCAACGGGTTTATCTCGGCGCAGGTGCTCGAAGCCTGCATTCTAGGCGCGCTCTGCTTTGTGGGTATGCTCCTGTTCCGCTTCCCGCACGCGGCGCTCATCTCGGTGTTTGTCGCGGTGGGCGCGCTGATCCCGTTCTTCGGCGCGTTCATCTCGGGGCTATTTGGGGGACTGCTCATCGCGTCGATGAACGCGGTGCCCCAAGGCATCTGGTTCGTCGTGTATTTTGTCGTCCTCCAGCAGTTGGAGGGAAACCTGATCTACCCGCGCGTGATGGGTAGCCGCGTGGGTCTGCCCGCGCTGTGGGTGCTGGTGGCGGTCACGGTGGGCAGCGGCGCGTTCGGCATCGTCGGCATGCTGGTGAGCGTGCCCGTCTTCGCGGTCGCGCACACGCTGTTGCGCGAATCGGTGCACGCAAGGCGCAGCGCCCAGCAGGCGGCGCAGGCCAGTCAGCAGGTCGCGCCCACCACGGACGTCGCCCACCCCTTAAATAAGGCGTAGCCTAGCCAAGGGCGAAAGCGCCACGGCCTTACTCCAGCGCCGCGATCGGGTTTCATTTGGATCTGGCCTATCGATCGGTTTTAGCCAAAGCAAGAGGATATTTTTAGGCAAGGAGCGTATGTTATGGAACAGATACTGAATCGGGAAGAGCGATATAAGAAGGTCTATACGCTTGCCATTGCGGCGTATTTTGTGATCTGCGCGACGCTTTTGGTGTACTGGATCACCGTGGGCAGCCTCTACCAGGCGGCGCACTCGGTCGGGGCCATGCTGCTCCCGATCGCCTACCAAGTGGTGTACAAACTGCTCAGGCTTCACAGGACCTATGAACTTGACCTCATGATCCTTGCGTTTACCTTTCTTGCCTACGCCATGGGCGTCGCGGCGAGGTGGTACCACCTGATCCCCTCCTACGACAAGGTCATGCACACGCTGTCGGGCACGTTTACCATGCTGCTCGCGCTGCCCGCGTTCTACCTGCTCAAGGGCAAGCACACCGTCTGCAAAGACGACTGCGCGCTGGCGATTGCGTTTTGCCTGGCGGCCACGCTGGCGGTCGCGGGCATTTGGGAGATCGCCGAGTACTTTTTACACATGTTGACCGGCATCGACGTGCAAAACGTCGCGGCGACCGGCATCAACGACTCCATGCAGGACATGATCGTGTGCGTGCTGGGTTCGCTGCTGGCCCTGCCCAGCATGATCATGTACTACCGAAAGGGCAAGGCGGGCCTGTTCATGGGCAGCGCGATCTCCTTCACGATAAACAACGGCGGCGCAATCGCCCCGTAAGCCGCGATTTGCTCAATACGCCATTTAAGGCCGCGCAGCTGTGCGGCCTTAAATCGTATATTGGGGCGCTTTGAGGCAGTCCCTCATTTTGCGCGGACTTTGCCGAGGCGGGCCATGCCGGTTTTATCAATTGCCCTTGGCCGCACCGCGCCCGAACGGAAACGCGCCCGTTTTGTCTTTTTATGTGAATTTTCATTTTATCGGTGTTATACGGTTGGATTCATAGGTCATTTGGCCTATAATGTTTGTATGATTTATGTTCATCAAGTCAACCGCTTCCGGGCCTTTGGCTTATGTCTCAATACAGGGGAAGTTGTGTGGTGGTTGTATGCAAAAACATGGGTTTATTCGCTTCTTTGTCCTTGTTTCCGCGCTTGTCGTGGCCTTTGGCGCGGTTGTCTTGGCCATGGCGGCGCCCCCCTCGATGGCGGCGTTGATGGTTGCGCTGCTCATGCTGGTGCTTTCCATGCTTTGCGCATGGCGCATGGCGCTATCCTCCGCCAAGCGCCGCAGCCTTGAAGTGATCGCGGACGCCATCCCAAGCGGCGTATTTCGCCTAAACGCCGATGAGTTTCTGACCATCACGTATGCAAACAGCGCCTTTTACGCGCTCTATGGCTACCCAACGGAGCGCGAAGCCCAGCAGGATGGCCTGACCCACGCGGCATTTACGCTGGATCAAGCCGCCTTTGCGCGCCTCTACCAGACGGTCCAAACGCACATTGCGCAAAAGGAATATCGCTTTGACGTCGAGATACGGGAGCACAACCGGCTGGGCGCGCCGCTGTGGGTGCTCAGCCGCATGCGTTATGACCCCGAGACGCGCGCGCTGTACGGCACCGCCGTAAACACGACCGACCGCAAGCAGATGGAGGAGCAGCTGCGCATCAGCGAGGAGGAGTACCGCATTGCGGTGACGCAAAGCGAAAAGTACATCCTCCGCTACGAGATCAAGCGCAAGACCATCCACAACCAGCCCGCCGCGGCGGCGCTGTTTGGCATTCCCGAGTGCATGGAAGACGTGCCGGAAAGCGTGCTGGCGCTGGGCATCGTCGCGCCCGAGAGCGCAAAAAACTACGCGGCCTTTTACGCGGCCATGCAGCGGGGAAACGCATCGGGCGACGTGATGGTGCGCATGAAAAACCACGAAAGCGGTAAGTTTTGCTGGTATCGCGGCACATTCACCACGATATTTGACGATCAGGGCGCGGCGCAGCGCAGCATCGTCTCCTTTTCGGACGTCACGGAGCAGCGCGAAAAAGAGCTGGCCTATGAAAAGGTGCGCCAGGAATTGGCCAGCGTTCCGCCGTCGGAAATCGCCACCTTCGACTGCAACCTCACCCGCGACACCACCGACAACGTCGGCGGCGCACTGTTTCAGGGCTTCGACTGGCCGACGGACGCTTCCTTTGACGCGCGCACCGCGCGATTCGCGCCCTACATTCATCCCGAGGATCGCCGCGATTTTCTGGCCTTTATGAACCGGGATCGGCTGATGGCCGCCTTTAAAGCGAACATTTACAGTGGCAACATCGACTGCCGCGAGTCCTTTACCCGCGCGGACTACGCTTGGATGCGCGCCTCCATTCAGCTTGTCGCCTACCCCGGCTATGGCGATATCAAGGCGTTTGTCGTCTTGCGCAACATCGACGCGGCCAAGCGCGAGGATCTCGCCATCAGGGAGCGCCTGCAAACCGACGCGCTGACCGGTGCGCTCAACCGCGTGGCCTTTGCGCAGGCGCTCGATCGCCTCTTGCACGACACCGATTCCGCCTCCCAGCACGCCTTGGTGATGGTCGACATCGATAACTTCAAGTACATCAACGACACCTTCGGCCACGCGGCGGGCGATCAGGCGCTGGTTGCCATCGTCAAGAGCCTCAAGCGGATGCTGCGGGCGGGCGACCTGATCGGGCGAATCGGCGGCGACGAATTTGTCGTATGCCTTAACCGCGTGCTCAAAGGCGAGATGCTCGAAAAGTGCGCGCAGCTGGTCTGCCAGATCATCTCCTTCCAGCCCAATCCCGACATCGCGGTATCGGGAAGCGTGGGCGTCGCCCTCTACCCGCGCGACGGCGCCTCCTTTGACGAGCTCTATCAAAAGGCCGACATCGCCATGTATCACGCAAAGCAGCAG
The DNA here is from genome assembly GCA_036645575.1 of Clostridia bacterium. GTDB lineage: Bacteria > Bacillota > Clostridia > Christensenellales > Aristaeellaceae > JAVXNW01. The sequence goes on along the minus strand of JAVXNW010000035.1, from coordinate 13,984 downwards.
GGGAAAAACCGCTACACGCTCTATTCCCCCGACATGGGTTTAAGCGGCTTTTGCGCGCCCGCCACGCCCATCGACGACCCATCTCGCCTCGCGCGGCGCGACGCCTCGCGCAAAGAAGTCGTGCGCCAGAGCCGCCGGCTTCAGGCGACGCAGGATCGCGTGGCGCACACGCTGCAAATCCCCGAGGATTCCGACATGATCACCTTTGAATGGGACCTGCGCACCCATGCGCTGTACGCGGACCCAGGCCTCGATCAGTACGCCTTGTGCGATCAGGCGCTTTCGACGCTGCTTGATCAAGCGGCGGACGTCACGTGCGTTCACCCAGACGACGTGGCACGGCTGAAGCAGCATTTTCTCGAGGCGTTCAAATTCGGCGCGCGTTACGCCGAAATTCCGTTGCGTCTCAAAAAGACAGACGGAAGGTACGCGTTTTGCCATCTGGGCACCATGCTTGTGCGCGACGACGAGGGCGAGCCCCAGCGCGCGATCGGAGCAATCCTCAAGACAAGCTAATCCAACTCGTCCCTCGGGCCGCGACCCCGAAGTGCGTTTGAAAGAAAGCTGGTGCCTATGAAAGCAGATCGAGTACACAAGCGCTTTGTCGCGCGCTATGTGGTTTTCGCCTCCCTCATCCTGACACTTGGCGTCTTTTCAGCCCTGATGGTCAACTATGCGCTGGTGGTGCAGCGGGCAACCGTGCAGGCACAATCGGTGCTGCTTGACTCCGCCAAGCAGCAAAGCGCGCTGCTGCTTGCCAAGATCGTGGGAAAGCACGAGGTGCTTGGCTCTTTTGCGCAATCGCTGGCCACCCAGAAGACCTTTGACGAGGACAACCTGGTCGTTCGAATGGCGGCGGTCGTCGAGTCAACCAAATTCGACCGGCTTTGCCTCGTCAACCCGGACGGCAAGGGCCTAAGCGACACGCGCCAGCCGGTCGACGTCTCCGATCGATGGTATTTTGAGGAGAGCCTTGCCGGCCGAAACGCCATCCAGTTTATCGTCACCCATTCTTCTTCGCAGCGGCGCTTCGCGCTTTCGGTGCCCATCCAGCGCGGCGACACGGTCTGCGGCGTGGTCGTAGGCACCTACGACGAGGAGGCGCTCAAGGGCTTTCTGGTTTCCGAGACCTCGCGAACCGGCTACTCCTTTGTGTGCAAAAGCGACGGGACCATCCTGATCGGCAGCGACAACAAGGGCTTTTTGATTCACGAAGAGGACATCGCCAACTTCATCTCGCTGCTCACGCGCGCCCGCCACGACGACGGCGACACTTCCTCGCAGGTGCTTCAAAACATGCAAAGCGGGCAAGGTGGCCACGTCGCCTACAGCGTGGGCGACGAGAGCCGCTATGCGGTCTACCTGCCCACCCAGATCAACGACTGGTTCATCGTAAACGTCGTGCCGGTCGAGGTCATCAATGCCGACGTGCGCGCGTCCACGCAGTCGAGCGTCGCGCTGATCGCCATCGTCATGTTTTCGTCGCTACTGGTGATGCTGCTGCTGATCCGCCACGAGCGCCAAGCGCAAAAGGGCCTGATCCAGTCGGCCGAGCGGCTGCGGCTCCTGGCCGAGCGGGACAACCTGACCGGCCTTTACAACCGGGTCGCCTTTGTCGAAAGGGCGCGCGATCGCTTGAGCGGCGCCGCGCCCAACGACTACGCCATGGTGTATTTCGACGTGGATCGCTTCAAGGTCATCAACGACCTGCTGGGCTACGACGCGGGCGACCGGCTGCTGCGCTTCATCGCGCAGCGCGCCAAGTCGTGCATCGGGGAAAGCGGCGTCTGCTGTCGGCTGTCCGCCGATTGTTTTGTGGTCTGCCTCCCCGGCGGTCAAGCCGCGCGGCAAAAGCTGTATCGCGATTTTACCAACGACGTGGCGGCGTTTGACCTGCCCTTTGCGGTCTCGATCAGCTTTGGCGTCTACGTCATAGACGACCTCGCCCTGCCCATCGACACGATGCTCGACCGCGCCTCCATCGCGCAGAAGGCGACCAAGGGTCGCTACGGCTTCTCGTTTGCCTATTACGACGACGCCATGCGCAATATGCTGCTCGCGGAGCAGGAAATCGCGGGCATGATGAGGACGGCGCTTGAGCAGGAACAATTTGCGCTCTACCTCCAGCCGCAATACAACCACGCCACCGGCGTGATGGTGGGCGCCGAGGTGCTGGTTCGCTGGCAGCATCCCGATAAGGGGCTGCTCGCCCCCGGGCTGTTCATCCCGGTTTTTGAGCGCAACGGCTCGGTATCGGAACTGGACGAATACGTCTGGGCGCACACCTGCCGCCTGCTTCGCCGCTGGCTGGACGAGGGGAAAAATCCCCCGCCGCTCTCGGTAAACGTCTCGCGCGCGGACATCTACAACCCCAAGATCTGCAAGATCTTTTCAGACCTGCTCGCGCAGTACAACCTGCCCACGCGCCTTTTGCGCCTCGAGATCACCGAGAGCGCCTACATGCAAAACCCCGAGCAGCTGATATGCGTGGTGCGGCAACTGCGCGCGCAGGGCATGATGGTCGAGATGGACGACTTTGGCAGCGGCTATTCCTCGCTCAACACCCTCAAAAACGTGCCGGTCGATATGATCAAACTGGACATGCAGTTTCTGTCCGACCCAAGCACCAACGACCGCCAGAGCAAGATCCTCAAGAGCATCATCGCCATGATCCACGACCTGGACCTGCTGGTCATCGCAGAGGGCGTCGAGACCCGCGAGCAAGCCGACCTGCTCCTGTCCTTCGGCTGCACGCTGGTTCAAGGCTACTACTACGCCAAACCCATGCCCCCAGAGGCCTTCGAACAGAAGTTCTAACACCACCCCGATACGCCTTTTCCCCCCGCCATCCGCCCCCGCGTGCCTTTGCATAAGTCCGCTGCGTTGGGACGGTTGCGCCCCTTTAAAAGAAAAACCGCACAAAGCGTTGCCCGATCGAGATGATGCGGCAGCGCTTTTTGCGCTACTAGCGCGGTGCCCTGCGCGCCGCGACGCCGCGCAGGACATGAACAAGCTTGTTTTCAGTTTCAACAAACGCTTGCTCAATCCCAGAAAATGTTATACAATGTGCACAGATTCTTTTTTATCAGAAGAAGAAAGTGCGAGGCCGAGGCGAATGATGATTTTAGAAAAGTGCTTGAGCCGGTTCAAACGCCTGTCGATACGCAAGTCGCTTGGCATCTGCCTTGTCGCGCTGATCGTGCTTCCGCTGCTCGTCACCGCATTTTTGATTCATCATCAGGTGACAAACGAGTTGCGCCGGCAGATTTGGCAAAACCAGCTGCAAAGCCTTCGGCAGACGCGCAACAACGTCAGCAGCTTGTTGCGCGAGGTAGATACGCTGTCCATATCGCTTTTGAGCAACAGCGTCTTGCAGGAATACTGCACCGATCTGTTGGATGGCCCGAACCAGCAGGAGGACCCCGCCGCCTACTCGCTCAGGCAACAGAATATGGGCAACGACCTCATGAACACGACGGCGGATCTGGCGCTGGCAAAGGTCTACATTCATTCGATCAGCGTAAGCCAAGGCGACACGGACATCCTGCGCTATGGCACGATGATGGGGCCTAGCGCGCGGCAATACGACGAAGTGGCGACCGGGCTAGGCGGGAAAGGCTACTGGACCCCGGTCTATCGCATCAACTACGACAGCCTGAACAGGACCGAGCTTCCGGTCATTTCCTACGTTCGCAGCGTCAACGATCTCAATTGGCCGCGCCAGCTCGCCATCGAGCGCATCACGATCTCCGAAAAGTACCTCTGCTCCATATTTGATCCGGGCGGGACGCTCACGGGCGAAGCGTCCGCCTCTCCGATCTTCATCATGCACCGGGACGGCACCGTCGTCTCCGCCCCCGACCGGCAGATGCTGGGCAAGCCATGGGACGGGTATGCGGCGGTTTCCGCACAGATCGGCGCGGATGACGGCTACTTTAGCCGCAAAGTGGATCAAGGCGAGCAGGTGGTCTTTTACGCCCCCATTGACAACACCGATTGGGTGCTCATGCAGGTCACAAAGGAGCGCGTGCTCAACCGCTCGCTTCGGATGATCGACGGGATCATCATCCTCTCAATCGGACTTTGCGTGCTGTTCGGCTTTTTCTACTCGCTGATTCAGCGATACTATGTGCTAAACCCCATTACCGCGCTCTCGCGCGAGATGACGCGGGTGAAGGACGGCGACTTTAACGTCCGCTTGCAGATTGCCACCGACAACGAATTGGGGCAACTCTCCCACTTGTTTTTGGACATGACCAGCCGAATTGAAAGCCTGATCAAGACGGTCTATCAGATCCGCCTCAAGGAGCGCGAAGCGGAGCTTAAGGCCTTGCAGATGCAGATCAATCCGCATTTTCTGTACAATACGCTCGATTCCATCTACTGGCTCGCGTACAAAAACCGAGATTACGCGGTGAGTGAGCAGATCGCGGCGCTCTCTGACATGTTCAAACACGCCTTGAACAGTGGAAACGAGACCACCACGATCGCGGAAGAGCTGCACCACATGGAGCAATACCTGTTCATCCAGAAAAATCGGCTGGGCGAGCGCATTCGCCTAGAGGTGCAGGCCGACCCCAGCCTGATGGCGTGCCGCATCATGAAGCTGATTTTGCAGCCGCTCGTCGAAAACGCAGTCGTGCACGGCCTTGAGGCGCGGCGTCAAGGCGGAACCATCTGGATCACGATTGCGCGACAGGACGAGATGCTGTGCCTGACGGTGCGTGACGACGGGGTGGGCGCCGATGCGCAGCGGGTGATGCGCCATTTGGAGGCCGACGAAGGCGAAAGCGGGGAGACCATCTTTGCGCTCAAGAACATCTACGAGCGGCTAAAGATGCGCTTTGGGGCGCAAGCCTCGATGCAATTCCAGAGCGTTCCCGACGAAGGGACGACGGTCGTGATTTGCTTTCCCATCGTTTGGACGTGAGTCCCCGTTTGGGCATGAGTCCCATCGTTTGGCCGCGAGTCCCCGTTTGGCCGTAGGGCCCATCGTTCGGGGCCGAAAAAGGACGCATGGGCGGACGCGATTGACAAAGGAGGCATGCGAATGAAGCTGCTGATTGTGGATGACGAGCGGCAGATACGCGAGGGGATGCGCGAGGGCATCGACTGGGCGGAGCTCGGGTTTGCGCAAGTGGACGCGGCGGCGGACGGGCTTGAGGCATGGGCGTTGTTTCTGCGGGAACGCCACGAGATCGTCGTCACCGACATTCGGATGCCGGCGATGGACGGGCTTGTGCTGGCGGAGCAGATTAAAGCGCTCTGCCCGCGCACCACCGTGATCATCCTGAGCGGATTTTCCGATTTTGAATACGCCCGGCAGGCGCTGCGCGTCGGGGTAACCGATTACGAGCTCAAGCCGGTAAACGCCCAACGGATCATGGTGCTCGTCACTTCCGCCGCAAAAAAGATCTCCGGCGAGCGGGCGCGGGCGCAGGACGAAGCGTTTTACGAGCACTTTTACATGCGCAGTCAGCTGGACAGCCTGCTAAACCGCGCGCAGGATTCCCGCGAAAAGGAGGACGAGTTTCGCAAGTACCTTCACTTTTTCGCGTCCGACATCCCCGTCTGCGGGCTGTTTCGCCTGCCCAAGGCCCTGGCGCAGGAGGCATATATCCCCTTGGAAGCCCTGACGCGGTCACTGCGCACCGACTTTTGCGGGCAGCTCCACCCGCTGCGCGGCGACCAATTTCTGCTCCTGTTTTGCGCCCGGGACCGCCGCGCCATCGACCGCATCTACGCGCAGCTCGTGCTGGCGGTCAAGCAGCTGGTCGCAAGCGGCATTCCGGCATTTTTGGCCTTTGGCGCGTCCGAGGACAGCCGGACCTTGTGTGAGGCGCTGCGCTTTGCGCTCATCGCGGATTCATGCCGGCTCTACCCGGGGCACGGCGCCTGCGCGCGCTACGACGCGCTTTCGCTGCGGCCCGAGGCGCTACAATGCTATTTCACGCGCATGAAGGAACTGCGGGAATGCGTCCGCGAGGTCGATTTTGCCGGCGCGGTGCAGCTCATCCGCGCGGAATTTGACCGACTGGAGCGCGAGGGCGTCTATCACGAGACCGCCGTCAAGGCGCTGTGCGCTAACCTCACGGGGCTGCTCAAGAACACGATCGCGGAGCGCGGCATGGAGCTGCATCACTTCATGCAGTCGTTTTTAAAAGAGCGGGACGACCTTGGGGATAGGGAGACATTTTCCGGTTATCAGGACGCGACGGCGCAGCTGTTTGACCAGGCGTTGCGCGCGCTCTCCGGCATTTTTCGGCAGGAGGGCGGAACCCAGATCCTGCGTGTCGTCAACTTTATCAAGGAACACTATGGGGAGTCGCTGACGGCGGAACAGATGTCTCAGATGATCAACCGCACCCCGAACTACTTTTCGCTGCTGTTTAAAAAGTCCACCGGAAGCACCTTCCATCAGTACTTGACGCGGGTTCGGATCGATCGCGCCAAGGCACTCATGGAGGACGGCACGCTGCTCGTCTATGAAATTGCGGAAAACGTGGGCTTTCGCGACTACAAGTACTTCGCAAAGATCTTTAAGCAGATCGAACATTGCTCGCTGTCGGAATATGGAAAGACGCTTGGACGCCGCTGACGCCGGTCCCTCTTAACGCCTATCCCCCGCCCGACGCCTGTCCCCTTAACCCTATCCCCCGCCCGACGGCCTTTTCAACGCGCGACGCAATGTTTCTGCGTCGCGCGTTTTGAAATATCCATCTCGAAATAATTCATCTCTTGAATCTCCGCCGCCCGCAAGCTTCCCACGTTTCCAACGATAAAAAAGGGATTTATAGGATATAAGCATATATTTATCTGATATGCAAGCGACGTGCGTGCTGCTATAATAAGGTTAGACGCAAAAAGCCCATTGCTTTTTATGGAAAGAGGAGGAATTATGATGAACAGGCACAACAAGGTACTCGCGTTCCTGCTGGCACTGATCTGCATCGTGTCCCTGATTTCCGGATGTTCCGGACCCGCTCCTGCAAAACCGACCGAGCCCGCTCCGGCTGTCGATGCCGCAAAAGTCGATGCGCCCGCAGTGGCGGATACACCCGCCGCAGTGGCAGATGCGCCCGCAGTGACGGATGCACCCGCAGTGGCAGATGCGCCCGCCGCAAAGGTCGATGCGCCCAAGGAAGCCGCACAGAAGACGAAGCTCGTGTTTTACGGCAACCGCACGGGCGAACCGTCGTGGGAAAAGATGGTCAACGCCACCATTGCGCTCCATCCGGAATTGGACGTGCAGGTGATCGACATCGACTGGGCGAACATCGACAAGATCATCAAGACCGGCATTGCGGCCGGCAATCCGCCCGACCTCACCCATTGCTGGCCCATGCAACTGCGCCCCTATGTGAACGCCGGGCAGTCGCTGGATCTGACCCCGTACTTGGAAGAAAACGACGGGGCGTGGAAGAAGACCTTCCCGGCCGAGCTGCTTGACATCGGCAAATACGACGGGAAATACTATGGCGTGCCCTACCAGTCCACCTTCCCGACATTCTACGTCAACGTGACGATGTTCAAGGCCTGTGGCGTGGAGGTTCCCACCGGCGAGTGGACTTGGCAGCAGTTCATGGACACCTGTGCCACCATCAAGGCCAAGCAGAACATCGCGCCGTTCGCGTTGGCGCGCGACGTGAACTCGTGGATGGCCCGCCTAGGCACCTCCGGTTACGCCGCGGCCGACGGAAAGCTCGCGGAATTCGCCGCCGGAAAGATGGACTTTACCCAGAACTATGTCCCGCAGACGATGAAGAACATCAAGGATCTTTACGACAACAAATACTGGTATCCGGGCGAAGGCGCGCTCAACGTCACCCGCGACGAGGCAAAGACCGCGTTTGTGCAGGGCAAGGCCGCCATTATCGCCGAGGTAAACCTGATCTATCCGGAACTCATCAATCAGGTGGACTTTGAAATCGCGCCCGTGCTTTGGCCCGCAATGGCGGAAAAGACGCTGGTCGTCGGCGGCACCGATGGCTTCATGATCCCCGCCAACGCAGCCAACAAGGACGGCGCGGTCGCCTTCATGAAGACCTTCTTGAGCCCCGAAATCCAGCAACAGCGCGCCGATGCCAGCTACCCCGTGGCGGTCAACGGCGTCAGCGTCTCCGACCCGATCGTGCTTCAGCTGATGGAGCAGACCAAGTTCTTGGTCAACAGTGACTTCATCAACGTCTCCGCAAAGGTGCAGGATTACGTCGTGAACCAATTGACCGCCAACTACATCCTGAACAAGGGGGACGGCGCGATCGCGGATCTGGAAAAACTGCGCAAACAGGCCGAATAATCCAAAATCCATCGGCACATGCTCGCGAAATCATCCACGCAATGACCCCTCGTCACATTTTTTCGTGGCCACCTCGCGCCTTCACGCCCCTCGCGACGCCGCGATCGTGAAAAGGCGCAGGGGTGGCCCTGCCGCAGGGCGTTCCTGCGCGGATGCGCGAGGGTCTTGTACATAAAAGAAAGTGGTGGGCGTTTTGAAGGCGATCAAGGGAAAAAGCGGGTCGATCGACCAGCCAAACAAGCTCTTGGGAATGGTTCTGTTGCTCCCCGCGTTGCTGTTTTTGATCATTGATCAATACATCCCCATCATCTGGAACTTTCTTCTTTCCTTCCAGGAGTGGGATGGGTTTCTGACGCGAAAGTGGGTATTCCTCGATAACTTTATCAACTACTTTCAGGACGCCGATTCGCTGAGCGCGCTATATCATTCGGTGATCCTGGGTTTTATCTCAACGGTCGTGGCGATCGCGTGCGGGCTGGTCGTCTCCCTGCTCATCTACAAGCTCAAAAAGCGCGAGGGCGCGGTCTGCCGCCTGGTGTTTTTTACCCCAATCATGCTGCCGACCGCGATTGTCGGCCTGCTCTTTACCTTCGTCTTTAACAGCGACATGGGCGTTTTAAATCAACTGCTTCGCCTGTTTAGCGCCGGGGACGTCACGATCGCATGGCTAGAAAACAAGTCCACCGCCATGCTGTGCATCGCCTTGGTCAGCTCCTGGAAGCTCTTTGGCGTGACCATGATGCTCTGCTACACGGCCATGCAAAACATTCCTTCCTCGCTGCTCGAGTCCAGCTACTTAGATGGCGCGGGATACTTCCGGCAGATACGCCACGTCATCCTGCCGCTGATCCGCCCGACCATTCAGCTCTCCGCCATCTTTTCGCTGACCACCGCCTTCCGCACCTACGATCTGGTGTGGGCAATGACCATGGGCGGGCCGGGCAACATGACCACGACCGTTCCGATCGAGATGATTCGCCGCTCGTTTGTCTACAACGAGTTTGGCTTTGCCGCCACGTCGGGCACCGTCCTCACGATCGTCGTGCTGCTGCTCATTTTCATCACCAATAAATTGCTGGGAGGTGAAACCTATGAGTACTAGCAAAAACGGCGGAAGCCTCGCCAGATCCGAGCGCACCCTGCAAATCTGTTGCCGGATCGTCACCTATGCGCTCATACTCATCTCCATCTATCCGGTGCTGTTTGTCCTTCTGACCTCGTTTAAGTCGGACAAGGAGTTCTACAACAACGTCTGGGGCATCTCGATGAATCCGCAATTTTCCAACTACCTCACCGCCTGGAATTCCGGCCACATCGGAGAGGGCTTGGCGACAAGCCTGCTCGTGACGGTCGTCTCGCTTGCGGCCATCCTGTTGATCGGCACGCTGGGCGGATACGCGCTTGCCCGGCTGAAGGTGCCGTTTGAGGGCGTGATCCTGCTGCTGATCGTCATTACCTTCATGCTGCCTTCGGAGGCGGTCATCATGCCGCTGTATCTGCTCTTGTCCAAGGCCGGCATTCGCAACGGCTACGCCATGCTCATCATCCCCTATATTGGCTGGAACGTGCCCATGACCATCACCATCATGCGCAACTTCTTTCTGAGCATGCCCAAGGAGCTGATCGAGGCGTCGCGCATGGATGGATGCAGTGAAATGCAGTCGCTGTTTAAGATCAGTATGCCGCTCATGAAGCCCGCGATGGCGGTCTCGGCCATCTTTGCCTTCGTGGGAATCTGGGGCGACCTACTCTGGGCGCAAATCGCGCTGTCCACCACGTCCGCCATGCGCACCCTGACGATGTGCGCGCTCAGCTTCCACGGCCAGTACGGCGTCTCGTGGGGCGCCATGAGCGCGGCCATCTGCATTACGATTTTGCCACTGATTGTGTTTTTCCTGTTTGTGCAGAAGTATTTTGTGCAGGGCATCACCGGTGGCGCCGTAAAGGGCTGAGTGTTTTTTCACGTTCCGATTGGAGCCTGTCTCTTGTTGGGATGGGCTTCTTTGGTCCTCCCCCGATAAAAATCAAAGAAAGGTCTTTGACGATGAAACCATTGGATAAAGCGCCGTATTTAAGGGACGTACTGGGCAAGGCAGTGGACGATCGCGTGCTTGCGGGCGCCAACCTGCTGGTCATGCAGCATGGCGAAGAGACGTGTTATTTGGAAGCGGGCTTTGCAGACATTTCCGGCGGCATCAAGGTCGGGCGCGATACGCTCTTCCGGCTCTATTCGATGAGCAAGCCGGTGACCGCGGTGGCCGCCATGGTGCTGCTTGAGCGCGGCCAGCTGGATCTTGCCGCAAAGGTGTCCGGGTATCTTCCCGGCTTTTGCGCCCAACAGGTCATGGCGGAAGGCGACACGGTGACGCCTTCCCAAAACGAAATGACCGTTCACGACCTGCTTTTTATGACGTCGGGCTTGGTCTATGGAAGCGACGCGCACCGCGCGGGTCGAGAGACCGAAGCGGTGTTTTCTGAGATCGAGGCGCAGCTGTACAGTGATCATCCCTTTTCGACCCTGGATGTCGCAAACAAGCTGGGCGCGTGCGCGCTCGCGTTCGAGCCGTCGACGCACTGGTCCTACGGCACCTCGGCCGACGTGCTGGGCGCGGTGATCGAGGTGGCTTCTGGGATGCGCTTTGGCGCATTTCTCGAAAAAGAACTCTTTTCCCCGCTCGATATGCGCGATACCGGTTTTTCCGTGCCTGCGGAAAAGCAAAACCGCCTTGCGAAGGTCTATGCGCAGGGACGGCCACTCTCCGCGGAATACCACATAAATCACTTGGGCATTTGCAATAAAATGGACGTCGCGCCCGCGTTTGAGTCGGGCGGCGCGGGCCTTGTCTCGACGGTAGACGACTACGCCAAATTTGCGCAGATGCTGCTAAATCACGGCGCGTTAGGCAATGCCCGCATTCTCTCGTCCAATACGGTTCGGTTCTTGACAAGCGGATCGATTTCCCCCGCCCAGCGCCGGGAAATGCACGCGACGATGGGCTTCCCCGGCTATGACTACGGAAACCTGATGCGGGTGATGACCGAGCCGGGTCGCGCGCTCGTCAACGGAACAAGGGGCGAGTACGGCTGGGATGGATGGCTCGGCACTACCTTCGTCAACGACCCGGTTCATCAAATGACCTTTTTGGTGATGATGCAAAAGGAAGACGCGGGCGACGTCACGAACCGATTGCGCAACATTGTGGCCTCGGCGCTCGATTGTGCCTAGGCGATTGGCGCGCGGTTGCGCCCAGGCGATTCACGCTTCGCCACATCGGGACCTTCACGCCTTGGTCAAGGGCATGCCCATCGCTCAATTGTTGTAGAAAGGCTTGATTTTTCATGAAAACAGCGCTCTCCCCGCGCCAAGTTCATCTGGATTTTCACACCTCCGAGCACATCCCCGACGTGGGAAAGGACTTTGACGCGTCACTGTTTGCCAAGACCGTCAAGGAGGCATGGATCACCTCGATGACCGTGTTTGCGCGCTGCCACCACGGCTGGCTCTATTATCCGTCCAAGGCGTTTCCCGAGCGCATCCACCCGCAGCTCAAGCGGCCCAATCTGCTCTTGGAGCAGGTGCGCGCGCTGCACGCCGAGGGCATTTGCGCCCCCGTCTACATCACCGTCCAGTATGACTACCAGTCCGCGCTCGCGCACCCGGAATGGCTGATTCGAAAGCCCAACGGCGCGCAGGAGGGCGGTTCCTTTACCGATCCGGGCTTTTGTCAGGCGCTGTGCGTAAACACCGGCTATTTCGACTATCTGGCCGCGCAGACGATGGAAATTTGCGAACTGCTCGGGCACGAGTTGGACGGGTTGTTTTTTGACATCGTCGCTGTGCGCCCCTGCTGGTGCGCAACTTGCAGTGCGCAGATGAAGGCGCGCGGCATCGACGCAACCGACGAGGGCGCGGTGCGCGCCTTTGCCAAGCAATCGTTGGATCTATTCAAGGCGCGACTGACCGCGCTCATCCGCACGCGCAGCGATAACTGCACCATCTTTTATAACTCGGGCCATATAGGCCCCGTCACCAAGGCCTCCATGGATGCATACACCCATTTTGAATTGGAGAGTCTGCCCTCCGGCATCTGGGGCTACCTGCATTTTCCCATCACCGCGCGATACGCCCGCACGCTGGGCAAGGACTGCGCGGGCATGACCGGGAAATTTCATACGGAGTGGGGCGACTTTCACTCGCTGAAAAACCAGGCTGCGCTGGAGTTCGAGTGCTTTCGCATCCTGAGCTACGGCTTTGCCTGCTCAATCGGGGATCAACTGACGCCAAACGGGCGAATCAATCCCGCCACCTACCGCTTGATCGGCCGTGTATACCGCCAGATCGCGGCGCGCGAGGCGTGGGCGCGCCCTTCCGTGCCGATCGTCGAGGCAGCGCTCGTCACCTCGGAACGGTGGGACAGCGAGCAGCAACTGCCCGATAGCATCATGGGCGCAACGCAGCTGCTCGAGGAACTTGCGCTGCAATTCGACGTGATCGACGTCCAAATGGACTTTGCGCGCTATCCGCTACTCATTTTGGCGGACGAGACGACCGCCGATGAGGCGCTTCAAGAAAAGCTGGACGCTTATGTGCGCCAAGGCGGGCGCATCTTGGCGTGCGGAAGCGCCGCAGCCAATGCCCAGGGCGCCTATCCCGCCTGTTTTGGCGCAAAGCATCCGGGAAAGGCGCCGCTGTACCCCGACTTTCTGATTGCCGAAGGCGCCCTTTCAAGCGGCCTTGATGAGGGCAACGAATACGTCGTCTACCTGCGCGGCGAACAACTTGTGCCGGACGGCGCGCAGGTGCTGATGTGCGCCCACGCCCCCTATTTCTTGCGCAAGGGCGACTGGTTCTGCTCGCACCGCTATACCCCGTCGGCCGGCAAAGACGCCTACCCCGCCGTGTTGCAAAACGGAAACGTCGTCCTCTTTTCGCACCCGCTATTCAGCCAATACCGCAAAAACGCGCCCTTGTGGTGCAAGCAACTGATTTTAAACGCGCTCAACCGCCTGCTGCCCAATCGCATTGTGCGCCATGACGGCCCGTCGACGCTTTCGGTGAGCGTGCTCCATCAGGCGCAAGCGCACCGCTACTGCGTACACCTGCTGAGCTACATCCCCGTGCGCAAGTGCGCGGACATCGACATCATCGAGGAGCGCACCAAGCAGCGCGATGTTTCGCTCACGTTGTGCCTTCCCCACGCGCCCACATCCGCGCGCCTCGTTCCCGATGGTCTCCCCCTCCCGCTTGTGAATGGCGTCGTGACCATCCCCGAAATAGACGGCTACGCAATCCTAGAACTCGCGTACTAGCTTTCTACAACACATTCAGCGCTTCCTTAAACACATGCGTAAATTCCCAAAGTAACGTCCACAGTGGAAGTAAGTGCGGGAAAGAGAGAGGGGGAAGATAAAAAAGGAGGAAAAGTGGGCGAAGTGGGCAAAAAGAGGTAACTCTAATAAGCCCAAAGCGGACATTTATCAGAGTAACGCCCACAGGGAGTTGACGTAAGTATGGGAAGGAAAAGGGCGCAAAAGTCAGCGCTTCAGCAGGCGCGGTGACTGAATAACCTCGGCGACATCGACATGATGAATGCCAAGCGTCAGCGCTGCGTCAGCGCCAAACGTGAAAGCAAAAACGTCAAACGGAGATTTTCCGTTCAAGCTTTTCCGTGCAATCGCGTTGAC
>JAVXNW010000034.1:0-24307 GCA_036645575.1 Clostridia bacterium | reverse complement strand
GTACAGCTCGAGGGGATAGTGTGAAAGGGGGCGAGCAGCCCACCTTTCGCGTTCAATCACCGCGTGAGCGTAGCACGGCACCGCAGTGCCGGGCTGCCTTGACCACATGCGCGCGCTCACGCGCGCGCTATTCTACGTTGCGGTGGCGCGCGGCCATTGCGCGATGATCCAGCTGCAATTCTGATTCTAGCATCATGATCACCATGTCGTACAGCAAAAAACAGTGTTGCTCAAACAGCGCGCCCATCGGCTGCACCGACGGAACGCAGCGCTCGTCGGTTCCGTTAAACACAAACGCGGGCACAAACAGCACGACGTCCGCTAGCGCTGGCGTCTCCTGGTTCGGCGCGCCTGTCACGACCGCAATCGTCGCGCCCGTCGCCTTCGCCTGCGCGACCACGTAGTGAATGTGGCCGATCTTGCCCGAGCCGCTCACCGCGATAAATAGATCGCCCTTCGCCATCCCTGGCGTCGTGTCGTCCCATACCCAGTGGACTTCCTTGCCCAAGTGCATGAGCCGCATCGCAAACCCGCGCGCCGCAATCCCCTCGCGCCCGACCCCCATCACAAAGATGCGCCGGGACGCCAGAATCGCATCCATAAAGTCGCGCACCTGCGCCAGATCCTGCTTCTCAAATACGCGCTTGTGCTCCGCCAGCACCGTATCGACCAGCGCCTGATAGCGCTTCTCCATCTCCATCAGCCCCACCTATCCTTTCTTAAATCGCACGCGGCTTGCGCGCTCATCCGATACATAGTTAAGCCCCATCACCACAATCAGGATAAACCCCCAGATCAGCTTCTTCGCGTAGGGCGAGAATTGCCAGATGTTAAACGCGCTCGACAACAGCTGCATCAGCACCACCGCCGTCACCACGCCCGCGACCGTGCCGCGCCCGCCGTCGGGATGGATGCCGCCGATGACGCACACCAGCATCGCTTGCAGCAGGTACGCGTCCCCATACCCCACCTTCGCGGAATTTACGCGGCTGATGATGATCAGCCCCGCAATCCCCGCCAGCGCGCCAATCGCCGCGAACACGCTGATCGCCATCTTCTCGTTGTTGATCGCCGAAAATCGCGCCGCAATGGGGTTGCCGCCGTAAAGATACAGCTTGCGCCCGTAGCTGGTCTTCGCCATCACCACCGCCAGCACCACCGCCGCCAGCACAAACAGCCAGAAGATCATCGGCACGTGCAGCCATTCCATGACGCCCAATTTCGTAAACGCGCTCGGAAGCCCGGTCACGCCCTTGCCAGACGTCAGCGCCATGCCGATCCCGGTGTACAGCGTCATGGTGCCCAGCGTCGCAATCAGCGGCGGCGCTGAAAATTTCGCGACGAGCAGTCCGTTAAACAGCCCAAACGCCACCGATGTCGCCATGGCCACCGCCACCGCCGTCACAATCGCCACAGGCTCGCTCAGGCCCGGCAGCCACTTTCCCGTCAGGATCATCGCCGCCATAATGCCCGAGGTGTTGGCGCTGGCGACCATCGACAGGTCGATGCCGCCAATCATGAACGACAGCATCATTCCGAGCGCGATAAACCCGAACTCCGGGATCTGGTACGCCATCGACTTGAGGTTTCGCCCGGAGTACATCGCGCCACCCAGCGACAGCGCAAATGCCGCCATCACCGTCAGCGTCACCACGAGCAGAATCACCAGTTTCTTCTCTTTTTGAAACAACTTTGCCCAGTCCTTCATCAATCAAGGCACCTCCTATTCCGTGAAAATCAGGTTGCGACGGTTGCTTACGCGGCTTTGATACGACGTGATCGCCACCATGATCACCAGCAGCGCGCCGACAAATAAGTTGTTCCACGACGAGGACAGACCCAGAAAGATCAGCGTCGAGTTGAGCAGGTAGATGATCAGCGTGCCCAGGATGACGCCCAGCACCTTGCCTTGGCCGCCCGTCGCCTTCGCCCCCCCAATTACCGCGCCCGCTATCACCATCAGCTCATCCCCGACCAGCTTGTTGGGGTACGCCGCGTTGACCTGAGACACGTACAGGATCCCCATGATGCCGGCCAGCACCCCGATATACGCGTACACGAACAGCCTGATCTTGATCGGGCTGAAGCCCGCGCGCTTGGCCGATTCCTCCGAGTTGCCCAGTGCCATCACGCCGCGCCCCAGCATCGTGCGCGTGATGATGAACCACGTGAGCGCTACCACCAGCACGACCGGGATCACCGCGCTCGTCAGCCCCATGACCCCCATGTTTGTGTCCACCTTGAACAGCGTGGATGCGCCAAATTTGCTGAGCGAAGGGGGCATGACGCCCGCGCCAAACGTCTTGTCCCCGATAAACGTGGTCATGATGCCGTGAAAGAAGTTCTGCGTGCCCAGCGTAATGATAAACGGCGGCAGCTTCAGCCAGCTGATCAACAGCGCGTTGACCAGCCCCAGCAAAAGCCCGATCGACATCGAAACCGCAAACGCGAACGCCAGATTGTCGATCCCGCACCGAATCATCAGCAGCGTCGCCACGTAGCTCCCGAACAGCGCAATGCTCATAAACGACACGTCAATCCCGCCCGACAGCATCACCACCAGCAGCCCCATCGCCACCACCAGCGTGGCGGACGACGAGCGAATGATGTCAAACAGCGTCTCAAAACTCAAAAACGCCGGGTTGACCACCGCGACCATCGCGCAGTACAGCACGATGATCCCCAGAATGATTCCCTCCGAACCATTGATCCATTTCCGCTTGATCATTGTGCACAACGCTCCTTTGCCTGATCGTATGCGCCGCGAATCGCCTGCGCAATCCGCGCCCGGGCGTCGCCTTGCGCAAGCTCCGCTTCCTCGAGCACCGCCACCTGCCGCTTATTGGCCATGATCAACACGCGATTGCAGTTGGTCATCAGCTCCTCCAGTTCGTCGGTAATAAACAGAATCGCCATGCCCTCTGCCGCAAACGCCTGAATCAGCTCGTAGATCTCCGCCTTGGACCCAATATCGACGCCCACCGTCGGGCTATCCATGATGAACAGCTTGGGCGACAGGTTGATCCACTTGGCCACGACCCCCTTTTGCTGATTGCCGCCCGACAGCGAGCCGATCGTGGTCTCTACCGAGGGCGTGCGCACGCGCAGGCGCGATACGCCCGCTTGAGCCAGCTGCATTTCGCGCTTGGTATCGAGAAAACCCAGCCCGCGCGTCAGGCGATCGACCATGGCGGAAGTCAGGTTCTCGCGGATCGAGCGCTCCTTAAACAGCCCCTGCGTCGCGCGATCCTCCGGCAGCAGCGCAATGCCCAGCTGCCGCGCCGCCGACGGCGACGGTATGCGCACCGGCGCGCCCTCAAACAGGATCGTGCCCGACGTGGGCGGGTTGAGCCCGAACAGCGAGAGCGCCAGTTCCGTGCGCCCCGAGCCGAGCAGTCCGGTCAGCCCCAATATGTCGCCCGGGCGCATGGAAAAGCTGATGTCCTCGTAGTTTCCGGGCTTTGTCAGCCCCTTTACCTCGAGCAGCGTCTCTTCCGATGCGCACGTGCGCCGGTAGCACGGGTACTGGACGTCGCGCCCGGTCATGTGATAGGCCAGCTTTTGCTCGTTTAGCGCGCTGCTTGGGAAGTCGCCCACCTTGCGGCCGTCCCGGAAGATCGTGATCTCGTCCGCGATTTCAAACACCTCGTCCAGCTTGTGGCTGATAAACACGATCGCAAGCCCCTTCGCCTTCAGTTCCAGCACCACCTTCAGCAGGTTTTGCACCTCTGACTTGGTGAGCGCCGTCGTCGGCTCGTCCATGAACAACAACTTGGCGTCCTGCGCAAGCGCCCGGCAGATCGCCGTCAGCTGGCGGTTGGCCATGGATGTCTCCATAATCGTCGCCGACAGATCCAGCGTCACGCCGATCCGGTCGGTCTGCGCCTTGGCGATTTTGTACACCTGGGCCCAGTTGACCAGCTTCTTGCCTTCCTTGCGCAGCGTGTTGATCGCAATGTTCTCGCCCACCGTCATGTGCTGAAATAGCGACAGGTCCTGATAGATGACCTGCACGCCCTCCTTCATCGCTTGACTGGGGGTCAGGTGCCCATAGGCGGTGCCGTTTAGCACAATGTTGCCCGCGTCCGGCTGATACACGCCCGACACCGCCTTGACAAAGGTCGATTTGCCGGACCCGTTCTCGCCCGCTAGGCAGTGAATGCGGCCCTTGCGGATCGCAACATCGACCGCGTCCAGCGCCTGCACGCCGACAAAGGCCTTGCTGATGTGCTCCGCGCGCAGGATGATATCCGTCGTCGCTTCCATGATTTCCCCTCCATCTTGATAAAAAGACCACCCGGCGACATGCCCGATGGTCTTTCCAACTGCACCGATGCAATTTATTCAAACATCCAATTAGAAGTTATACTCGTCCACGTTCTCGGCGGTGAAGATCAGCGGGGCATTGCCGTAGGCGACGCCCTGATCCACCGTGACGCTCTCATAGCCGGTCACGTTCAGGCTTGCGCCCGTCGCGACGCCCGCGCCCGATGCCAGCAGGTAGGCCGCGTAGCAGGTGGCGTAGCCCGCGTCCGCCGGACGCCACGCCTGGCCGTGCACCATCGATCCGTCCTTGAGGTAGGTGGCCGACATCGAGGGGATGGCCAGCGAAATCACCTTGATGTCCTCGCGGCCCTTGTCCTTGATCGCCTGCGCGATGCCGCCGCCATGTGCCGAGCAATCGAAGATCGCGGTCAGCTTGGGGTAGGCCTTGAGCAGCTCAACCGTCTTGTCGTAGGCGCCTTCGATCGAGTTGTTGTCCTCGTAGGGTTCGGGCGACACGTTGGTCATCTGGGAGTTTTCCGCAATGTACTGGGTCGCGGCGTTGTACCACGCCATGTGGGTTTCCATCGTCAGGCCGCCGACAAAGCCCGCGAACTCGCCTTCGCCGCCCGTCGCCTTGACCACCGCTTCGCCCATGAGCTTTCCGAAATCGGCGTTGACGAACGCCTCGACGTCCAGGTCAACCGCGCTCGCAATGCCGGGCGCCTCGTGCGTCACGACGATGATGCCTGCCGCGCGCGCCTTCTCAATCGTCGGGATCAGCGACTGCGGATCGTTGGGCACGATGCAGATCGCGTCCACGCCCTGCGAAATCAGGTCTTCCATGATGGAGATTTGCAGCGCCGGGTCGCCGCTCTCCGGGGTGAGGGTGTAGACGTTCATGCCGGTGTCTTCCTTGAGCTTGTCGATGCCCAACTGCATGTCGTCAAACCAGGGATCGGACTGCTTGACGACCATCGCGACCGTGTACTGCGTGATGTCCTTTGCCGGTTCGGCAGAAGAAAACGTGCCCATGGACAGCGCCAGCATCAGGACCAGAGCCAATGAAACCAATTTCTTCATGGGGGGTACCTCCTCGGAATATTTGGGTTCGGGGATCTTGGGAACCGCAATGCCCCTTGCCCTGACATTATACCAACTTAGGCGCAAAGGCCAAATGGAATAATCATCGACAAAGGTGTACGGATCCCGGATGTAGCGCAAATGTTTGCGGGCACGGTGCGCAAACATAGCACGCTGCACTACTTTTGGCGGTATTCCGTAGGCGGAATCGCCTCGTATTTTTTGAATATCTTGCTAAAATAGTGCTGGTCGTTGTAGCCGACGCGGAAGGCGATCTCGTAAATCATGAGGTCGGTCTCCTCCATCAGCCGCTTCGCGTTTTCAATGCGCACCTTGTTGATGTAGTCGTTTACCGCCATGCCGTACTGCTTTTTGAAGGCGTTTCCGGCGTAGTTGGCCGAGTAGTTCAGGCGCTCTGAAATGTAATTGACCGAGAGCAGGTTGTCCGCATAATGGGTCTTCACAAAGTCGCGCACCAGTTCCGCAATGCGCCGGTATTTTTCGGTGCACGCCGAGGGCAGTTCGCGCTTGAGCGCGTCCAACAGGGCCAGCGCCTGCGCGCGCATGGCGTCAAGCCCCATGCCGCCGATTGCGCCCATGCCGCCCGGAAGCGCCTGCGCGCCGATGCCACCCGGCACTCCCTGCGCGCAGGAAAGCCCATTCGCCAGCGCGACGCCCAGCAGCGCCAGCTGGCATTTGAGCGCGTAGTAGCGCACCTGAAATGGCGCGAGCTTGCTTCCGCTCAACTCGAGCAGGTCGTACAGCGTGATGATCGCCGCGCCCGCCTCCTCGTACTGCGCCAGATGCAGTTGGCTCTCCAGTTCGCGCACCATGCGCTCAAGCGCCTTCACTTGGTCGTCTTTGCGGTAGTCGTCGATGTCGTATACCGCGCCGGTTCCAAAGATCGCGCGGTAGTCGAGCGCGTCGCAGGCGCTCTGATAGGACTCCTGTATGCGCTTGATTCCCTCGACCTCGCCCCCGACGCCCGCGGTGCATTCGACGACGCCCGTTCCGTTGATCTCCTGCATGATCTCCCCGATCACGCGCTCGAGGACCGCCTTGCCGCCCGGCGCTTGCGCGCTTGAGAGCAGCACGTACCGCGCGTTTTCCATGTTGAAGAGGTTAATAAAGCGGATGGCGCTCAGCCGGCGCGCCATCACTTGCTGGCTCACATTCAGCTGCACCTGAAAGTCCACTTCGTCCATCTCATCGGCGGCCTTGCGAATGTGCAATACCGCCGCCAGAAAGTATTTTCCCGTAAGGTCGATGCCGTAAACGCTCCGAATGTCCTCCAGATACGAAGCCCTTGGGCGACTGCTCAGGATGTCGTAGAGCAGCTTTTGGCGAATGACGTCCTTGTTCTCGAGCACCACCTTGCGCATCTTTTCCACATACTGCGCCTGCGCGACCCGCTCGTCTAAGAGCGTCGCAAGGCGCGTGCCCAGAATCGCGACATCGCCTGGGTCAAGCGGCTTTAAGATGTAGTCTACCGCGCCGTATTGCAGCGCTTGCTTGGCGTAGTCAAACGCCTCATAGCCGCTGATGATGATCGTGAGCGGGCGATCGGCGCGCGTGCTGAGCGCGCGCATGAGGTCAAGGCCGTTCATGTCGGCCATGG
The DNA here is from genome assembly GCA_036645575.1 of Clostridia bacterium. Classification (GTDB taxonomy): domain Bacteria; phylum Bacillota; class Clostridia; order Christensenellales; family Aristaeellaceae; genus JAVXNW01. The sequence continues at coordinate 17,343 of JAVXNW010000034.1, read as the reverse complement.
AAATATCCAACAGCATCGCGTCCGCAGGCTGCGCGTCCAGCATTTTGAGCGCCTCGCGCCCGCTGGACGCCTCCTCGACCGCGAACAGTTCCAGCCTTTCAAGCGCGCGGCGCATGCCCTTTCGGATCAGCGCCTCGTCATCTACCACCAGCATGCGATACATGCGTGCCCTCCTTTTCTTTTTCCGGGGCGGCCTCGCGCGGCAGGCGCTTGATGCGCACGCTGGCCAATGTCTGGCCCTCCTTGCGCGCAAAGCGCAGCCCGTATCCGGGGCCAAAGCACATGCGGACGCGGTCGTGGACGTTCGAAATGCCGATGCCGTAGGCCTCGCCTTCGGGCGCGTCGGCGCGGTTTTCGAGAAAGCGATTCATCTCCGCGCAATCCGCCTGCGTGAGCGCGTTTCCGCTGTCGATCACCTCAAACACCAGCGCGTCCCGCTCGATATGCGCCGCAATCGTGATGCGCAGTTGCAGCTGCGCGTCAACCGGCATGGCGTGCATGATGGCGTTTTCGACCAGCGGCTGCAGAATTAGCTTCGGGGTCATCAATTCAAGCGCCTCCTCCGGCACCTGCGTGAAGAGCGCGATGCGCTGGGCATAGCGCGCCTGCTGAATATCCACATAGAGTTTGACGTGCGTGAGCTCCTCTTGGATGCCGATAAACTCCCGCCCTTTGCTGATGCTGATGCGGAAAAACGTGGAAAGCTCCTTGGTGATGCGGATCGCCGCGCGGTCTTCGCCCGCGTCGATCAGCCAGATGATGGTCGAAAGGGTGTTGTAAAGAAAGTGCGGGTTGATCTGGAACTCCAGCGCGCGCACCATGGCCTCTTTTTTCTTTTGCTGTTCCTCGTAGTAGTCGCCGATCACGCTCTCCAGCTGCGCCAGAATCTCCGCGTATCGGTCGTTTAAGATCACAAATTCGTTCTTTCCGCGCGTGGCGTCCGGGCTGTGCGCGCTCACGCGGTCGAGCAGGCGATACAGCGGCCGGGTAAAACTGCGCGACAAATAATATCCCAGCAGCAGGCACACGGCGATACACAAAAGGGCGACCAACGCGGTCAGCCCGACAATCGGCCGAAGGCTCGCAGACAACTGCGCAAGCGGAATCAGGGCAAAGAAATAAAGCCCTGCCCGGCTGTTGTAAAGGCATGTCCATAGGGTTTGATCCTGAATAAAATAGCTTCCCGGCACGGCGCGCGAAAGCGGCACGCCCAGACTTCCTTCCAGGCGCGTTCCGACCAGCGCCTTGTCGCTCGCCGACTGAATGACGCCGCGCTCGTTGACCAGCAAAACGCGTCCGCCCCAGCGCGCCTCATCGCCTTCGTACAGCGCGGAAAACAGGCTCTCGCGCAGGTTGATGACCAGCTTGGCCACCGGCGCGTTGCTGTTTTTTCCCAGCACCAGCCGCTCGTAGGGGATGGCCGGCTCGCCCTTTTCTGTTCTCGCGTCGCCCCAGTAATCGAATATGGCGAATTGAGACGGGTCTATCGGCAGGTAGGGCGCGGCGTCGATCGCCTCCACGACGCCAAATTCGCCGACCGAGTAGTAAAACCCCTGCCCGTTGGCGCCGGCCAACACGATCGACACGGTCTCCTTGGAATGGTACAGCGACATCAGGACGCGCTTGACCTTTTCGTCAAGCGGCGGAAATTCGGGATCGCGCGCGCAAGATGGATCAAAATAGGCGCGCACGCTGTCGTCATAGGCGGCAAGCACCGCGTCCTCGTGCTTTTGATGGATTATTTCCTGGGTGCGGTAGTCGAGAAACGCCAGGCGGCTTAGGCTGTCGCCCACGTTTTTTTCGAGTAGCGCGTCAAAGGAGACGCGAACCGATGTCGCGCCGATCACGCATACCGGAATGATCGAGACCAGCGCGAGCAATAACACGAGCCGCGCCCGGATCGGCATATCCGCAAAGCGGCGCAAAAATTTACGAGGCATTCACATTCTCCCGGTCATTGATTCTGAAATTTCGGGACGCTTAGGGCGGCACGGATGAAAGCGCGTGCCGCGGGATTGATTCGGCGCCCCTTAGCCCCACTTGTCCTCGGCCTTCTGCTTGCGCTTTTCAAGGTCAAACAGCGCCTTCGTGAGCGCGGGGTCGGGCTGAATTTGAGCCAGCAGCATCTCCCCGCCCTTGCGGTAGGCGAGCGTCTTGACCGGGAGGGCGACGCCCCGGACGATGGCGTTGCAGTTCATCCGGCTGCCGGGCCACTTTTCAAGCGCGGCTTCCCGCGTGCCCAAATACAGCGCGTCGGCAAGCGGAATCTGCAGCATGATCTTGCTCCTGCGCCCGTACAGGCGCTCGATAAAGAAGCTGTCGTCCGCGACCGTGTACTGGTATTCCACGATCACGTGGCGCATCAGGTAAAACGCGGCCAGCGCCGCCAGCGCCACCACCCCCAATTGTACCCAGACCAGCGGCACATATCCGCGCAGCAGTCGCCCCGCGACCGACATCAAAAACATCGTCGCGACAATGCCCGCGATCAGCAAAATTCCCTGAAGCGGCGTAACCTGCTTGGCACTCAATTTCTGCGTCGTCATAATTTTCTCCTTTGCGCATTTTGCGCCAGTGGCGCTCGCGCGGTTCATGGGGGCATGGATGATGCTTGCGGCGGGGCAATGGCCGTCAAGGCAGTTGCCGCATCACCGAACCCAGCACGCGCGCGCTGGTCTCGGGGTTTGCGCAGTAGCCCATCATCACCACGCAGGCGTCCTCAACCGCGTAGCCAAAGCGCGCAAGCCCCGGCATCAGCGTGGCCGGCAGCGCGTACAGGCGCTCAGGCCCGCTCGGCGCGAGCGGAACGCCCGCCTCATCGGTTTCGCCCATCGATTCGGGGCGCGTGTAGCGGGAAAGATCCGCTTGTCCCACGGGGAAAAGCCCCTGCGCCACGTAGTCGTCCAGCGGCAGCAGTCCGCCCTGAAGGTACAGCTGCTCAAACAGCGCGTGCGGCAGCACCCACACCGCGCCCTCGCGCGCCGCGACCATCACGACGTATTTCTGCGCGCCGTACATATCCTGGGCCGAGTCGCCCGAATAGCTGATCGAATAGAGGCTGACCGCCTCGAGCGTCGGATCGACGATTTGAACCTCCGCAAGCGCCTTGGCCGCAATCGGCTCAAGCGCTTGGGTGTCCATGTACCCGGCCTGCACCAATTGGAAATCGACCTTGCGCTCGCTTGGCGGGCGGTACTCGGTCATCGTGTACGCAAGGTCGCACGCGAAAAAGCCGAACACCGCAATCGCTAGATATACCCATTTTCGATAGTGCAGGTGGTTTTTAAATGTCTCCAGAGCCGCTTTGCGTTTGAACATGAAAACCCTCCGCTTCTGCGCATCGCTTGGAAATAGGCGCTCACGTGCCGAAGCGCCCGACAAAAAGGCAACCGCCGGGCGCGCCGCGCTGATTGCGCCGGGAAATGCGCGGGCGATCCGGAATCATGGTAAAAATATGGCGACAGCATGAAGCTGTCGCCACATTATGGAGGCTATGCCTTGGGCTTCATCGTGGGGAAGAGCAGCACGTCCCGGATCGAGGCCGAGTCGGTCAGCAGCATCACCATGCGGTCGAGGCCGAACCCCAGCCCGCCGGTCGGCGGAAGGCCATATTCGAGCGCGCACACGAAGTCCTCGTCCACCTCGGCCTTCGCGCCCTGCGCGCGCTTGAGCGCCACTTGGCGCTCGAACCGGCCGCGCTGGTCGATCGGGTCGTTGAGTTCGGAAAACGCGTTGCCAAACTCGCAGCCCACGATGAAGAACTCAAACCGCTCGGTCATGCCGGGATCGCCCGCCTTGCGCTTGGCCAGCGGCGAGACCTCGATCGGGTAGTCGTAGATGAAGGTCGGCTGGATCAGCTTGTCTTCGACCGTCTCTTCAAACAGCAGGTTCAGGCAGTCGCCTCGGCTCGCGCCCTTTTCGGGGTGGAAGCCCGCAGCCAGGCATTCGCTGACCGCCTGCGCGTCGTCCTGCCAGGCGTAGTAGTCAAGCCCGGCGTATTTTTTCGCGGCCTCCGCCATCGTCATGCGCGCCCAGGTTCCGCCCAAGTGGATCTCCTGACCCTGATAGGTAAGCTCGGTCGTCTGGCACACCTTTTGCGCGACCTCTTTAAACAGCGCCTCGATCAGCTCCATCATGCCGCGAAAATCGGTGTACGCCTGATACAGCTCAACCGACGTGAATTCGGGGTTGTGGCGCGTGTCCATGCCCTCGTTTCGGAAGATGCGACCCACCTCGTATACCCGGTCAAGCCCGCCCACGATCAGGCGCTTTAGGTGAAGCTCCGTCTCGATGCGCAGGTACATGTCAAGGTCCAGCGAGTTGTGGTGCGTGACAAACGGCCGCGCCGCCGCGCCGATCTCAAGGGTGCCCAACACCGGCGTATCCACCTCGAGAAAGCCGCGCGCGTCCAAAAAATCGCGGATGGCGCGAATGATCCTAGAGCGCTTGACGAACGTATCGCGCACCTCGGGGTTGACGATCAGGTCGAGGTAGCGCTGGCGATAGCGCGTGTCGGTGTCCTTGAGCCCGTGGAACTTCTCCGGCAGCGGATGCAGGCACTTGGTGAGCAGCGTGACCGATGTCGCGTGGATGGACACTTCGCCCGTCTTGGTCTTAAAGACCGTGCCCTCGATGCCCAGCACGTCGCCAATGTCGTCGTCCTTGAACTGACGATAGGCCTCTTCGCCCACCTCGTCCCGCTTGACATACGCCTGTATCTGGCCCGCCGCGTCCAGAATGTGGGCAAAGCTGGCCTTGCCCATGACGCGCCGCGAGACCATGCGCCCCGCGATGCGCACGACCTGCCCCTCGAGCGATTCATAGGAGGAAAGGATCGCGCTTGAAAGATGGGTCTGGTCGTATTTGACCAGATCATACGGGTTATTGCCGCCCTGCGCAAGCGCGGCAAGCTTCTGAAGGCGTATCTGCGTCTGCTCGGAATACGCTTCCTGCGGGTTGATGGTCGTTGCGTCCGGCATGATTCGTCCTCCCAATTCTGCTAAGGCTTATGTGCTTTTATCGGCGTTAGGGGCGCCTGATTCCGTCGATGCGCAAGCGCAATACGCCGCCGGGCGTATTGGCCTCGACGACCGCGCCCAACTTCGCGCCCATCAGCGCCATGCCGATCGGCGACTCGGTGGACACGTGGAGCTTAGACGGGTCGGCCTCGGTCGCCCCGACCAGCGTGTACTCGTCCTCTTCTTCATAGCCCAAGTCAAATACGCGCACCACGCTGCCCACGCCCACGATGCCCCGGGGCTGGTCGTCCTGATCGACGACCTCGGCAAAGCGCAGCATCTCCTCCAACGTGCGAATGCGACCCTCGACGCGCGCCTGCTCGTTTTTCGCCTCGTCGTATTCGGCGTTCTCGCTCAGGTCGCCAAAAGAACGGGCCACTTCGATTTCCTTGGCCACTTCGACCCGCTTTACTGTCTTAAGCGCATTGAGCTCCTCATCCAGCTTTCGTTTGCCGTCAAGCGTGAGCACCACGCGGTTGACAGAGATTTCTTCTGCCACAATACTGACCTCCCTACCAATAGATAGAAATAAGCCGGAAGTCAGCATAAAAGGAACAACACTGCGCACACCGCAGTGCTGCCGGACTTCCAGTCGCCGATATTCTACCACACCCCCGCGCAAAAGTCAAGCGCCGCCCAGCCAAAACGCCCACACGCCCGGCCCGGCCAAGCAAATTCCGCCAAGGGGCTGCGCGCTGGCCGCGTGCGCCTTCCGCCTAGGCGCGCGCCTGCGCACAGGCGCGGATGCGCGAAAAGACTTGCGAAGACTCGTGGAAAAGATCCTGCGCGCACGTGGCCGCTTGGTCGTAGGCCGACGCCTGGAGCATCTGCTGGATCTTCTGCGCGATGGTGTACAGCCCGTCAAGCCCGAGGTTGCCCGCGACGCCCTTGAAGGTGTGAATTTCGCGCAGCGCGGCCTCGTAATCATTTTCGCGCATGGCTTTCTCAAATTTGGACATGGTCTCCTCATCTGGGAAGCGATACAAAAACTTTAGATACAGCGCCTCGTTTCCAGCAAACCGCGCAAGGCCGCCCCGCACGTCGCACCCGATCATCTCTAACTGTGTGAGCAGATTGTCCATTTTTCTTCCTCCGGCGTTTGTTTATTTGGGGACGGGCGATATGCGCGCCCCTCGGTTCATGCGCGTCAGTCAATGAATTTTTTGAGGATCGCGAGCATTTGCGCCACGTCGATGGGCTTTGAGATGTGGTCGTTCATGCCGGACGCGTGCGAGGCCGCGATGTCCTCTGAAAAGGCGTTGGCGGTCATGGCGATCACCGGGATGGTCTTGGCCGATGGGTGCTTTGAGGCGCGGATGGCGCGCGTCGCGGCGTGGCCGTCCATCACGGGCATCTGAATGTCCATCAAAATCGCGGCGTAGTCGCCTGCGGCGCTTGCTTCAAAGGCGTCCACCGCCTCCTTGCCGTCCCGCGCGCACGTCACGGCAAAGCCGTATTGCGTGAGGATGTCGGTCGCGATTTCGCGGTTCATCTCGTTGTCCTCGGCAAGCAGCAGCCGCGCCCCGGCAAAGTCGCAGGCGGAATCCTGCGCCTGGGGGTGCGCCGCCTTGTAGCGGCCGTAGGTGTTGACCAGCAGGTCAAAAAGGGTTGACTGGAAAAGCGGCTTAGAGATAAACAGGTTGACCCCGGCGGCCTTGGCGGGGTCCTCGATCTCGGCAAAGTCGTAGGCCGTCACCACGATGATCGGCATGTCGTTTCCGACGCATTCGCGAATCTTGCGCACCGTCTCCACCCCGTCCATATCGGGCATCTTCCAGTCCATCAGGCACAGGTCAAATGGCTGATCGCTGTGATGCGCCTGCGCGATTCGCTCAACGGCCGCCGTGCCGCTCAGCACGCATTCGCTCTTGACGCCGCAGCGCTGCATCAGGATCTCCATGTATTCGCAGGCGCTTTTCTCATCGTCCACAATCAGCGCGCGCACATGCGAGAAGTTCTGCGCATCCTGCCTTTTGAGCGCGCCCGACGGGTCGCGATCAAAGGGCAATTCCACCGTAAACGTGGCGCCCTTGCCCGGCGCGCTCTTGGCGGTGATGGCGCCGTTCATCATGGTGACCAAGTTCTTGGTGATCGAAAGACCCAGCCCGGTACCGCCGTAGTGCTGCGAAATCGTCGCGTCCTGCTGCTCAAAGGGCGAAAACAGGCGAGCCTCAAATTCCTTCGTCATGCCAATTCCGTTGTCGGCAACGATAAACCGCATGAAGACGGTGCCTTCTTTGATGGCGGTCTGCTCGACGGTAAAGTAGATCGCGCCGCCAGAGGGCGTGAATTTAATCGCGTTGGACAACAGGTTTAGCAAAATCTGGTTGAGCCGCAGCTTGTCGCCGATCAGGAAGTCCTCGCTGACGTGGTGGTTGATCACCTCAAAAGCCACGTCTTTCGCCTGCGCCTGGTTGTAAAACACCGAGGCAAGCCCCGAGATCAGTTCCCGAAAGTCAAACGGCACATGGGCCATCTTGAGCTTGCCGCTCTCAATTGAGGACATATCCAGCACGTCGTTGATGATCGAAAGCAGGTGCTTTGCCGCAAATTCCGCCTTGGCAATGCAGTCGTTCACCTTACTTAGGTCCTGGCCGCTGCTCTTGGCGATCGTCATGTAGCCGATGACCGCGTTGAGCGGCGTCCTGATCTCATGGCTCATGCGCGACATGAAGGTGCCCTTTGCCGCGCTCGCGGCCATCGCGGTGTTGAGCGCGTCGGTCAACTGCTGCTGGCGCAGCGTCTCCGCGCGCTTGAGCTCCTCGATGTTTTTTTCAAAGATCATCAGGTTGCTGGGATGCGTCATGTCGGAAGGAATGCCCTGCAAGGTGAACAGCGTCCAGCGGTAGGCGCCGTCGGGCGCCTTCACCTGCATGGTGCAGGTCTTTTGAAGGTCGGTTCCCGCAAGCGACAAGAGGCTTTCCCGTGAAAAAAAGCGATCGTATTGCGCGATGTGCGCGGGGTAAATTAGCTCGAGGCGCGACCTGCCATCCAGCGCGTCGGCCGACGCGCCATTTGGCTGCTTGACCAGTTGCTTGTTCACAAACGAATAGGACAAAACCGACAAATCGTCCATGTTGACTTCGACGATGCGCCCGTGCGCGCCCATGGCGATCTTGGCAAAGTGCGCGGTCTCCTTGAGCGTGCGCTGCTCCTGCTTCAGTCGGTGTTGGCGCGTCGCAAGGACGACGACGGCCAGCGCAATCGCAAAAAATAGGGAAAGCGCCAACACCACCTGCAGGGGGTACCTGTAGAGGTATTCGATCGAAGTGATCTGACGGTCGCGGTAGAGCGTGTTTTTAAGCAGGATCGTGCGCGCGTCGTCAGGGGAGAGCGCGTTTACGCACTTGTTCAGTATCGAGAAGAGCCGATCGTCCGCGCCGCCATGCGCGCTCAGCGCAAGGCTGGTCTGAAAGCCCATGATCGTATTGCTCACGAGGAGATCGCGCATGTCGTTTTCGATGACGCGCTCCGCGTTGTAGCTGTTCATGATGGTGCGCGTGGCTTCTCCTTGCAAGACGGCCGTCACGCAGTCCGCGTAGGTTTCGAAGTACTTGATCTGCTCAGGCGCGTAGTGGGTCGCAATGTAGTCCTTGGTGACGTTTTTCCCCTTGACCGCCGCGATGACGACGGGCTGATTGGTCGTGCCCACTTGGGTGATCACGTTGTAGTTGAGCGTCAAGTAGGGCGAGGTCAAGCGCAGGTGATTGACTTCCGCGTTGTAGAGATCCTCCTCCACCATTCCAAGCACCGGATAGGTTTCGGAATCCGCCAGCTTTGCGCGATAGTCCCGCGCGTCTTGGGCCACGGTCATATGAAGCGTCAGCCCCGACGGCGCCAGCATCTTGGCCAGAAAATCCGGGACGATCCCCTCGGGACGCCCTTTTTCGAGAGAGACGAGCGGCGCGAGCGAGGGCGCGATCAGCACATTCAAGTTGGGATGGTCGCGGATATAGGCCTGCTCGCTGGAAGAGAGGACGATGTCGCCCGCGCTGCCCGCGCCATAGTATTTCTGGTACAGCGCCGATTGATAGGTCGGGGTGGCGATGCGCACTTTCTCAAGGGCCATGTTGAGCTCGTACAGGAGTTGCGTGTTGCCGGCCTTCACAACCGCGTAATGCGGGGTGGGCGAAAACTCCGCGATCACGCGCTCACGGTCGGGCTTGCGCAGGTTGCTCGTGATGATGGCGTCCACCGCGCCGTCTTGCAGCGCCTGCCAGAGCGCCTGCACATCGTGGTATTGGTCGTCGCGAACGTAGGAAAAATGGCGCGTTTGGCTGAACGCGTCAAAGTGGTCGTTGCTGGTGTTGCCGGGCAACATGCCCACGCGCATGCCGTCAAAGGAGGTGTATTCGCCGGCGGCATAGCGGCGGTCGGTGTCCTTTACCGTCAGAATGGTGCTCTTGGTGCCCATGGGCGTCTCGGAATAGTCAAGGCTCGCGTCGCGTTCGGGCGCATAGGAGACCGATGTCATGAGGTCGATCTTCCCTTCCGCCAAGTCCGCCAGGCACTGCGCGTAGGAGGAAAACACATACGTATATTGCCAGTTTGCGTACTTGCGGATCTCCTGCAAATACTCGTAGCCGTAGCCGCTCTTGCGCCCGTCGGGCGCGCGGTCGTGATAGCCGGGAAAGTCAAAATAGCCCACCCTGACCGTGCGACACGTGGCGGGGCGCTCGGAAATGGCAAGGCCCGCGCCGCTCAGAAAGAGCAAAAGCAAAGCGCAGGCAAGCGCGGAGGCGATCAGTTTCTTGGCCATGTTATTTGTCCTCTTTCCGCGCCCGTCGGGGCGCTTTAAGCCATCGCTCGAACTTATTCGCCCTCTTTCCATGCCTGTTCGGGCGCTTTGAGCAATTGCTCGAACTGCGCAATGGGCAGCGGCCTAGAAAAATAATACCCCTGCATGAGCGCGCAGCCGACCGACAGCAGAAAATCAGCCTGCGCCTTCGTCTCGACGCCCTCGGCAATCACGCTCAGGCCAAGGCTCTTGGCCATGCTGATGACGTGGTAGAGGATGCTGTCGCTGCGTTTTGAGCGGCGCGCGTCGTCCAGAAACTTCATGTCGAGCTTTAAGGTGTCCACGTGCAGATCCTTGAGCGTGTTCAGCGAAGAGTATCCGCTGCCAAAGTCGTCGATCTCCACGATGAACCCATGCGCGCGCAGGCGCTCTACCACCGATACCAACTGCTGCGGGTTTTGCACGTAGGCGGACTCGGTGATCTCCAGCTTGAGCTGGCGCGGCGCGATCTGGTATTTTTGCACAAGGCCGCAGAGGATGTCGCACAGCTTCTCGTTGTAAATGTCCATGCGCGACAGGTTGACCGACACGTACAGCGGCACCGCCCGCCGTCCGGTGTCCAGCCACCTGCGAATGGTCTGGCACGCCTGATCCCACATGTACGCGTCCAGCCGCTGAATAAAGCCGTTTCGCTCAAAGATCGGGATAAAGTCGCTGGGCGGGATCAGCCCGTTTTCCGGGTGAGCCCACCGAACAAGCGCCTCCGCGCCGATCAATTCGCCGGTGGCGTAGTTGTACTGCGCCTGCAAATACATCTTAAACTGGTCGCCCGCCAGCGCGGACTCCATCTGGCTTAAGACCTGCTGCTCGTGCAATAGGTCTTGGCGCAGCTCGTCGTCGTAATAGGCCAGTTGCTTTTTGTATTTGCCCTTGATGCTCCTTTTGGCCATCAGCGCGCGGTCCAGCATCGCCTCGACCGACAGCGACCTATCCGGAATTTCGTAGCAGCCCAGAATGATCTTTACATGGAAGCCCAACGGGTACGCCTTCATCTCGCGCTCAATCAGCGTGAGAATTTCGGCCATTCGCGTTGGATGATCGACCAGGCACAGCGCAAAGTTATCGCCGTCCAGCCGACAAAACGCCTCGCCCGGCCGCGCGACGTCCCGAATGTGCGCGGCGATATAGCAAAGCAGGCGGTCGCCCTCGTGAAAGCCAAAGAGCTCGTTGATCATCTTAAAGCGCTCCACGTCAAAGGCGATCAGCAGGTAGCGCGTGTCCGGGCGTTCCAAGAGCATCTGCTGCACCTGCCGGTAAAAGGCGCCCCGGTTGTAAAGCCCGGTCAGCGCGTCGTGCTCGGCCAGGTGGCGCAGTTCCTTTTGATGGCGCAATTCGTCCTCGCGCTGAACCAGCAGGTATTGGTTCTGCACGCGCAGGCGCTCGTTCTCCCGCTTTTGCAGCGCGCTTGCCACGCGCAGCTTGACGAGCGCCGGCTCGATGGGCTTTGTGACGTAGTCCATCGCGCCAAGGGAGATGGCCTTTAGCCCGTGCTCCATTTCGTCCGCGCCGCTTGTGATGATCACCGGAATGCCGCTCAGTTCGCGGTCGCGCTGCATCTCCCGAAGTACGTCTAGGCCGTCCATCACGGGCATGACGATGTCCAGCAGCACCACCGCGATACGGGACTTGAACGCCTTGAGCGTTATGAGCGCGTCTTGGCCGTTTACCGCCTCGAGGACATCGAAATCCTCAAAAAGGGACTTTAATATCGCGCGGTTTATGGCGATGTCATCGACCACGAGCATCGTCTCGCGACACTTTTTCGAGGGACGCGGAGGATCTTTGATCATAAAAAAAGTTCACCCCTCATTCCATCGCGATAAGGCGCTATGCGCGCGCCGCCGCACAAGCTCATATGATTGAGATTGTCAAACGTATTTATTATAGTATAAATAATTCGCCTTTGCAATAGCGATTCGCACAAAGTAGGCGGCTTGATGAAATAAAAGTTACACATGGCGGTTACAAAAGAAAATCGCCGCGCAGCACGCGGCTGCACGGCGAAAGAACGCGGGGGTGTGGCAAACTATTTGCCGATGCGCTTGTCGAGGATTCGCTCGATCATCTTTTCCACTTCGATGATCGGGATGACCAATACCGCCAGCGCCATGGCGACGAAGTACTCGAGGAGCGAGATCGGCGCGAAGCTGAACGCGCGGGCCAGCGCGGGCACGAAGATGACGCAGGTGGTGAGCACGAGCGAAGCGATCATCGCAACCCACAGGTAGCGGTTGCGCCCCTTGACGCGGAAGATCGACTCCTTGAGCGAGCGCATGTTGAAGGAGTGGAATATCTCGGTCATGGACAGCGTCAGAAACGCCATCGTCATGCCGTCTGCGCTGTTGACCATCGCCCACTCGCCCGCCTCGATGAAGTGGCCGACAAAGTACGAGGCCAGCGTGATCGCCGCGATGACAAGGCCCTGGAACATGACGTCAAAGCCCATGCCGCGCGCAAAGATGCCCTCGGACGGGTCGCGCGGCGGGCGCTGCATGAGCGTCGATTCGCCCTTTTCCATGCCCAGCGCCAGCGCCGGGAAGGTGTCGGTGATCAGGTTGATCCACAACAGGTGCACCGGCTTTAGGATCGTGAAGCCCATCAAGGTGGCGCTAAAGATCGCGACCACTTCGGACAGGTTGCTCGCCAAGAGGAACTGGATGGACTTGCGGATGTTGTCGTAGATCTTGCGGCCTTCCTCAACGGCGGAAATGATGGTCGCAAAGTTGTCGTCCGCCAGCACCATGTCGGCCACGTTCTTGGTGACGTCGGTGCCGGTAATGCCCATGCCCACGCCGATGTCGGCGGTCTTGATGGAGGGCGCGTCGTTTACGCCGTCGCCGGTCATTGCGGTGATCTTGCCCTTGGCCTGCCACGCCTTGACGATGCGCACCTTATGCTCGGGCTGCACGCGCGCGTAGACCGAATAGTTCTCGATCTGCTTGGGCAGATCCGCGTCCGATATTTCGTCCAGCATCGCGCCGGTGATCGCCTGCGTGGGGTCGGTGATGATGCCAAGCTCGATCGCGATCGCGGCGGCGGTGTCCAGGTGGTCGCCGGTGATCATGATCGGGCGAATGCCCGCATCGCGGCATTCCGCGATGGCGGAAGTCACTTCGGGGCGCACCGGGTCGATCATGCCGGTCAGGCCTACATAGCACAATTGCGATTCAAGCGCCTCGGGGGAGAAGTCCGTGGGGCGCTTGTCCCACTTGCGCGTCGCCGCGCACAGAACGCGCAGCGCGCGGCTGGCAAGCGCCTTGTTGGCCTTGAGGATGTCGTCCATCAGCGCGGGCGTCATCGGGACAGGGCCGTCTTTTTGCATGACGAACGCGCATTTTTTGAGCACCTCGTCGGGCGCACCCTTGGTGTACTGGACGATGCCGCTGGCGGTCTCATGAACCGTGGACATCATCTTGCGCATCGAGTCAAACGGCGCCTCGCCGATGCGGGGCTGCGCCGCGACCAGATCGCCCTTGTCAAGGCCCAACGTGTAGGCGTAATTGACCAGCGCGCACTCGGTCGGCTCGCCGATGGCGTTTTTCTGCTCGTTCAGCTCCGCGTCGCTCGAGAGCGCCATGGCGGTCGCAAGCAGCTTTTCATCCTGCGACACATGCTCGACCACGGTCATCTTGTTCTGGGTCAATGTGCCGGTCTTGTCTGAGCAGATGATCTGCGCGCAGCCCAGCGTCTCGACCGCGGTCATCTTGCGGATGATCGCGCTGCGCTTGGACATGCTGGTCACGCCGATCGACAGAACGATCGTCACAACCGTCGCAAGACCCTCGGGAATCGCCGCGACGGCCAGGCTCACCGCGACCATGAACGTGTCAAGCAGCCCTTCGCCGGTGATGTTGGGGTACATGCGGAAGAGATCCACCGCAAAGATCACCGCGCAGATGCCCAGCACCAATGCGCTCAGCATCCGGCTCAGCTGCCCCATCTTCTTTTGAAGCGGGGTCAGCCCCTCCTCGGCGTGGGTCAGCGCGTCGGCGATCTTGCCAACCTCGGTGCTCATCCCGGTGCCGGTGACCACGGCGCGCCCGCGCCCGTAGACCACGCTGGAGCCCATGTAGACCATGTTCGTGCGGTCGCCCAGGGAGACGTCTTTTCCGCGCTCACAGGTGAGCGCTTCGATTTTTTTGTTGACCGGAACCGATTCGCCGGTCAGCGCGGCTTCCTCGACTTTGAGGCTCGCGCACTCGGTCAAGCGCGCGTCGGCCGGGACCGCGTCGCCCGCTTCCAGTACGATCACGTCGCCCGGCACCAGCTCTTCCGATTTTACGGTCAGCTGGTGGCCGTCGCGCAGCACCTTGCTGGTCGACGCGGCGATCTTGTTGAGCGCCTCGATGGCCTGCTCGGCCTTGCTCTCCTGAACCACGCCCAACACCGCGTTTACGATGACCACCACCATGATGATGATCACGTCGGCAAACGACTCGCCCGAGTACCACGCGGTCGCAAAGGAGACGATGGCCGCGACGATCAAGATGATGATCATCGGGTCGGCCAGTTGCGCCATGAAGCGCTTAAACAGCGAAGGCTTCTTGGCCTCCACCAGCTTGTTGAGCCCAGCTTGGGCCATGTGCTCGGCGGCCTGCGCGCTCGTCAGGCCTATGGGGGTTGATTTTTGCTCCTCAAGCACTTGTTCGGCCGTCTTTAAGTAGTCCTTCATGAGAAAATGTGCTCCTTTCGCCCTTGCCCCGATGGGGAATTTGGCTACCAATGCGGGTCTTTTAGCTTGAAATGCGCATATAATTCGTAAAAAAGACTCACCTGTAGCTTGTGTACAGATAAGTCTCATCACTTCTAAGGGAAGCGCTGATTAAAGAACGTGCGCGATGGCGAGCTGAATTTTCGCCAGATTCGCCTTGCAAAGGCCGAAGGCGTAGTGGCGCTACGCCAAGGATTTTGCAGGGCGGAGATGGCTAAAATTCAGCCGCCAGCGCGTGCGGAATTTATTCAGCGGTTTCCTAAGTAAAACCAAGAAATCCGTTGGGATTTCCGTGCTGTTGGTTTTGCTGCGACTTGCGCCGACTACTCCCTTACCTTCTCCTAAGCATAGCAGTATGCCGAACGCTTGTCAATAACATACAAATTAAGTTTGGATTAGCGCAAGCGCCGGAAGCTGCGCAAGCGCGGAAATCTCGTAGCGGATGGGCACATCTTTGGGTCTGGGCGCGCCCGATGGGTTGTACCAGCAGGCGTCGGTGCCCGCGTTGCGCGCGCAGTACAGGTCGCTTGGGATGCTGTCGCCCACCATGAGCGCGCGCGTGGGGGAGACGCCGCCCAGCAGTTTGAGCGCCGCCGAAATCATCTTGGGGTGGGGCTTGGCCACGCCCAGCTCCTCTGAGATGACGAACGCCGAAACATAAGGGCGCAGCGGCGAGGCGTCCATGCGCCCGTGCTGAATGAAGCTGATGCCGTTGGTGACCACCGCGACCGGCACTTCGCGCGCAATTTCGCGCACCGCCGCAAGCGCGCCCGAAAGCAACATGCCCTGCCGCGAGAGCAGCGCCATATACCCGTCCGCGATTTTGACCGGGTCGCCCGGAACGGCCATCGCGCGAAAAAAGTCCTCAAAGCGCTTGTAGCGCAGGCGCGCCTGATCGATTTCGCCCTTTTCAAGCGCCGCCCAGCACGCGCGATTGCACGCGTGATAGCAGGCGCGGGCGCGCTCGGTGTTCAGCTGCAGCGTGTCCAAAAGCCAAGTGAGCGCAACGTGCTCCGCCTGCGCAAAGTCAAAGAGCGTATCGTCCGCGTCAATCAAGATCGCGTCGTATTGTCTCATGCGCGCCGCCTCCTGACAAGGCCGCCAAGGAACTTCAATTGCCGCGCGCGAAGCGCGATCAGCACGGCAAGGTAGACGATCAGCGCCGTACCCGTGATCAGCAGCAGCCGCAAAAACACCCACAGCTTGCCAAGCGCGAGCGGGATCAGCAGGTTGAGCGCGATGGCGCACGCGAGGCACAGTAGGCTCGCGAGGCCGATCTTGATCAGCTCGCGCCCGGTCGCGCGCATGCCGATCTTGCCCAGTTTTTTGTGCAGTCGCTCGACCAAGAGCACCGCGCCGATCGCGCAGGAGACGCTGGTCGCCAGCGCCAGCCCGTTCGCGCCCATCACCTTGGACATGAGCACATCCAGCACCACGTTGAGCGCCACCGTGATGTAGGCGACGCGCATGGGGGTCTTGGTGTCTTGCAGCGCGTGAAAGGCGCGGTTGTACACGTCGCGCAGGCCAAAGCCCAAGATGCCCACGAGGTAGAACAAAAACACGCCGCTTGTCACTTGCACCGAATCCATGCCGAATTTGCCGTGCATGTAGGCCAGCTTGATGATGTCCTCTGACAGCACGCATCCGACCATCGTAACCGGCAGCAGGATCATCGTCAGCACCTCGGCGGACTGGGTCAGGATGTCGAGCACGCCCTTGCGGTTGCCCTCCGCCTCGCAGATCGACACGCGCGAGAACATGACGGTGGTGATTGGCACCGCCAGCACGCCGGTCGCGAAGGTGATCAGGCGGTAGGCGTAGTCCATGGCCGAGATGTCGCCGCTGTTCAGGTACGAGGCAAGCGACTTGTCGATCATGTGGTTGAGCTCATTGACCGCCATCGAGATCATCGCGGGCACGGCGAGCACCATCATCTTTTGAAAGCGCTTGTCGTGGATGTTCAGGCGGAACGTGTAGCGCATGGATTTTCCGAGCGCGGGCAGCAGGATCAGCATCTGCATGATGCCGGCCGCAAACACGCCCCAAGACACCGCGCGGATGCCGTACTGCGAAAAAAAGACGGTCGCGACGATTACGCCAAGGGTGAGCGGGAATCCGGTCAGCTGCGCCGCGAGAAAGTGCTGGGTGGCGTTGAGCACGGAGCTCATCACGATTGACACGACGACAAAGGCGAGCGAGGGCAGCATGATGCGGGTGAGTTCGGCCGTAAGCAGCTGCTTGTCGGGCGAAAATCCGCCGTACACAACCGACACGAGCGGCCCGGCGAGCGCCATCATCAAAAGGCTCACGAGCAGCGAGACGATCGCGAAGATGTTGATGCTGTTGGACGCGAAGCGGTTGGCCTCGCGCACCGAGCGGCCGAGGCGTGCGTTTACGTACAGCGGCACGATTGTGGAGGTGATGCAGGAGCTGAACAAGAGCACCGGCAGGTAGAACAGGCTGTAGGCCGACGCGTAGGCGTCGCGCTCGATGCCGGTGGCAAAATACCCCGCGCTGATGATGTCGCGGATGAAGCCTGCCGCCTTGCTGAGAAAGATGACCAGTGTAACCGCGAGCGTGGTCTTCAACGCGGCTGAATTTGCTTTTTTGGATGACACTTGGAAGCCTCCCGGCCGGCGCCCGTGGGCGCAAAATCGATGTCTATGCAGTATATCATAAATCGCGCCGGTTTGCCATAGGCAGCACGGCACTGCGGTGCCGTGCTGCGCTCACGCGGTGATTGAACGCGGAGGAGGGGCTGCTCGCCCCCCTCCACACCACCCCCTCGAGCTGTACGGTAATGCTGTGGTGTTTTT
>JAVXNW010000033.1:0-24352 GCA_036645575.1 Clostridia bacterium | reverse complement strand
CAGCATATAGTTTTCCAGCGCAAAATCATAGTCGGTCAAGTACAACGGCGACCCGTCTTTTTTGACCCCGGTTGGCTTGATCGCGGTGACCACGCCCTCGTCCGATACGCGGTAGTTGACGCCCAGCAGGTTTTTGCCGTATTCGATGCGCGTGCCGCGATTGCGCCCGGCGCGGCGCAGAAAGTACATCTCATAATCGTCGCGCACCAACTCCGCGCCCCAGCGCGTTAAAAAGCCGTTTTCGGGGTCGAGCAGCGCTTCAATGGGGCTGACATTCGTCCAGTCGCACGCGGTGCGCGTATCCGCGATGTCGGTGTCAATCGAGATCTCGCCGCCGAAATCGCAGGACGTGACGATGCCGACCAGCGCGTCCAGCGCGGATATGGGCACGTCGCTTTTGCACGTCGTGATCGCCCCGGCCAGATCATACGTGATATGGGGCGCGTAGGCGGTCACGGTGCCCGCGTCGGTGTCAATGTCCACGTCGGCGATCCGGAACAGCTGCGGTCGCACCGTCCACGGCGGCGCGGCGGATTCGATGTCGTCGGTCGTTTCGGCTAGCACGAAATCAATGCCCGCGTGCGCGATCCAGCCGGCAACCTTGCCGGTTTTGATCTTGTAGCGGTCGACGCCCTTTGACACGACGATAACCCCGGTGCCGGGGGCTAAGGTGGCCTTGCGCCGCCCCTTGACGGCCTTTGAAAACACGCCGCGCTCGGCCTTTGTCGCGGTCGCCTTGACCGTCCATCGCTCGACGGATGTGACCACCTGACCGTCCTTGATCTCGGGCGTCGTGCGCACGCGACAGTCACATTTTAAGATGCACCCGCGCTCGATGCGTTGCCACCGCCCCGCCGCATCGAACGGATGCACCAGCGTCACCGCGCTCATGCCCCCCGCAATCTCCTCGTGCTCACAGGACGTCGGGACGAGCGCCCCGCAAAGCCCCGTCGTAGATAGGTCGTCCGCTGTTGGCGCGTAAATATAGACATAGCCCACTACAGCCACCTCCATTTCCGCACCGTGCCGACTGATACGGCCCGGTGTTTCGTTCGCTCCGTAAACTCCGCTCTCTCCAGTGGCTGCTTCACAGCCACCTCCAATTGGGCGTCACAATCGCCTTGGAAACATGCCCCGTCCAGCTGACTCGCGTACTGCCCAGCTCAAACACCGGCCACGCGTGCTGATCCAATGTGATTGACGTGCGCGCGCCATCCACGCCATCGCCCAAATATGCGGCCTTGCCCTCGCAGTCGATGGTCACGGGACTTGACATGTTGTCCATCGTAATCGATATGTCGCCCACCGTAAACACCACACGCCCAGTGCCATACACCACAATGAGCGGATCGGCGGGCAGTGTCCCGATGTTGTCAAAAATGTACGGTCCGGTGATCGGTTGTACATCCGGATCGGCCTCATAAGCAAAGGGGTCGCACCAAAACGATACCGCAAAAATGCGATCCGCAAATCCGACGACCCACGGGCTAAATGCAATCGCGTCCACGATCCGCGCCTTGTACCGCCTGCCCGGACGGTCGGACAGCATGAGATCGCCGTAGCCGCGCAACCATCCCTTGATCGTCTCGATATCCGATACCGGCGCGGACTGCTCGTAGGGGAGATAGCCCTCAATCATCATGAGCTGCTCGTCATACGCGCCGTCCTGCTGGTGGAGCGAGCCGTGCCGCCCCGGAATCGGGATCGGCTCATCCCGCAGTTGCGGCGAGTAGATGGGTGGCAGGCTGCGCACCACGACACCGTGTTGATCACTTGATTCGCCGCGCCACGTAAAGCTCATATCGCTCATGTTTTTCGTACCGTGCGCGCCGAAGCTGCGCGTCCTTTCAGTTTCACATCGTTCATCCCGATCTGTGCCGCCCTCCGTAGCCCCGGTTGATCTGATCCGCATACCGGTTGATCTCCCGCGACAGTTTGCCAATATCCCGATTCGAGCGCACCACCGGATTGTTCACGTTGAGCGTGACGCTCATCCCGCCCGCGTCCGCATCCGCCGCAGGCTGCGAGTCGCGGGGCTGTCCGGCGTTATATCGTTCGGGGATAAGTCCCGGATCGATGCCGCTCGGGGCCATCCGGAATCCCGATATGCCCGCCACGCCCACGGCTCGGCTGGCTTCCATTACCTCCGGGATTTTTAGCCGCAGCGTATTCACGTACCCGGCTACGGTGTTGAGCGCCGCGCGCCGCGCCGCTTTGCTGGGGCTGGCGTTTTCCGCGCCTGCGTTGATGCCTGCGATGGATGCCGCGCCGAGCTTGTAACCGGCCACGCGAGCCGCGCTCGCCTTGGCGTTGATACTCGCGATGAATCCGGTGGCCACATTCAGACCCGCCCTCCGCGCCGCGCTGGCGTTTGTGCCCATGCCCTTGGCTGCCGACGCCGACACTTTGCTGCCCGCGCTTTGCGCCTTTCCAGCGGTGCCCTCCAATGATTTCGCGTAGGCCGACCCGTCCTTCGCGCCCGCGTCGCCGCCGCTGGCGTTGATGTTGACGTTGGCATCCACATCCACCGTTCCGCCTGATTCTTGCACCGCATCCTCTATCGCGGTGTCCACGCCGCTTGCGTCCACATAGCCCGGCTCCACGGTCATATCCGTGGGCATGTCCACCGGCTCCGGCGTCGCGCCGTCCACCGCCTCTTCCACCGCGCCGGGCACCTTTGAGGAATCCACCTCCGGCTCTACGGTGACCGTGGGCGCTACCGGCACGTCCACGGTTGGAAGATCCTCGCCCAGCTCGCCCATCATAGCCGCGAGTTTTGCCTCGCCGTCCGTCATATCGAGTCCGTCGATTCCATCGAACATGCCCGCCTGGATCATGCCCGCCAGCAGCTCACCCATAGGGCCAAAGTCCGCGCCCTCGCCGCCTTGGAGCACTTGGGTGGCCTCGCCTGCCAACTGATCCTTCAGGCCGCCTAGGCTGTTGATCAGCGCGGATGGGTCGTCCATCGTCAGCCCCTGCGATATGGCTTGGCTGAGCGCATCCGGCGTAATGCCCAGTCCCTCGGCCAGATTAGCGAGGTCGGCCTCAGGCATCGACACTTCGCCCGAATTGAGCTGCGCGATCAGGCCTTCCGCCAGCTTGGCTATATCCAGTTTGTCATACGCATCGGTGATCTGCTGGCTGTATTCGGGGAACGCCTCCGCGATGCCCGCCAGCAGCTCGCCCAAATTCTGCTGATACGCTGCCATCAGGTTCTGATTTTCGGCGGCGTACTGATCCGCGATGGCCTGCGCCTGTGCCGCGTATTCGTCGCCGGTCAGACTGGAATTATTCAGCTCGTCCATGGCCTGTTGCCTGCGCGTCTCAATGTCTTTTTTCTGCGATTTGTGGCCCGAGTACACCGTCCCGACCGTCTGCGTGAGTGTGCCCTCGTCGCGCACGCTGCCCTCTTTGACACGCTGCACGTTCTTTTCCTGCAGCGATTTTTGGGTCTGCGTCGCTTCGGCGATCTTGGCGCTTACCTCCATGGCGCGCTGCTCAATCGCGTCCAGCTCGTCCATATTGGCCTGCACGGCCTCTGTTGCTCGTCCGCTGTTTTCCACCAGCCAGGTTGTGGAATCGGCCTGCACCGCCTTGAGCGAGTCCATCATCTGCGCGCCCTGCGTTTTGATGGACTCGACCTTTTGGGTGTAGTCGGCGTCGTTCACGTTGAGCGCCACAATCTGTCCGTTGATGGCCTCCTCAATTTTGGTTTTTTCGCCCGCGACCCACGTCTCGATCCGGCTTGACAGGCTATCGGTCTGTTCTTGCCCGTCGGCCTTGCCGTCCGTCAGTTTATCCCGGATCACGTCATAGAGTGAGCCGATGGTGAGCAGATCGCCCATGCCGTTTATCGATTCAACCGCCTTGCCTGCCGCCTCGGATATTTTATTGAGCGCCGTTTCGGCGTCCACCGCCGTGGTGCTCGCGTCGCCCACGAGGCCGTCCACCGCAGTCTTGGATTGCGTGCGCACAGCTTCGAGGCCCGCCTTGGTCGCCTCGGCATCCGCGATAATCTGATCGCACTGATCTTTGTAGGTTTTCGCGTCGATCACGCCGCTGTCCAGCTGCGCCTGCAGCTGGGTGATGCTTGAATTGGCCGCGATGTCCACGCCCGCCATGGCCGTGTCGATCAGACTGTTGACGTTGGTGTTGACCGCCGCCGCATCCCCCGGCGTCACCACACCGCCCGTCTTGAGCTTGTCGATGATCCCCTGATACTGCGTGTCGATCTGCGCCTGCAGGCCGGTTTCGCCGCCCGTTACCTCGATCGACACCGCCGCCTGAATCTTGCCGGAGATTTCGTCCACGCGCGCCTTGTCCATGCGATCAAACGCGGCGTTCACGGTGTTGCCCACCGTGGACGCGTTGTTTGCCAACGCGTCCAGACCCATCGTCAGCGCGGCGATGCCCGCCACGCCCAGCGCAACCCAGCCCGCCGGGCCGCTCATCACGCCGATCAGCGCCCCGATGGTTGACACCAATTTGCCGCCGATCAGCAGCATCGGCCCCGCCGCCGCCGTCCAAGCCGCGATGGTGACGATGCTCGACTGCGTAGCTTCCGGCAGTTGCTGGAAACCCGCGAGCATCCCCTCAACCGTGTTCATCACGTCCCCGATTGCGGGCAGCATGATGTCGCCGAACGTGGTGGCGATGTTGCTCGCCTGCACATTGATCCGGCTGAGCGTGCCCTCCGCGCCGCCCGCCATCATCTCAAACGCCTTGTCCGTCGCGCCCGCCGAGGCGACCATGGCCTCAAGCGCGCCTGCAAAATACTTCGCGCCGTCCGTTCCGGTCAGCGCCAAGACCGCGTTGAGCGCTTCCACGCTGCCAAAAAGCATGGACATCTTCTCGGTGCTGCCGCCCGTCTTTTGAGCCACGTCCTGCAAAAATCCCGCCAGCCCCTTGCTCTCAAGCGCGGAGGCGTTGAACGATAGCCCCAGCGCCTTGGCCTGTTTCTGCGCCTCGGCGGTGGGTTTGATGATGCCCCCGAACGCGGCCTTCAACCCCGTGATCGATTCAGATGTGCCGATGCCCCGCCTCGTCAGCGCGGCGATCGCGCCGAACAGCTCATCGGTTCCGATGCGCAATTGCGCCGCCAGCGGGATCACATTGCCGATGCCGCTCGCGATCTCGCCAAACGTGGTTTTCCCGTAGTTCTGGGCCACGAGCATTTGATCCGATACCTTTTTCACCGACGCCGCGCCCTGCATGCCGTAGGCGTTCGTTACCGTGGTCAGACCGTCCACGGCGGTCGTGGCGTCGGTAAAACCTCCGACTGCTGCTTTGGTAGCGATTTCTACGGTGCCCATGGCGCTCGCGGTATCGTTGGTGGCGGAGATCGTGTTGTACAGCGCCTCGTTGAGCTGATTGGGCATTACGCCCAGCTCCGCGCCGAGCGCGCGCGTTTCATTTTTGATCTGGCCGAGGCTCATCACCTGCGCGTCCGCGATCGTGGCCACCTTGCGCGCCGCCGTATCCAGATGCACGGACATCGTGCCCGCCGCCGTTCCGGCGCTGAGCAGCACCGCCGTAAGACCGCTGCCCAGCTTGCCCGCCGCGCTCATCGCGCCGCCCAGCGCCTTTACCTTGCTCGACGCGGACAGCGCGTGGCTGCTTAGGTCGCTCGTCAGCTGCTTGGCCAGGCTGATCCCGCGTTTAAATCCCGTTACATCCAGATCCAGATAGGCCATCGCCCCGCCCGCGTCCATCATGCGATTGCTCCTTTCGCGCCATTTTTGCGATCAGCGCTGCGTTATCGGTGGTTTCAGGCGGCTTCAGCCGCTGCTTGCCTCGCCTGCGCATCGTGTATTCGGTGATCGCCTCGTCCAAGCACCACGCCGCGTAGGGGTCGTCAATCCCCGCCAGTTGGCTGGGTCTCGCTTTGTACAGCTGCGCCATCGCGCTCATTTCCTCCGCGCATTGCGCGACGAAAGGCGTCCAGCACCGCCGCACCTCCCGTGGCAAAGGCATAGAGTGTGAGCAGTTGCGCGTCCGTGAGTGTGAGTCCCGCATCCGCAATCTCGTCGTAGGCGGGGCGTACCAGCGCGTATTTCGCCATCTGGATCAGCGCCTTGGCCTGCTTGTCGGCGGGCAGCACGTCAATTTCTTTGGCGGTGGCAAAAAACATGGTGCGCACCGTATCCAGCAGGGGATTGGGGATAAAGCCGGTGGCTGCCATGTTGTACAGCGTGGGGCGTTTGGCCAAAACGAAAAAAGGCTGCTCGTCCCAGCCCGGCAGCTCGATTTCCTGTACGCCGTGTTTCGCGGCGATTGCCGCAAGGTCGATTTCATTGCCCATGATAAGCCTCCTCAAATTGCGCCCGGTACGGGGCTGTTACGGTGTGCCTTGTTTCAGTTAATTCGCGCCTTTACACCACTTCCGGCAGCGCGTCGATGCGCTGCATCACCATGGGACTCACGCCCTTGGCCGGGCGCGAGGCGAGCTTGTAGGTATTGGTGGCAAACTCGCCATCCTTGAAGCTGCCGTCCACCGGCTTGCCCTTGCAGGACGGGAATTTCCACTCGTGGTACGCCAACGCGTCGCCATCGCTGTCGCGATCCGAGGTGTACAGATACGCGTCGAACTTCGTGCGGTTCACCGACGCGCCCGCCACCGGCGCTTCGTATTTATCGCCTGTCACGCCGGTTTTGGCGGTATAGACCCCGCCGTCCACCAGGGCAAAAATCTGGGGGAGCAGTTTCTGATCCTGCAATTCCAGGTCGTACCCCTTTACCAAGTCCTCCGTGCGCAAAAGGCCGTGCATCGTGTTCTTAACGCGCAGCTCCGTTTCCGCGCCCGCGCTCAACGCCGCCGTGAACGTGGCGCTGGTCGTAGTTTCAAACACATAGGTCTTGGGCGTCGCCTCGATCGTTACGACCTTGATGCGCTCCACATTTGCGATATTTCCGCCCTCAAGCAATGTCAAATCAATCACTCCTTCACTTGGCGCACAGCGCCGTATAAGTCAAATTGGCGGTAAGTGCCTTGCACGCGTCATCCACCGTCTCTTCGCTCGCCATCGTTAGGCGCAGCGCAGGCATTGCCGCCATGACCGCCTTAGCCGTAGCCAGCATATCGGCCAGCAGCGCCGGCTGATTGTATGGCGCGTAACCGTACAGCACCACCGTGCGCCTGCAGGTGGATTTGCCCATCGGCTGCGCGCCCGCGTCCTGCACCACGATGTAGGGGCTTTTGCAGCCGCCCACATAGTTGGCGGGCTTGCGCGCGTCAAGCCCGGCGCTCGCCAGCACCGTAATCGTCTTTTCGGCCAGCGTCATTTGATCCTCGCAATCTGCCGGAGGATCTCCGGCCCCATCTTGACCATCGTCGGCCACAGGATAGCCCAGCGCTTTTTCATCGCAAATTCCAAGTATGCCGCGTAGTACACGCCGCTTGACAGCGTAATGCGCACGCCGTACTCCCGGCGCTCGCATTTGCCCTGAATGGTGCCGCGCGCAAAGCCGGTGCGGTCTTGCCACGGCGCACAGGTCTTGGCTTGGGTCTCCATCTTCGCCGCGCCGACTTGTCCGGCGACCTCGAGCGCGTACAACCGCCGCTGCTGCAAACCGTCCAGATTGCGCAACATCTGCGCGGGGTCAAATTTCAGCCCGCTGGCCATGTTATAGCCCCCTGACCTGATATACATGATACGCCCCGGCCATATCTCGCACCGAGGTGATTTGGTAGGCACGCCCGTCGTCCAGCGTCAATTGATCCCCTGCCTGTGACGCGGGCGGGTCGTAGTGCGCGGTAATCTCGCGCTTGGGTGACTTGCAGCCGTATAAGACCATGACATATTCGCCTTGGTCGCCATCGTCCATCTGACCCGGCAGCGCGATCACAATGTTGCCCATCGCCCGCGCCTTGCTGTACGGGTATCCGGCCACGCGTCCGATCTCGGTGCGCGTGGCCAGTATGCCGCCGAACGAATCACGGTCGAGCCGATAGACCGTGCCCGCCGTGCGCCCCAAATTGCCCAGCGCCCGCCGCATCCGCTCGCGGATCTGGCAGGGGTGCTCCATCGGCATGACATCACCTCCGCATATCATCCGCGCGCGGCAGCGCGCCGCCCCGATTGGGGCGGTACATCTGCGCGATGGATAGCCAATACGCCCGGTTGTCCGGAAGTGTCGTGCCGTCCGGCAGCACCATTCCGGAGGATTCGGCCTTGATCAGCGCGCCGAAATAGGCCGCGCCAGCCACATCACCGCCCGCGCGCAAAAGGCACGCCTGCAGCTGCGCGTCGCTGAGCGTCCGGCACTCGCCGTCCTCCTGCAGCATGGCGCGCAGCGTCTCAAGGGCGTTCATCAGGTGGCTGCCTTGCGGTTGACGAACACGCCGGGCAGCCTGTTGTTCGGAATCCAAAGGTCGTGGAATTTGCGGTAGTCCACGTGCCAGGCGTTGGCCTTCTGGTAGGTCGTGGGGTCGAACACGCGGGTCACGTCGGTCTTACACACGGCGATGGGCGCGCTCTTGTGCAGGATGATCCAATTGATGTTCGCCGCGCCTGCCGCCGCCGCGAAGCCGCCGACCAGTTGGTTGGGCGTAGGGTTGGTTGACGCGCCGTCCGATGCGGTGCGCCCATCGTAAAAAACATACTTGGATTTCATGCGGGTGCTGGGTACGCGCAGGATGGGGATGCCATCCAGCGAGCGCACTTTGGTGGTGATGCCGCCCTGGGCAAAATCAGTCACATCCAGCTTCTTGGACAGCTCGCTCGACTGGCTGAGCATGGTGCAGACCGGAATCGCCATCATGATGATCAGCGGTTCGCTGTCGCCGATCTGATCCTGCACCGCGCCAATGTCGGCGAGCAACTCCTTGAATACGGACGCGGCGGCGGGCGTGTACTCGCGGACGTTCGCTCCGGCCAGGGCGCTAATCTTGCTGATGCGGTAGGCGTCCACCTCCGGCACCACTCGGGTGCGCTGGAACTCGCCCATGATGTTGCCCGCCGTGAACAGGAAGTTGGATTCGTCCACTTCCATTGCGTCAAAGTTGAATCCCTGAGCGCGGTCTTTGGTCAGCTTGACCGTCTGGTAGGTCAGCGACGCGCTGCCCTCCGGGTAGCCGGTGGCGCGGTTGTAGTCGCCCAAGCCGTCCATGGCGATGGACGGAATCTTGGCCTCGTCGCCGCCCGTGTATTTCACCAGCCCCGCGTTTTGCTCCATCCACCCGGTCACCAGCAGGGGCACCATCTGCTTATCAAGCTCGGTGTTGAAAATCTTGGCATACTCAATGTTGTTGGGCATTTCCATCATCCTCTCTTAGCCGTTCAGGCCGCGCCTGAACTCCTGTACGGCGGTATCTTGGGGCGTGAGCTGCTGTCTTGGGGGATTGCCCAGGCTCCCGGTGCCCGCGCCGCCCTTGAGCTCCGGCATAACCTCAAGGACCTTTGAGATCGCCGCACTCACCTTTTCGCAGGCTCCTTCCTCTCCGAGGTCGATGCCGCTCAAATCCGCCAATTTTACCGTGTACCGAACGCGGTCGGCGCGGACGCCCAACCCGGCAGCGGCGGCGCGCGCCTCGGCATTCAGCGCCAGTTCCAGCGCCTTGGTCAATTGGCCACGGGCGGCGGTCAGTTCGTCGGGCGTCTGGGTATCGGCGGGCTTTTCCGGCTCGGTCGTGGCAGTCGCGGCTTGCGATTTTTCCTCGGCAGCCTGCGCTGCCGGAGCCTGCGCTTCCGTTGTTTCGGCGGGCACAACCGCTCCCTGATCCTGAGCCTCCGTCTTCTCGTCTTCATTCATCGTCGTTCCCTCCCTCGCTTTGCGGAAGCACCATGGCTTCTTGAGCGATAAACAATCCGTCTGCCAGTTTCAGTTCCCGGACAGCTGCCTCAATCGCATCCCGATCCGCCGTATATCCGCGCTCCAGCAGCCCCTCCTGTACATAGTCCAGTCGGTCTTGGATCTCGCCATTTTTGTACAATTGCTGGGCTGCGTAGACCAGCGTGTGCACGATGGCCGCCAGCCGTTCGCGCTGGACTTCATTGGTTCGCACCTTGATCCACGGCAGCAGCTTCCCGGTGATCAGCGCGGCCAACACCGCGATCACCGCCTGAAACAGCGGCGTTAGGTCGATGGCGGCAGGGGATATGGGGGACACGGCCTCCGCAAAGGCGGGCGCGCACGTCAGCGCAAGGATGAACAGGACGCAGAAAATCTTTTTCATGGGTTCACTCCTTCCAATTAAAAAAGCATCCCTTCATGGGACGCTTAGGGATCGGGGTTCTTGTGTGTTCAGCACCTGCACCGGCGGGTGATCGTTCCGCCACCACATCGTCTCGACCGCGCCACAGTCCGGGCACGTGAGGATTCTCACCGTGCAGTCGCTGTACGTCTCGGCCTGAATCAATCGGTGGTTCGGGCACGGTGCCGGGTCCGTGCAAGGGTGGTTTTTCCTAAAACACTTCATAGGTTCCTCCTTTCGGGCAATAAAAAAGCACCCTCGACGGGGTGGATGGCCATCTTGAACCGCGAAGGGGTGTATTACAGTGTAATACGGCTGTAATTTTCCGCGATCGCTCCGATCTGGTATATCTGTTAGGTCGCCCGCCCAAGCGCGCACAGGGGCGTTTGCGCGCCTTGTTTTACATGAGTCCGGCTTCCGCTGCCAGCGCCAGCGCCTGCATGCCCATCTGCGCAAACCATCCCGCCACCCGCGCGAGCTTTTCCGCGCGGGTTATGCCCTTGGCGTCGATGATCTTTTCCGCCTCGTCAATGCCCGCATGGGCGAGATAGAGATTGTCCCGCAATAGGCCGACTACCTTTTCGGGACTCATTTCTCCGGGCGGTATCCATGTTATGCCGCCGACGAGATCCTCCGCACGCAACTGCATGAGTCCCCACAAGAACGGTCGTGAATCCATTTCCAGCGTTTTCGCGCGCACCCGGTTGAAATCCCCATTCGGTTTCAAATGCTCGGCATACAGCGCCATGAGGACGATTTCGCGCGGATCAGCCCTTCTTGCCATTCGTTTCACGCCCTTTCGCCGCTCATCACACCATGTCAGACGAATCAGTTCGCCCCGCAGCGTGCTTTTCTTCTATGCGCTTGACGTACTCAGGCCACTCGGCAAGCATACGCTGCTTAAGGTCTTCTGGTACGTCTTTCTTAAACAAAAGGGTTTTATCCGGCAGGACCGTAAAGCTCCCGCCTGGCATGTATAAAAAATCCACATCCAGCCAAGACATGTTAACCCAACCTCCTTTTCAGCCATTGCACCACAGAATCAGAAATAGGATGTCCGCCATTTCCATTATACACCAAGGCAACTGCCTGCGCAATGAACTCATCACTGCGCCGCCCGCGCCAACCCATTTCGTTTTCGATAGCATCAAATATCTTCTCCGCCGTGTCGTACTCTTCCGGTTGAAAGGCATCCACTTCCGCAAAAACTACCCGCGAGAGTTCATCCTTGGCATTCAAGTATGCCCGCTCCTGTTCCGCCGTCATCACGCCACCCGGCGAATAACCCGCGTCCTTGAGCGCCAGCGCCGTGTGTAGCGCGTGACCAACCTCGTGGCTGAAGATAAACACGGGATCGTCCGTGCCCTTGGTATGCCCGGATGCCAGCGCTTCATTTAAGATCGCCCGCAAGCTGTCCATGTTCTTCCATGCCGCCGGATCAAGCGCGATGCCCGCCTCAAAAATTCCCGTGCGCGGGTTGATGCCTGTGCCAAACGCCGCAATGCCGCCCTCGGGCTGCAGATGGATTTGATCCACCAACCTGTTCAGCACTGGGAAGTCCGCCGTCAGCCGCTCGCCTGTTCGCTCGACGGCCTCGACCATCTCGCGGCTCAACCGCACGCCGGTGCGGTTCGTGATCCTGAGCCGCCCGCCGTCCATAAACCGGTTTTTCTGAGTAGGCTCGTCGGCGACATTCTCCCGTCGCCACTTCGCAAACCCCTGCGTGAGCGCCGGATCATGCCCGCCGGCGAGCCAGTGGTTCAACCGATCTACCGCCACCTCCATGCTGGGCACCACCTGCGCTTGGGTGCACAGGCATTGCGGGTGCGGCATGGGCAATCGGTCAATGGGGTAGACGCCCTTTCCCAGTCCCTCGTCGTGCTGGGCGTAGGTATCGCACACATCCTTCCCATAGTTTTTCACCTGCCACTCGTAGTGGCTGTCGGAGAGCATCCACTGCATCCCTAGGCACAGCGGGTTCTCGGCGGCGGACATTTTGTTCGCGCCCCAGTACGCGTGGTTGATCGCGGTGCGCGCAAGGCGCTGCGCATTGTAGTCCACGTTGTAGGCAAACGGCAAATTCGGGTAAACGCTGCGCCAGTCGTAGGGGCAGGCCGCGTCCGGGTTCACATACGCTTCGAGTGATTTGGCGATCTGCAGCGCGCTCTGTTTCTGGGCGATGCCCTGCGTCACGATTTCCTCAACGCCGTACCCAAGTCGCCCGGTATCATCCCAAATGCGACCTGAGAGGGTGCGCCCGTCCGAGTACATCTTGCCGTCCAGGATGGCGCGTAGCGCGTCCGTAGGCACCGAGGTAAGGACGCGCCGGAAGCTGTCGTCCATGCCCACCCTGCGCATGGCGTCACCCAGCCAGTCGGCGGCCACGTCCACCGGCAGCTGCGCCGAGGCGCGCGCGCCCGCACTCACCTCGCCCAGAATCGCCTTGCGCATCTCGGCTACTGTCTCTCGCACGCTTTGCTCGTAATCCACGAGCCACCGCTCGGTGAGGCTTCCGCCCTTCGCGGCGGCGGCCTTGCGCGCCAGATGCTTGGCGGCGCGCTGGTAGATGCCAAGTATCGCCTTATCCGTGGTGCGGATATTGAGCAGGTGCGCCCGCCGCATGCCGCGCAGCTGCTGCTCATACCGGCCCACTTGTCTCACCGCCCAACCCGGCGGCAATGCCCTCGGTCAGCGCAATCCCGGCACCGCCGCCCAGTTCCATCCCCAGCCCCATGCCGTAGGCGTCGGCGGCGCGTTGCTCTAACTGAATCTGCGCAAGTTCGCCCTTCGCGTCCGCGTCCGGCTGCCACTTGGTGATGTAATTCAGTTTGCTGCGCGCCTGCTGGCCGACTTCGCTTAGGTCGGCGGCGCGCTCGGCTTCCTCGTCATCGGGGATTGGGTACAAGTGCTCAATTTTGATCGTGTGCGCAACCTCCGGCAGTGGTTCGCATCCGTAGGCTCGCGCCATTTTCATCAGGCTCTCGATCATCCACCCAAGCGCATCGTCCCATTCGGCCCACTTTTCCTCGCACCGGCAGGTCAGCGACCAGTACAGGGCGCGCATGGATTTGCCGCTGGTGATCACGCCCTTTAATTGGTCGAGCGATAGGTTGGGCACGCTCAGCAGGTCGTACATATCGCCCCGGATGCGCAACAGCACGTTTTCGAGGCGCGCGTCGTAGTTGAATCCGCTCTCCAGCATCCCGTGTTGCGCCTGCCGCCCCTGTGCCGCCGGGTCGGTTTGCAAGTCGATCAGTGCGCTGGGCGCGACCACCACCTCGGCCATGCTGGCTTGGCTCGCGTCCACAAAGACGCGCTGGGGAAACATGTTGAACTTGAGCGCGTCGAGGTCGTCGCTCTTGAGATGGTTGTACGCGTCCTGGTTGTCCCGGATCTCCTTTACGTCCGACTCGCCGTTTAGGTCGCCGGTCAGCCCATCGTTGATGATCACACGGCAGGGGATGAAGTCAAGTCCCGTGTCCTCTTGCGTGTGATACGCCTCGGTCAATCGCCCGTACCCGTCGTATAGCGCCTCGTCCATCAGGCACCGCCCATTTTCCAGCCAGTAGCGTTGCCGCCACACGCGTTGTTTTTCGCGCAGCGTCTCGTCGCTCGTCACCTGATAAAAGAAGATGATCTTTGAAAGCCGATCCGCATCGTTGGGATCGACCTCGTAGACAAACTCCAGCGACGGCCTAAATTGGATCGACAGCGGGGCGCCCGGCCCACCGCCCAGTTTGATCGCGACACGCTTGCCGATAAAACAGTCACGCGCGGCCTTGAGCAGCTTCGACGGCCAGCGTTCGGCGCGCAAAATCCGTCCAAGCCAGTGCTCGATTTGATCGCACGCATCCTGATCCACGCTGTCATCCGGCACAATCCGCATCTCAGGCGGGCGGCAGGCCATGAAGCGCGCCTCGTCTTTGATGAGCTTTTTGACCAGATTGGTACGCAGTTTGGATGGCGTATACTTTAGGTTGGCGGGCGGTGTCCAGTCCTGTCCGGGGCCGTCGTAGTAATCGTACAGCCGCACGATTTCCGACAATTCTTCGACCACCCGACTTCCGTATAGTCCGCCAAGTTCACTCTTTATCCAATCGTAGTGGGTCATCTATCGCGCCTCCCCTTTCCGCTAAAAAATTTCGTTCGTCCCCCGCCGCCACCCTCAACCATCTCGCACAGCCCGGTCAGGCAGTCCGGCGCGTCGTCGTGGGCGTTGCGGCCTTTGCGCTGGTAGTCCATCAGGTCGCGGTGAAATTTTGAAAATAGCCGTTCCCATCCAACCGGCCAAAATACGTTGCTCAACACCCAAGCCGCGCCTACGATGATTCGCGCCTCCTTGTTCTGCCGCTGGTTGCGCGGCACGATCTTGCACCCGCGCCAGTGGTGCCGCTCCCACAAAAGCCGCTCCACGTTGCGCGCAAACCCGCGCCCGCCGTTGTTGCTCTCGATGTAGGCTTCCTGCACGCCGCTACGGTAGAGAAGATCCGCCGTTTCCGGCTCGGTAAATTCCATGCCCCTGTCCGTGTACTGCACATCCAGCACGTACAGCTGCCCCTGATACAGCCCCGCCACGATGGTGCACAAGTTGTCCGCGCCCGTGTCGGCGGTGTCGGTGTAGCTGATGATTTTTTCAAATAGCGCGCGCCGATCCGACCCGCGCGGGATGTCCATATAGGTTTTCATCTCGCCGTACAGCCGCCCCGCCACGTCAATCGGCTCCTGCTGATAGTTCGCCCGCATGATCTCGGGGCTGGTAAGTTCCGACAGATGCGCGTACCGCTCCCAGCTCAGCAGGCTTGGGCACAGCATATCGTGCGTCTCCTCATTTAGGCAGGCCGGTTTTTTAACCACGTACCACTCGCCGGGCTCGCTCTCGAGCAGCTGCCCACACAGGTCGCGCGTAGACCACCGCGTCATAACGATGATCTGGATGCCGCCTTCCTCTACGCGGCTTAAAAACGTATCCCGGTACCAGCTCCATTGATCGCCAAGCGCCTGCTCGTTGGCGGCTTCGATATGGCTTTTAACGGGATCGTCAATGATTCCGACTGAGCAACCCACGCCCGTAATGGTACCGCCAAAACCCGCCGCCAAAAAACTAAAATAGCTACCCTCCAACGCCCAAAGCTGGGAAGCGGCGTCGCCATATTTGATTTTGACGTTCGGGAACACGTCCGAATAAATCGGCACATTGGGATCAATCTTGGTTTCTGAGATTCCGTCCCGAACCCCCTTGGCGAACCGCGTGGACAGCATCTCATTGTAGGATACCGAGATGATTCGCTCGGCCTGATTGCGCCCGAACGCCCACTGGTTGAACATCGACATGGTGTACGATTTGCCCGTTCGCGGGCCTATGTTGATCATGAGTTTCCGGTAGGGCGCGCCGGTCGCGGGATTGATCAGCCTCCGCTCATACAGCGCCTCGAGCGTGTCGGCCAGCTCTTTGAGATGGGGCCGGTCGTCTCTAAAAAACTTGGGGTTTCGGTATTGCTCGAATGCCCAAAGGCTTTTGCGCGCCTTGGCGATGGCCGGATTCGCCCCGCCGCCCACGATCTGATGCAGGATATCCAAGTCATCACCTCGCTTAAATAAAATCCGGGCGCCACCGGATGAGGTGGCACCCGTACAGAAAGGAGGACTCCGCCGCCGGGTAAACGGCGGGGCTGGTCGGGGCCTGCGGGCGCGATCCGCGCGTATCCTGCGCGGGCGGCATAAGGGGGGGAATGCTGCCCGCGCGTTGTGGCCCCGTTAGCGCGACCGATCCCCCGGTCGGCAATTTGTTTCTTCCCCTTAAGGAAGGAGTGGTAGTGGCGGGGAAACGTAGTTGCCCCGTCCACCGGCGCGGACAGCGCCGGGGTATAGCTTCGCCCTGAAAGACCGCCTGCCTTTGATCGCCGTTCCGCCTCCGAAGGGACGCATCAACCCCCGGTGCTTTCGGGCTATTTGTCGGATTTGTCGGTCATGTCCAGCGCCATGTCAATTTGGTAGGCATCGTCGTACAATGTCAGTTCCACCGTCGCTCGTCGCCCACGCGCATCCACCTTGACGATCTTTTCTTCGAGTTCCTTGAGCGGGCCGCTCACAATCTCCACCGTGTCATCCTCGCGTCTTACGCCTCGGGACGTTTCCGTCCGGCCTCCGGTCGCCCGGTGCAGCGCATCAATCCAGCCAACCTGGTCGTCCGGGATCGCCGTGTACCGCTCGCCCACCTGTCCCAGCAATCGCAGCACGTAAGGTTTGCCCATCAGGTGGTAGTACAGCGGCGCGTTCATCTGGCAGCGCACAAACGCGTATCCGGGGATCGCCCTGCGGCTTACCATCTGCCATTCGCCGCCTTTGCGCTCCAATCGCCCCACTGCCGGGGCAATGGCCTGGATACCGCACCGGTGCAGCATGGCCACTACGTCGCCCTCGCGCCCGGTGGCCACCTGCAGCGCGTACCAGCTATCCATCCGCCATGCCCCCTTTGCTCAGTTCCGCACCGTGCGCGCCGTAATGCACGCCCGGTGTTCCGGGCCGCAAAAATCCGTATCTTTTGCGGCCCTCCAGTCAGGCCGTTGGCCTGACCTCTACTGCGGCCAGCAGTCGGTCATACAGTTCGGGATCATGCTGGATCGCCTCGCGCACTTCCTCCAACACCTGTTCCCGCGCCTCTGTGTTCGCCTTGCCCTCGACCTGGTTGAGCCGCTCGATCTGCGTGCTGGCTCGCACCGCCCGGATTACGTGGCCGATCATTTTGTCTGGGCTGATCTCATCTACCAGCAGCGGCTCGTTGATGATTCGGCTCGATAGTCGGCTGATTAAGAGCGCCAGCGACGCCTGTGCCGCGTCGTAGTTGGGGTTATCCTTCATCCACTGCAGCAGCGCTTCCTGCTCGCGCACCATCAGCGTGATCTCCCGCATCTCGCGGTTCGTGCGCATCACGTACCGCCCGATGGCTGATTTGCTGATGGGGCATCCGCTCTCGGTCAGCTCGTCCGCAATATCCTGATACGTATAGCGCAGCCGGTCGGCCAGCATCTCGTCCAGGCGTTCCCGCGCTTCCGGCGGCAGCTCGTCCACCCGCGACCGGACGCGGCGGGGAATGCCTCCGTTAGGCGCGCTGCCCATCGCCGAAGATGATGCCGGGATCGTCGATATCCCCTTCATATAGGTTTACTCCCGTCGCGGTCAGCTGGACGTATGCCTCGCGCATCGGGGTAAGCTCCGGCTCGCCGCCTTGGTAGCGGATCGCCACAAAGCCCTTCTGTTCATCCGCCAGATAGTTCAGCTGATTGGGCACCTCGGTGTCCGCGGCGGGAAGTCCCCGTGCAAACGCGTTGATCAGGCTGGACACCTGCGTCCAGCGTCCAAATTGCGCGTACAGCGTGGCCACCAGCTTGCCCCGCGTCTCTTTCCGCTGGATCATGGTAATGCCGTTCATTTAATCAGTCCCCCTTCCGTTTCTCTAGCAACAGATCCTGTATCCGATCAAGCCGCGATTCAATGGCCTGTGTCATCCGGATCAGGTCGTCCCGGTACGCGTATGTCTTGGGCAAGTCCTTCACCATCTGGTCAAAGCGTTCGTCCTGCTTGTCAACGCGCTTTTCGATGGCCTCAAAGCGTCCTCGGGTGGCCTCTTCCGATTTGACGATCTTGCTTTCCACCTCGGATATCGTCCGCTTGATGAACCAGCCCAGCGCTCCGATCATCAGACCCACCGCGCCGGTCACCAGCCAGAAGCTGTACTGTTCCATCTGCATCCCTCACAAAAAACAAAATCCGGCAGGGGATTGCTCCCACTACCGGTATTGTATCAATTTATCCGACGCCACATCATGCGAAGCGTTTCGCAGTTACGTTACAACAGTTCATCCAAGGTGATTTGCCCATCGATCTGTGGCGGTGGCATACCCCCTACAATCGTCTGAATGGTGCGCGTTGTGACGCGGTACCGCTTGGCCAGCTGCGTCGTGTTCATGCCGTTAAATTCCGCGCGAATCATCTTTCCCCGGACGGATGCGTAGATGCTGTCCGTCTTGGGCACGTACAACACCATGCCGCCAAAGGTGTCGCACAGCGCAAGCGTGGCCTCCACGCCAATTATCTCCGCGATCTTTCGATGCGCTTCCGGGAGCGCATCCATCGTCACGTCCTTCATCCAGTCCTGCACAGCACGCACCTCCCCGCTTGATCGTCCGGCAGGTCGTCACCCGCACGTCACGCGTGGCCCTTTCGCGCCCCGCGCCCGCCCTCCGCCATGCTCTTGAGTGCCTCGATGATCGCCCCCGCCCGATCCATGGGCACCCAGTTCAGCCGCTCGATTCGAAATCGCGCCCGCACAAACCCCTCGAGCCGCCCTGTATCGATCGCTCCGCGCTCCGTTACCCACCCCAGCGTGCGGCACAGCGCGTAAATTTTCCCCCGCTGCGCGTCCGTCAGCCACCCCAGCGGCGCGCCCTGCCCCGCCGCGCCTTTCAGCGCGTCGATCACCCGGATCGCCTCGCGCGTGCTTAAAAGCGCAATGCTCTCTAGCCCCGTCACCCGCCTGACCACGTCGTGCAGCGCGTCCGTATCAAGCCCTGCCGTCTTCGCCACCGCAAATATCGCGCTCCGCTGTCGCGCCGTCATCCCCATTTCCATCTCACACCTCCGAAGATAGTTCGTCGCGGGTCGGCACGCAGAAAAACGCGTCGCTCACCACCAGCTCGCAACCCACATCCTCTACCGCGTCCGCGTCATACGTGCGCAATACCGCTCGGTTGATCGTGTCCGGCACGCACTTCACGCAGTCCAGCATCTCGCGCGCTCGCAATTTTTCCAGCACCTCGGCCACGCTGTCGGGCGATGTGGGGCAGCGCAGGCTCGTCGATTGCCGAAACCCGAACTCGCCAAACGTCAGTACCTTTGTTCGCACCTTCCTGAACTCGGCATACCGTGCCTTGGCGTACAGCCCCACCTGCGTCTCAAGTCCCGCTCGCGCCTCCATGAGCGGCGTGGCCACTTCCGCGCAATCCTCCTTGATTTCATTGATCCGACGCTGCATGTCCGCGCTGATCGCCTCGATCCGGCGGTCGTAGTCACCCATCCCGCGCAGCGCCTCGTTCACGTCATCCAAATTCATCAGCGTGCAAAGTTCTGTCTTCCGTATCCGTGCCATGCTGTAATTCACCTCTGTTTTTTCAATTTACGCGCACCGAGTTTAGTACATCAGCTTGTATTGCTTGGCTCCGGCCAGCACGCCCGCGTCGATCCTCGCTCCGTCCGCCGCGTCGAGACACAGCCCCAGCAGCTCCGCAAAATTCCCCATCCCGCCGTGCCTCGCGTCGGTCGCGATCCGCGCAAGCTCCGCCGCCGCCTCGCTCGTCAGGTTGTATTCGCGCAGGATGCTCTTCGCCTCTTTTTCCGTGATCCCGGTCAATTCAAATTCGTACTTTCGGCGGTACAGTTGCGCCAGATTGTCGCGCCCACCGCCCCGCGTCAGCAGGTTTCGCAGCTGCATGGTTCCAGACAGGATGACCGGCGTTCCGGTGTTGTCCCACAGCTTCCGCAGCGTCTCGAATTTGTCCACATCCCATTTGCGCAATTGTTCCGCCTCGTCCAGCACCAGCACCACATCGTCCCGCGCCGCCAGCGCCCGCATCACCTGCCCGGTGCGCTGGTACACGTTGCCGGACAGTGCCGCGCCCGCCGCTGCCGCGATCTCGCCCAGCAGATCGCCCATCCGCATCGTGCTCCAGCATTCGATGTAGCGTGCGCCTGGGATCCGCCGCACAAACTCGCGCAAAAGCGTCGTCTTGCCACTGCCCGGATGCCCGATCAACACCCCCATCTTGCGGTGACTGCGGATGTACTCGCACCACCCCATTGCATCCCGATACTGCTTGGTCTCGTACAGCTCCAGCGCACCCTTGTAATGCCCCGGCACTTGCGCGCTTGGCGCGTCATCCGTCGCTTCGCCGGTCAAGCCCAGCTGCGCAAGCGCCGCCCAAATGCGCTCCGCCTGTACCGGGGTGGGGATCATTTTGCTGTTGGCAATGCCGCTGATCGTCACTCGGTTGATCCCCGATATCCGCGCGATCTCGGTGTAACTTGGCGCGGCCAGTTCTGCTTTTATGCCCCGCAACCGCTCCGCCAACGCCGGTTCCATCGTCAATGCCTGTTCCATATCCGCGTCCCCTCCTTGTTTACCGTATCGATCTGCTCGGTTTCTTCGTCCGGCGCGTCGGCATTCGCTCCGTCGCGCCCCGCAAAGTAACCCAGCACGCTGCCCACCGCGAACAGCGCCACCATGATCGCCGCATCCAGCGCCCCCGCGTCCAGCATCGTCCGAAATCCCGCCCATGCGTTCGTCAGATACGCAATCGGATTCATTGCGCCGCCTCCACGAGGTACGCCTGCAGCGCCGGGATCAGCACCTTTTGATAGCCTTGCAAAAAGCCGCCTCGCCGGTAGCTGATGCTGTCCTGCACGTCGTCCGGCTCCACGATCTCCCGGTGCCGCGCCTGCCAGTCCCACAATTCACGCTCGCTCTCCACGCGATTAAGTCCGTCCAGCGCGTCCCCCAGGTACTCCGCGCCCTCATCCCCGGATCGGATCAGGATCAATTCCGCCAGCACCTTTGCCGTCTTGTCGATGTCGCACACCCGCGCCTCATCGTGGAACCGCGATAAATTGTCCAGCATGTAGTCCGCGTCCATGTCCGCCACGAACTTCTCAAATCCGTATCGTGGCGGCACCGCCGCCCAGCGGCATCCGTAGTTGCCGTAATCGGTTATGGTGTGTAGCTTCCCCCGGTGCTCGCCATCGTTGTAGTCCAGCACCACATCGCCGATCCACATCCCGTTATTGTGCCTGAGCGTAATCGCGTGTAGCGTCCGTCCTCCGCTCATGGATACCGTTTCACCCGTGCTTTTCATGCCCCGTACACCTCCCGCATTCTGTCGATTTGTACATCCTTGCGGCTTTGCGCCTTTTCGCGTTTGCGCCGTTCCACGGTCTGTTGGCAGGTGATCATCCGGATTTGCCCGGCATCCATGTCGTAGGCCTTGCCGATCTTGCGCGCAATCCCAGGTCCCGTCAATCCGCCATTTTCGACGATCTCTAGTAGCGCCACGCCAATTCCCGATGCCCGCGCCGCCTCCCTTATGTCACGATATCGCGCCACGCGCAGCGCGACGATCCATCCGATTTTCTCCATAATGCCCTCCTTTGTCGAACCATGAGCGCCGCGCCTTTGCGCAGCCGCACCCTGTCCCTTCGGGATTGCGGCTGCGCAAAGGCGGCCCCGGCTTGCACGGGACTGGGCCTTGCGGTCTGCCTACGTCCTTCGGTGCCTCCTAGCCCCCAAATACAGCCCCCACATAAACGCGCCCGGCACCAGCAAATAACTAATGATCGCGCACACCATGCCGCTTATGATGATCGCCCGTTCCACGCCCACCGTCATCCCTCCCTCGTTTTCCTGAGCATCTCCGCGCCCATTGCGCCAAACATATCGTTTACCGCCCGCGCGCCCGCGTCCAATTCGCCCGCGCGCCGCTTCTTTTGCGTCGCCACTTCGGCCTTCGCGCGCTGCACCTTGATCCCTTCGATGTTGCCCACCCGCGATAGCGCCCGGTCGCGCTGCGCGTCGATCTCCTCGGCATACGCCTCCCGATGAACGCCGCGCACGCTCTGGGCAATGGCCGCTATCTGGCTTCTTACCTCGTTGCGCTGGCGCTTCTTTTCGGCCATTACGTCCCTGAGCTTGTCCGTGTCCCGCTCGATCATGTCAAGCACCTCTGCGCATACCGCCTCGCACACAAATTGTCCGTTGTGAAGGATGCTCACGCTCTCGTTTGGCCCCCGGTTGTACAATACTGTCACCGATTTTCCGATCAGCTCGCCAAGCGCCCTGTCCTGATACAGGCGATTGTCGATCGTGATCCCCTGTGTGCGCACCTGCCGTGTCGTGTTCATTCCCTTAAGCAGGCACATCGTCGCCCAACTGGGGTGATCCATCCGCGCCTTTTGCGCCATCTCGTACCGTTCCAGTGGCGTCCTATTGTCCTCGCCGCCCCGGAAATGGTGGTAGGCGTCGATCACGTCACGCTTAAAACACACCGAAAAGTCCTCAAATGTCATGATCCGCCCCGCCCGAATGTCCGCGCTCAGATCCTGCGGACGCTCCTCCGGCGAATCGCCACACCAAGCGGGGAACTCCTTCATCCACCGCTTTTCCAGCGTCCCAAATAGCCGCTCGATAGGTTTCGACCATGCCCA
This sequence comes from Clostridia bacterium, assembly GCA_036645575.1. Taxonomy (GTDB): domain Bacteria; phylum Bacillota; class Clostridia; order Christensenellales; family Aristaeellaceae; genus JAVXNW01. The sequence continues at coordinate 1,911 of JAVXNW010000033.1, read as the reverse complement.
GTAGGGGATCGCGTGCTTAACTTCCACGCACAGTGCTTCTAGCATGGATTTTCGCCAGAAATCATCGTTGATCTTGCCCAGCGATTTCTCCAGATACTGCCCGCCCTCGAACCGGATCGATTGGTAGTCCTTGCCGTTGTCGATGTATGCCACCCTGGGCAGCCCCACAAAAATACTGCCCTTGGTCGCCACCGCCGCGCGCGCAAAGCTCTCGGCGATGGTGTCGCTGTTGGGTTCCAGCGTCAGCATCCACCCGACGATCGCACTGCTCTGCGCGTCCATCCACGCAGTCAGCCACGGCCGCACGGCGCGCCCGTCCCGATCCAGTACAAACAGATCCAGTTTGTGGTGATCGCCGAACCACACTTCATTGGCCAGCTCCGGCTTTTTGCGCACCACCTTCTGCAGATATTTGTCATCCCAGTACCGGCTTCCGTATCGGGCGTAGGCCAGTGCTGACTCGCTGATCAGCCCCACCGCCCGGTTCACCGCGTACCGGCTGTCCGGCGGTATCATCCCCTTCCCGCCCTGCTCGCACATGGGCAACTCGTCTCCGTGCGCCATCACCAGCGCCTCGCGCTCTTCCGACGCGCAGCGGTACGGACAGTGCTCGCACGCGTCCGGGCCCAGCGCTTTCGCGGTTTCGTTGAGTTTCTCCAGCACCCGGCTCTGCGGCAATTTCCGCTTGTCGTACATTAGGTACTCGATGTAGTCCCGCGCCAGATAGCACATGCTCCGCGATTGTCCCGCGTCCGCGCGGATCGGTCGCGCGATCCCCTTAAGGCCTTGCGCTGCATACCCCCGCTCCCACCGGTACAGCGTCATCGCCGGTATCCCCAGTGCCTCCGATAACCCCGCCAGCGCCTCGGTATACCCACGCATCGCTTGATCCTCGTACCGCGCCCGCAGCCCGTGTGCCGCCAGCGCCGCCCGCTGCCGCCTAAGTAACTCCTTCATGCCGCTGTCTCCCTTCCTCGCCTTGTACCCCACCAAGTCAAATTCTTGGCACCCCGCCCCAATCTCTGCCAATCCTGATCCCTGCCAGTATTTGATCTGCGCCTCCGCCGGCAAACTGTCCACGTACACCCGGTACGCCGTCCCACCCGCTCCCCCGCCTAACGCACTCAAGCTAGTGGTAGCCGCTAGTTTCCCGGATTCAACATAGCGACGTACCGATCTCTCATCAAGGTTCATTAGCTCAGCTGCCTTGGCGACATTTACCGTCTCAACCCTCGACATCTGTCCGTCCATCCCCTCGTACCCCCATTCATCTCGCCACGCTTAGGCTTGTTTCCGTTCCAATTCTTCCAACTCACGCAGGATGATCTCCGTGTATCTCCCGCCGTTTTTGGTTCCGTGCAGAATCATGCTCAGGTAGTTTTCTCCGCACCCGATCCGGCGTGCCAACTCCCGGTGCTCCATTCCATCCCGTACCAGCCGCGCCTTGACATCCCGCCCAAACGCCGTAAGTTCGTTCTTCATCCTTGTCCTATCACCTCCGTAATGTGGCTCCCCACAACCCGCATTTGCGGGTTTCGCCCGGTCGCCATCCGGTTCTCGTCAGGTGGGCTTTTTTGTGGTATACTTCTCTACGAAGGGTGGGGTTGTTGTGCTATCAACGGAGGATTATCACGTCTTGCGTAGGATTTTGGATATGTCCGGAAGCATGTACGATTTCGAGTTTGATCCAATTGATCTGGATCGCATATCTCGTCTATTGGGGGATGACTGCCTTCGTCGTTCTGAGCATCTTCGCCCTACGAGGTCTGGTTCCTCATCCTATTACACAATTACCACGCACGGCGAAGATGCATTAGCTGCTTTCGAATCTTACCGCGAAGAAAAGGATCAATTGAATCAAGAGCGTAAGGATAGAGATCGCAATGCTGACATTGCATCGAAGAAGAGTTC